>CBFHXS010000063.1:0-15261 GCA_965659845.1 Brumimicrobium sp.
ATTGATTTGGATAAACTGGTCGGTGAAGAAGACAAAACTTTGCGAGAAGGTGCGATTACGACAACACTGCCCAATGGATACATTGTATATTCGCAAGTCACAGTTGAGGAGTTGAACAAGGTGTGTGAAGCGCATGGTTTTAATGTAGATATTCCATGGAAAGATCTTTCGAAGGAGCAACAAGATGTAATCTTAAACGGCAGTGATCGTATCAAAGTGTTTTATGGAAAGCATGGATTGGAATCTAGACTCAAATGGGAGGGAATCAAGGCGAAACCTCGAGAAGAAGGATTTTACAAAGGAATGCTACCGATCATGCGGGACATCCTTAGACGAGATAGGAATAAAAACATTTTAAAGTTTGTCAGTGCTAGACAATGTCCGAGTTGTAGTGGCGCTCGAATCAAAGCCGAACATCTAAAATACAAATGGAAAGGATTGAATTTTCATGAGTGGATGGAACTTCCGATGTCGGAGCTCTATCAAAAACTCACGAATGAAGACCATTCCGCCGGAGAGACTAAATTGATTGAAAAGGCCAAATCCAAGGTCGGTGACTTGGTTCGACTGGGAATGGGAGAGTTTACTTTAGCTACAAGAAGTACGGAAATTTCATCTGGTGATGCTCAGCGTATCAAATTGATTAACCAGGTGAATGCGAACTTACAAGGAATTCTCTACGTTTTTGATGAGCCTTCGATCGGGCTGCCTGAAGCTTATCAATCGTATTTACTCAATATCATGAATCGATTGATTCGTCGTGGAAATACCGTGATGGTCGTTGAGCATGATTTGGAATTTATTAAAAAGTCGGATTGGATCATTGAGCTCGGACCGGAATCGGGGAGTCGCGGAGGAGAGATTATTTACAATGGACCGATAGATGATTTTCTGAAAGCAGATAAATTAGAGAGTCCCACATTAAAAGCGCTAACAGAACTTCAAGAAGAAATACATAATGAAGGTGTAGAATTAACAGCGGAAACATTTGCTCCCATTGCTTCGGGATTAACTGTGATTGATCGAAGGACAGCTGAAGTCATTCATCGTTTAGGGCTGTATTGTGAGCATCACAATCTGAATCAAGTTACGGTTTCCGATCAACCAATTGGAAAAACACCGAGAAGTAATCCCTCCACCTATACAGGGCTGGCAGATAAGATTCGCGATCTACTCGCAAAAACGAACGTAGCGAAAAAAGCAAAAATGGCGAAAGGAGCTTTTTCGTTCAATAATAAAATAGGTCGATGCGTAACGTGTGAAGGTGCTGGAGTGATTACATTATCAATGAGTGCTTTAGGTAGTGTGAATCAAGTATGCCCGAAATGTAATGGGAAACGTTTCAAACAAGAGGTGTTGAATATAGAGTGGAAGGGAAAGAACATTGCGGACATCTACAATTTGAGTATCGAAGAGGCTAAACATTTCTTTTCGGGAGAGAAAAAGATTGCCTCAGTCTTATCGCTGATGCTTCAATTGGGATTGGGCTATTTGAAGTTAGGTCAACCTTCCAATACCTTGTCGGGAGGAGAGGCACAGCGAATAAAACTCACTAAACATTTTGCTAAAAAGTCAAAGAATACCTTGCTGGTTCTTGAAGAACCCAGTATTGGTTTGCACCATCAGAATGTTAAGCAACTTATTGAGGCACTTCATCAACTGAAAGAGCAGACCGCAGGAATCGTCTGTTTTGAAAATCACTTTTTATTTAGAACTGAAAGTGATGGATGGATTGAGAATGGGCTTAAAGAAGAATATCCAGCGGTGGATAAAGAGCCAATGAAGGAACGGAATAAAATCTCAATCAGTGGTGCCAGAACACATCACTTGAAAGACTTAAGCTTGAAATTACCCAAAGATGAACTTTCGGTAATTACTGGAATATCAGGTTCAGGTAAATCTTCCTTGGTGATCGATACTTTGCATGGTTACGGTTTGCAAGAGATGAGTAAACAGTTTTCGAGTTATGAGCGCTCTCGTGTGGGTGTGAATTATCAAATGGATGTAGATCAGATCAACGGTTTGACGCCAACTATCTGTGTGACGAGAAAACAGAAAAACTACTCCATTCGCACTGATATTGCCAAACAGACGGGGATAGATAAGACCTTACGTTTTGTTTTTTCCAGGAAGTCAGCTTATGAAGGCGAGGAACTTTCGGCAAGTCATTTTTCAAATAATCACGAGTTGGGCAGGTGTCCAGTTTGTGAAGGAATAGGAGAGGAGTTGCTTCCTGACCTTAAAAAGATCGTATTAGACTGCTCAAAGAGCATTGAATCTGGAATTTTCGAACACAATAAAGCCATTGCATATTATGGCAAATTGGGTAGTCAACACATGTCTGTTTTGGAAGAAGTTGGAAAGGAGCATGGTTTCTCCATGGATACGCCTTTTGATGATTTGAGCGAAAAGCAAAAAGAGATCATCTTTGAAGGAGCCGGAGATAGAGAGTGGGAGGCAATGTGGACGTATCAAACAAAAACACGAACAGGAACCCAGGAACTTAAAATGCAATGGGAAGGACTGTTCAACTACTTGATCGATGAGTATTATAAAACCAGGAAGAATAAGAACATCAAGAGCTTGGTAGATCTTTTTTCTTTCTTGAAGTGCAGCAATTGTGAAGGAAGTGGATTATTGCCTGAACGTCTCAAAGTTCTGGTTGCTGAAAAATCGATTCAGGATATAAAATCCATGAACTTCATAGGCTTAGCGGACTGGTTGTCGGATACACGCAGTGGTGATGAGATAGATCAAAAACTAATTGATAAGATCAGGCCACAATTGATGAGTACGATTGAGAGAGCGAAACAATTGCATATCGACCATCTTCAGCTCAATAGAAAATCTCCAACATTATCCGGTGGTGAAAATCAACGTGTAGAGTTGATCAAACAATTAAATAGTCCGTTAAAAGGAGTCACTTATCTGCTGGATGAGCCATCTGCTGGATTATCTAATGATAATATTCCAGATCTAATTGAGATACTGAAGGAGTTGGTTCTAAAGGGAAATACTGTAATAGTAATCGAGCATAACAAAGAGATTATTCAAAGTGCACAACATATAGTCGAACTTGGTCCTAAAGCAGGAAAGCTTGGAGGTAAGATTACATTTCAGGGTAGGGTGAATGACTTTTTAGCTCAACCCGACTGTCATCCCTTTTTGAAAAAAACAAGTGAAGCTATTCAACTGAGCCTTGGAGAGGATCAGATCAAGATCAAAGACATTTCAAGACATACGCTTGTCAAGAAAGAGTTGAATATTCCAGTAGGTGGAATCACTGCGATCACTGGCAAATCTGGAATTGGAAAGACTACACTTGTGAAAGAGGTTCTTATTCCCAGTATTAGACAAGGTAAGCCTGTAAACTGTACTTCAATCGATTTTCCTAAGTCATACCGCAAGGCACATTATTTTGATTCCAAAAAATTAAAAACACATTCGGCAACGTTATTAGTGGATTATCTTGATCTTCTCAAAGTCGTTACCAAAGTCTTCGCGAAAGAAACAGGATTGAAGTCAAATTACTATTCGTATAAAACCAAAGGAAGTCAATGTCCAAGATGCAAGGGGAAGGGCTTTCTTGAGACCAGTCTAGACATCACGGCCAACCATATTGAAAAATGTGAGGAATGTGAAGGCCAACGCTATAAAGAGGAAGTATTAAATTACCAAGTAGATTCAAAAACGGTTGCAGAAGTACTGAATTTCAATATTCAAAAGTTTAAAGAATGGTTAGTTCAATATAGCTCATCAAGAGCTGCAGATGAAATGATTAATCAATTGACAAATATCGGCTTGGATCATTTGACCTTGAATCAAACCGTACAGTCACTTTCTTCAGGTGAACAACAGCGACTTTTACTGTTGAACTGGCTACAAGCTCAACCCAAAAGTGAATTATTCATTCTTGACGAACCAAGTGTTGGGTTGCACTATGCTGATATTGATCTGCTGTTTTCTATTTTGGAGGATCTGAGAGAAAGCAATGATGTCATAGTTATTGAACACAATCCATATTTGCTTGAGAAGATAGGAGTAGGGATAAGGTTGGCATAATTCATATTAAAAATATCCCGTAGACTGTTTACGTTTAGAAGAAAAAACGCTCGTTTAGAAAGTATGTCTTTCAAATTCAATGAGGTACTTGTATAATTGCCTTACATAAACAAAAAGAAATCATGAAAAATTTAGTAAAGTTGCAGGAAAAGAAGATTGTTAATCCTTCTATGGTTAAAGGCGTTCGTAATGAACCACTTATAGATCAGTCTATTGAACTATTAAAAGATAACCCTTTACAGAATTAGATCTTTTTTTGAACGAGTATCCTTTTTTTATTCGTTCAGAAAGTATTTCGCTCGTTCAGAAAGTATGTCTTTCGAATTCAATGAGATACATCTATAATTGTTTCAGTACTAACAACAAAATAATTTATTATGAAAAAGTCAATTAAGAATTTAGAAGTAAGAGAAATTAAGAATACTAAAGCTGTAAAAGGTGGTGCTTTGGGACGTGGAACGAGAGGTTCTGTTGCTGCATCAGATAATCATGCAGATTTATTATAAAAAATTAAGCTAGTATAAAAAACCAATTATTATGAAAAAGTCAATCAAGAATTTAGAGTTAAAAGCAATTAAAAATGTTAAAACTGTAAAAGGTGGAAAACTTAAAGAATTCCAAATACCTGAAAAGGTAGTTATGGATAAAGAAGATGATTTTTTTGGATAAAGTTATCTGAGGAAAACTGATTAGCGCAAAAAGCCTAATGAGAATTCTCATTAGGCTTTTTTTATGGAGTTTAGTACAGGTTGAATCACGTGTTTAATTCCAATACATTGATAATTAAAAGACGCTAACGATCCAATAATCATTAAATTATGATGTTAATTTAGTATTGCTTCAATCCATTTGAGAACAATTATTAAATTAGCTTTCTCATGGAGAAAAAGATAAGAGCTTATTTAATAGACGATGAAGAGGCGCCGAGAAAATTGATGCGCTATCTTGTGAAGAGACATCTACCAGAGATTGAAATAGTCGGAGAATCAAACCGATTAGATACCGGAGTAGAGGAGATCAGCAGCAAACCAATAGATGTTCTTTTTCTTGACATTGAGATGCCCGAGCACAACGGAACTGAAATACTCAATTTCATTAATCCTCCAGTGAATTTTGAGATTATTTTTGTTACAGCTTACAATGAATATGCGGTTAAGGCTTTTAAACTTTCAGCATTTGATTACTTATTAAAGCCGCTGCAGGTAGATGAATTAATTGCCACCATAAACCGGCTGAAAGAGAGAATGATTAGTTCTTCAGGGCATAAAGAGGAGCAGATTGAATTATTGAATAATAATCTTAGCGGAGCAAATGAAAGGACATATTGTTTACGTACTCATAAAGAAGAATATATAATTCCCATTGATGAAATCATTTATCTGGAAGCGGATGGAATGTATACAAATATAACGTTGAAAACCGATAAGATAACTGCATCTAAACCCTTGAAAGAGATCATTGAAGACTTGTCTGATTCGTTTTTTAGAACGCATAGGAGTTTTGCGGTAAATATGAAAAACGTTAGTAATCCAGTAAAAATTAAAACTAACATGCTCCATTTAGCTAATGATGTGTTAGTGCCTTTATCTTCCCGTATGAAAAATCAATTTATTGAATCATATAATGAGTACATAGAATCGAACGTAGTAGATTAGAAATGTATTGACGCTGTAAAATCAATACATTATTCTGTAATATGTATACATTTCACCGGTCAAATAACTTCAACTTTGTCAAAAAAAAGATAGGTTATGATCAATAAAGAAAAACCAGTTTTAGTTACTGGAGCTACCGGATACGTTGCGGGATGGGTCGTTAAGGATTTATTAGAAGCAGGAATAACAGTTCACGCTGCTGTGAGAGATCCAAAAAATGAAAAGAAACTTGCTCATTTGAATGAAATGGCATTGAAGTATACTGGTCAGATCAAGTATTTTAAGTCCGATCTCTTAGAGACGGGGAGTTACAAAAATGCAATGGAAGGCTGTGAATTAGTATACCATACCGCTTCGCCATTTATAACAGATATTAAAGATCCTCAAAAAGAACTCGTTGATCCTGCTTTAAAGGGGACTGAGAATGTTTTGACTTCAGTGAATGAAGTGGAATCAGTAAAACGAGTAGTTCTGACAAGCAGTTGTGCTGCTATTTACACGGATGCAATTGATTGTCAAAAAGCACCAAATAATACATTGACAGAAGACGTTTGGAATACAACGGCCTCTTTGGATCATCAGCCTTACTCATATTCGAAATATTTGGCGGAAAAACGTGCTTGGGAGATCAATACAGAGCAGTCGAGATGGGATCTTGTTGTTTTGAATCCAAGTATGGTGATTGGGCCTGCTACGAATCCGAACACGATAACATCGGAAAGTTTTAAATTGCTGAAACAGATGGGGGATGGATCTATGAAATCAGGAGTGCCGAATATGGGGATCGGTGTTGTCGATGTGCGTGAATTATCTAAAGCACATTTTAACGCTGGGTTTAATGAAGAAGCAAATGGCCGAAACATTCTTTCGGGACATAACTCTAATTTTTTAGAAATGGCTCAATTGCTTCATGATATGTACGGTAAGGAGTATAAAGTTCCGAATAAAGCATTACCTAAATGGTTGTTGTCATTGATAGGACCTATGGTTAATAAAGCAATCACACGAAAGTTTGTGAAAAATAATGTTAACATCGAATGGAAGGCGGACAATTCGAAAAGTAAGAACGAACTCGGTGTTGAATATCGCCCATTAAAGGAATCTTTAAGGGATTCGTTTGAAGTGTTGATCAAAAATGATTTGGTTGCTAAACGTTAGTCTTTTGAATGAAATATCTTAATTTTAATAGGCAATTATGATCGAACTGAATACAATATCAGAAATACATGAAGGACTGGGGCTATCAAAACCAAAGCACCCACTGATTTCTGTTACGCCTCAAAACGAGCTAGATTTCAGCGCATTTCCTGAAGGGACAAAAGTTCGTTCCGAGCTCTACCAAATTTGGGTGAAAGAAGGAGTTGATTGTAAATTTGGCTATGGTAGGAATACGTATGATTTTCAGGATGGGACTCTGGCTTTCTCTAAACCTGGTCAGGTAATGACATCTAACGAAACTGTGGGCAAGAATGATGCTTCAGGATACTTGATCTTGTTTCATCCTGACCTATTAAGGAGGTCAAATCTTGATAAAACGATAGGCGATTATACGTTCTTTGATTACGAAGTCAGTGAGGCATTGCATGTTTCTGAAGAAGAGCAAAAAACACTAGGGTTGCTAATTGATCAGATAAGTAACGAAGCAGAAAAAAGTATCGATAAACACAGTCAGAACTTGATCGTTTCTACGTTGGAGTTGTTTTTAGGATACTGTCGACGTTATTATGACCGTCAGTTCATTGTGCGTTCAAACTTGAATCAGGATATGATTTCTTCATTTGAAAAAACGCTTTTATCTTACTACAAAGAAGGTAAACCACTTGAGATTGGTCTACCTACGGTTACTTTTTGTGCTGAACAGTTGAATATGTCTTCAAACTACTTGAGCGATTTGCTTAAAAAAGAAACAGGAAAATCTGCACAGTATCATATTCAAGACTTCGTGATCAACAAAGCGAAGAATAAATTGCTAGGATCCAACGATCCCCTAAAGTCAATTGCGTTTGATCTTGGGTTCGAGTATTCTCAGCACTTTTCAAATATGTTTAAAAAACGAACGGGAATGACTCCGAGCGAATTTAGAACGATGAATTAATTTCCATGAAAAATTATTTTGTTTTATGTTTAATGCTTCCCGTTTTTGGTTTAACTCAAACAGCTCAGGAAATGAATAGTCCAGAAGATTGTATTACATCATTTTTTAAAGCATTTCATGCCCAGGATACAAATGCCATGAAAATGTTTATACACGATGATTTGATAATGACAACGATCAATTCTAACGATCAAGACACCTTACTCGTCGTACAAGATGTTCATGAGTTTTACTCGTCTATCGCTTCGATTCGAGAATCGGTTGCGTTTCACGAGGAGTTGACAGAAGTCGAAGTAAAATCGGATGGGTTAATTGCTCACGTCTGGACGCCTTATAAATTCCTTTTAAATAACGAAGTCTCCCACAAAGGAGTAAATGCATTTACGTTACTAAAGGATGGTGAATCCTGGAAAATCATATATTTGGTTGATACCCGACGATAAAACTAAATTACTTTTGTTATAAAAAAAGGCGATTGAAATCAACCGCCTTTTTACTTGTTTATATTTACTTTACTAATGACTATCGTCTTCTTCTTCTTCTTCGCCTTCCTCTTCAAGTTCGAATAGCTTTTCGTCATCGTCATGTCCTTGTAATCGATCCATTAGACGCTCCATTTGTGCGATGCTCAATGATTTAGCAATAATCTTTTTGTCTTTGTCAAGAATCCAAACGCGCGGAGTGGAATAGATGTCATACGTATCTTGGTAATTAATAGACTCTAATGTCGTTTTTGAAGGAATCAAGCTACGTGCATCTTCCTTAGCCTGGTCATAAATCTTTTGAGTCAATCCAACGTTGATGAATTCCAAATTATGTTTCTTAATGAAAGCCTTCCAATCCTCAAAATCATTACCAGTTGCTTTACCTACTGCAAAGATTTCTATATCTCTATCTCTAAACTTCTTTTCGTAGAGTGTTTGAAGTTTAGGAGTTACTTTCTTACAGTGACCACAATTCGGATCCCAGAAATAGAGAACTACATATTCGCTTTCGAGTTCGTACATGTTATACCATTTCTGATTTGTTGAGTCAGGGAGTATTAAGTTAGGTGGCACTACACCTTGGACTAAACGAAGTCTCTTTTCGGTATCCTTACAAAGCTCCTCCATTTTTTCTTGATCCATCCAAAAACCTTTAGGGTTTCCATCCTTATCAGGGCTGCAATAGTAACGAGCGACCATGTAATTCACCACTTTGTCCATCCCCATGATCTTTGACTTCTCAAAGTTTGATGTGATGTTAGCTACTACAAATCTATAAATTTCTGTACCCTCTGGAAGTTGCTCAACAACGGGTGTAATGTATTTTATCAACGTGTCTGGGTGCTGAATCAACATATTACGTGAGTAAAAGTATTCTAACTTCTTTTGAAATACTGGAACATTTACAATACGAGAATCAGTAAGGTCGATATTGTCGAAATAATGGTCTCTGAAATATTTGTACTTGAAAGTACTATCTATTATAGAGCCATCCTCGTTTTTAGGTGCTTCAGGCACTTCAATGTCCGTAGACATTTTAACAATCTTAGCAACAAAAGCATCAGGATTATCTTCTGCAATTGATTTTTGGAACGCTACAACGGCATCATTCATTTGTGCTAATTCTTCATCAATTTCCTTTTTACGGGCTTCTTGATCTTTACCTAGCTTTGATTTTTCTTCATTTAACGCTCTTGCCTTTCCAGTATTTTCCTGCATGAAGTCGATGTATTTGAAGAAAAGCTTGTTTTCGTCTGAATCTTTGACAACCATATGCTCGCGATAATTCGGAGACTTTGTTTCTAGGTGTATTGGCTTGCCTGTATAAACAAACTCAAAAAATCGTTGACCCGGCATAAGCAGTCCCATAACTCCAGGTTTTTGTATACTCCCATCAAAAGTTACAACACCATCCTTTAAAGCAGAGGTGTCAGCGTAATACATTTTGCTCCCAACATACTTGACTAAGTGAACAGTAGTATCTTTAATTCCTTTAACTTTTAATTTGATCTCTTGACTCTTTGCAACATTTGAAAGAATCAAAAATGATAGAGTAAGTGTGAAAATTATACGTGTCATAATATGCTTGTTTTGTGCGAATATAAGTGCTATTTAATAAAACAGACGTTTGTCGAATGAAATGGTTATTTCTTTTAACAGATTTTTAACGAAATAAGTTTAATACTATAAAGTTTTGAGCACGCCTTTCTTCGCATTTAAATAATTAACTATTGTGTAGATAATAAATGCTAGCAATACAGCAAGTAAACTTAGTGCTGTCATAGACGTATCAATTTGAATACCTCCTTCAATTAGCATTTTATCAATGAAAATTTTTGCTAGAATAAAAGCAAGAATACTGATCCCTGTGATAATAGCGAATACAATGATAAAGTATCTCAGAATTTTCATTATGATGACTTTTGGTGCATGTCCTATTCTTAGTAAAGTTCTAATCTCATATTCGTTTTTGGAAATCAATAATTGAGCATATTGAATCAACACTAGCCCTGCTAAGAAAACAGTTATTACGCTGATTGCTATCAAAACGGAAAACAATGTCCCAGCTACACTTTTCAATTTACCAACAATTTTAGAGGCTTCTTTTGTTTCCAAAGACCTATTGTTCATAAACTCCTCCAGTTTACCAAATTCATTTTCCTTCACTGTAAGCATTAGCTGAGTGACTTTAGAAGGTTCCTTTGTTTTAAAGTTTATGTTACCATATTCCATGAAGGAGTGGGGTACAAGTATAGATGAAACCTCACTTGTGAATCCAACAATTCTCACGTTCTGAAATTCCTTACCTTCTTCATTGTAGAGTCGAAATCTAAAGTCTACGGATTTAGCAACCTCATCGGATACCTGAGGTATGCCTTTAGCACTTGCAAATGTGTTGAGCATCGTAAGGAAATCCCGAGGGAGAACAATAGGGACAAACTCATCACCTTCTTTCCAGTTCCATTTTTCGGCATCTATTTTAATGAATTTGTTGTTAATCGATTGCACAAATACATCTGTACCGAATTTAGGTATCATGTCACTGTTCGTTTCAAAATAGACGCCAAAACTATTATTAATAATTGGGTCAGCAGCCACATTGAAACTTTGCTTTTTGATGTTTTCAATTTCACTTTCTGAAAAATCTGTCTTCGCCATATTCATTGAATTGAACGAAGTGACTTTCTTTTGGACAATCATTGTATTGTCCCCAAGGATATCCTCTCCTTCACCGAATTCATTAACACGAATAAGATAATGAATAGAAGTAATTAGGAATGTGAATCCTAGAAATGAACCAATCATAGCAACGATCAGTTGTGTTTTATTTTGGTATGAAAAAAGAATCTTCTTGAGCATAATTACAGGTTTAGTTCGCGATCAAAGTCAAACCCATGAAGATCGCCAAGTGTAGTAAGTATAAATCCTGCTCCTATCCTGTCACATCTTTTGTTGATCATTTTAAGACAACGTTGTGTGTTATCTTCATCTAAATGGCTAAATGGCTCATCCATAATAATCCAATCAAATGGTTGTGCAAGTGCACGTATTATTGCTACACGTTGCTGCTGTCCCATAGACAATAGTTTACAAGGAACATCCCATTTGTCTTCTATTTCAAGATCAGCTAACATAGCTTTCATTTCGGCATCACTAAAAGTTTTAGTGAGATCGTTTTTAACAGCAAGATTCTCCTGAACAGTTAATTCAGGAAATAATTGAAGGTCTTGATAAACAAAACTAATCTTGTCTTTTCGATAGTTCGCCCATTCCTCTGGGGTAATCTTAGATACTTGTTGATCATTGAATTTGAGATCGCCATCATAGTCTTTTCTAATGCCTGCAAGCGTATGCGTGAAAGTTGTCTTTCCTTTTCCACTGGAAGCATTGAGTACAACTTTTTCACCTTTATCCAATTGAAATGAGGCCCCCCAAATACTATTTTTTCCATGTTGAATAGAAGCAAGTGGCTCTGGCATTACGTTATCAAAACTGATTTTCATGTGTTGACTTTAGCTCAGTGAGTTCAATAATTGTTCCAACTGAAAAATCATAATCTTTCAAGTGGAGTTTTAACGCCATCAACTAGGCTGTAACAAGCTAGTTTATCGCGAAATACAGAAGATTTAAAAACAGCTTTATTCAAAAGCATTCGAACACATTCTTGAATACCTTCAACGATTGATGGATGTGGATGCACCAGTTCAGAAAGTACTTCAATGGACATATTTAGTTTTACAAGAAGGCCTACAGCTTGAATTGCTGATGATGCATGTTCTCCAGCAGCCCTCATTCCCAAAATTTTCATTTCGTCGTCATTCGTAACTATAATCTTAAAAAAGCCTTGTGTTTTTCGCATTGCTATGGCTCTAGCGATTACTGAATAATCTATCTTTACGACTTTTACCGGGATATTCTTTTCTACACACTGCTGCTCATTAAGTCCTACTGCAGCAACTTCTGGTTGTAAAAACATTATCGTACAAATGTTGTCATATACGATCTTGTTTTTGTTCCCTCCGAAGATTTTTTCTACTGCATGGCGAGCTTCAATCTCTCCCATATTAACGAGGTTGATATGACCTGAAACATCACCTACTGCATAGATATGAGGTATGTTTGTTTGTGTATCGTCATCACCAATGTGTACTCCTCTCTTAGACATTTTAACACCAGCTTTTTCAATATCTAAGCCATGAATATTCGGCGTTCTACCAACAGATAAAAGAGCGGCGTCAACTTTTATTATTTCTTTTTTGCCGTCAGGGTATGATAGTTCGTACTCAACACCATCTCCCTTTTTTTCCAATCGTTCGAGGTTAGCTTCACTATGAATGACAATACCATTGTCTTCAAAGTTTCTCGATACAAGTTTTGAGATATCACTATCTTCAAAAGGTAAGATCCTATCTTGACGGTCTATAATATGAACCTTTGTTCTCCCAAAATTTGAGAATATAGTTGCATACTCACATCCAATAACTCCGGCTCCAACAATAACCATTCGTTTCGGTAGTTCCTCTATATTCTCTATTCCATCACTCGTGAAGATCTTTTTCTCATCTACATCTATTTTTGGTAGTTTCCGAGGAGAACTCCCAGTTGCAATGATGATGTTCTCTCCAAATATAATTTTTGTTTTGCCATCACTTTCGATCTCTATTTCATGATCAGAAATAAATTTAGCAGTTCCTCTTTCCTGCGCAAAATGACAGTTGTCAGTTTCATGCTGCAAAAGTTTCACATGACATGAGTATTGAAACTTGCGTTCGAAGATTGCTTCGTCTAAATTTGTTTTTATTTCAGACCAGGTAGGTTGATATGGGGCATGACCAAATGCGGAGAGACTCTCATTTGTGCTTCTCACTTTTTGTGAATGTTCCCAAAGTGTTTTGGAAGAGAGGGCTCCATTGTAAAGACCAGCGCCACCAATTCGTCTTTTTTCAATAAGACAAACTGATTTTCCAAAATCTATTGCTCTCATTGCTGCCGCGTACCCTGCCGGTCCACCTCCAATGACTACAAGGTCATATTTATCCATAGTGATTTAAATCTTTGTCAGTTTTTAGAATGAGGAAATGTACTAATTATGAATCGCAAGTTCAATGCATTCTACTAAAAAATAGCTACCGTTCTTATTCTTCGTAAATTTGTATCGTGAATTATCAGTCTGATCTAGATAGGGGAATTGCTCAGCGTAAGCAAAATAAGAAAGCAATCCAGCGCATGAAAAGAACTTCAAGCAAAGAGCTTGATAAGCAGTTTAGGGAGGCGCATGGGGATGTTTTTGATGAAATAGATTGTTTAGAATGCGCCAATTGCTGTAAAACAACAAGTCCAATTTTTAGAGATGTTGATATCGAAAGGTTGAGTAAGCGATTAAGAGTTACTCACACGGAGTTCGCAGAACAGTATTTGAATTTGGATAATGAGGGGGATTATGTCTTGAAATCGTCACCTTGCGTTTTCTTGCAAGAAGATAACAAGTGCAGCGTATACGAGGATCGTCCTAAAGCCTGCCGTGAATATCCCCATACAGATAGAAAGAAAATGCATCAGATTCTCAGCTTAACCATGAAAAACACGATGGTTTGCCCTGCAGTTGTAAGGATTATGGAGAAAATTCGTTGATTAAATAACTGTAAAGACGACGTAGTGCACCGATCGGCCTTTGTGATTAACCTCTTTGATTTCTTTTACCTTTTTTAGTTTGGTGTTTTGTTCAAGTTGTTCAAGAGAGATTGCTTGTTCAACTACAGCAAACCAATTCTCCCAAATGATAATATCATTCTTCTTTAAATTAGAGAGGTGATATTGATTCAGAAATACCTTTTCATTTGTATCGAAACAGTCTTTATTTAGTAAAGCGCAGAAATAGATGTCTGCAGTTACTAATCTAAAATCACTGCTGCTGTTCACTACGTGGTCGGCAGCTTTTTGCGCTGTTTTCTGGGCCAAGGAATAATCTAGATCATGCTTAAAATCGATTGCAGCGGGGTTTGAGGTGAAAGGGAATATGATAAGGTAAGCAAAGAGCATAAAGCGCAACGTTAGTCGAGCTTTTTTATATGGTTTTAGTAAATCGAATATGAGGAAATTGACACCGATCAACCCAATGATTGAAATATAAGGTATGACTGAAATCATCACTCTTTTGAGTCCCATTGAATTAAATATGCCAAAGTACCAAAACAGGGAGTGAGCAACAATAAAAGCGAAAACACCTCCATAGATCAAAAAGGTAAGGCTTGAATTGAATCCGTTTTTCCAAGTATTTCTGAACCATGCTACCACACCTATCCAGAAAAATATGTAAAACGGAATACCAATGACGTAAAGTAATTGTTGCACAAAGTGCAAAGCAGTTCCTTCGCCATATGTACTGCTTAATTTGGCGTAAGGGACCTTGTTAAACACCCATAGGAAATCTCCGTAAATTGGATATCCAGCTATTCCATAAACAACAGATCCTAGAGCTAACAAGGGTATTTTTTTCCATTGCCCATTCCAGGCTAATGCAAATCCAAAAATTCCTATAAAGAATAATCCTTCAGAACGAATAAAGGGTAAAAAAGATATGAGGATGACGCTTGCTATTAAATTTTTCTTCAGAAATAGATAGGTAGCCATAATTAAGAAAAGGGCAAATAACGGTTCCGTTAAACCGGAAAATGTTAATGTAAAATATAAAGGGCTGAATATGATCATTAGTCCCGTTAACCAAGAATTTCTAACGTTTAATACTTGTGCGGTTTTAAAAGTGAACCATAGTGTGGATGAAACTATAATAAGGTTCATGATTTTCATTCCAACAAAACCCAATTGTGCAAAAGGACTTGAAATCAAAACAAAAAGAGGTTTTGCCCAATGATTGAAAAATAATTCTGGATGACTTGGTGCCTCCTTAGCATATAGGAAATGGTACATGCTATCCCCAGAACCTCCTGTTCCTTCAAAAAAGAAA
>CBFHXS010000064.1:0-15233 GCA_965659845.1 Brumimicrobium sp.
TTACAAATCAGCTGCTCTAGCCAGCTGAGCTACATCGGCACTTATTGGTAATTACAACTTTTTAAAGAACTCCCTTACACGTTAAAACCCGTTCGGGGATGCAAATGTATAAAAGAAATAATTTACAGCAAGTCTTTTTTTGATTTTTTTTCAAAAAAATGAGCGGCTACTAAAAGGCCACTCTTACAGTTATTTCATTATTAACACGTTAACATGATTTTGTTATGCAACTAGTTTACCTTTATGCTTTGCTAGTTGACGCCTCACAGCTTCTAATGCATCTACAATAGCTTCCTCGAAACTATCACATTTCTTCTTCGCAAAAAGATCTTTTCCGGGCACCCCTAACTTTACTTCAGCTATCTTGTTTGCCTGGGCTGATTTTCGATCAACTTTTAGGTAAATCTCCGAAAATACGATCTGACCATAAATTTGAGAGAGTTTTGTCACTCCATCATTAACGAAAGTCATTAACTTTTGGTCTGCCGTAAAACCTACTGATTGAATATCTACATCCATATGACTAATTTTTATGACCCCTGGGATGGGCCTGTTTATAAATCTTATTTAATTCATCAAACGAATTATGAGTGTAAATCTGAGTAGCACTTAAATTCGCGTGCCCAAGAATCTCCTTCAACGTTTCTAATCCCGCTCCATTATTTAACATGTGAGTAGCAAAAGTATGTCTTAACACATGGGGACTCTTCTTTTGAAGATTAGTGAGTATAGAAAGGTAATAATTTATCTTTCTATATACAAATTTCGGATATAGTTTATTCCCTTTGTTAGTTAGGAAAATATAAGGCTCTCCTGTCTCTGTATTGAAATCGCTTTCATAAAGTTCTATTAACTCCCTTTCAAGTTGAATAGTTATCGGGATAATGCGCTCTTTATTTCTTTTACCTAAAACTTTGATAGCTTTATCTTCTATTGATGCCCTGCGAAGCTCAATAAGCTCTGAAAGACGTATTCCGGTTTGATAAAAGGTTTCTAACATTAGGCGATCTCGATAGCCAGTCCACCCATCCGAAAACAGAGGTTCAATTTTATCCAGATCTAACTCTTCTTTCCTAACAAATTCAGGAAGTTTCCTACCTTGCTTAGGACCTTTGACCCTAAGCATTGGATTAACGGAAACCAAGTCTTCCTTTATTGCCCATTTAAAGAATGTCCTCAAAGCTGAAAGCTTTCGGTTGACACTGCGGTTATTAGCACCTGCGTTAATTAAATCGACAATCCATGAACGAACGACCTGATGACTAATCTCATTAAGCTCAATTTCAGTCTCAACTAGAGCGAATTCAAGGAATTGACTAACATCTTTAAGATAAGCAATTAGTGTATGAGAGGATAATCTTCTCTCAATATTTAGATATGATTCAAACTTATTAAACATAAAAAAAGGAGCCTAATAGACTCCTTTTAACGTAAAAAAACGTGATATATTTAAATCTCGTCAGATAATATTCTCTGTTTGTAGGACGCTTTAATTCGTTGCTGACGAATTTTAACAGAAGGCTTAATAAACTCTTTACGCTTACGTAATTCACGCATAACGCCTGTCTTTTCAAACTTCTTTTTATACTTCTTAAGCGCTCGCTCAATGTTCTCTCCTTCTTTAACTGGTACTACTAACATATCTTTATTTATTACTTTCTTAAATTCTAATCGGACCGCAAAGATAACAACAAAATTATTATCAACAAATGTTATTTTAAAATTTCTCTTGAAATAACAACCTTCTGGATTTCAGAAGTCCCTTCACCTATGGTCATCAGCTTCGCATCTCTTAGGAATTTCTCCGCAGGATATTCCTTCGTATAGCCATAACCTCCCATTATCTGTACAGCTTCGTTCCCACATTCCACAGAAACCTCACTAGCAAAATATTTCGCGTAAGCACCTTCTTTCGTCATTGGCTTTTTATTGTTTTTTAAAGCCGCTGCATTGAAAGTTAACAATTCCGCAGCTTTGACTTTGGTAGCCATATCTGCCAACTTGAAACTAATTCCCTGAAACTGAGCAATTGGTCTACCGAATTGCTCGCGCTCCTTGGCATATTTAACCGAAGCCTCGTAAGCACCTCTTGCGATACCACAACTTAAAGCAGCAATAGATATTCTACCACCATCTAAAATCTGCATCGCTTGAACAAATCCTTTTCCGACTTCACCAATTACATTTTCATCTGGAACTCTAACATTATCAAAAATTAATTCAGCTGTTTCACTCGCTCGAACTCCAAGCTTATCGCTAATCTTCACTGCACTAAAACCTGGAGTTCCTTTCTCTACAATAAAAGCTGTAATCCCTTTACTATCTAATAGCTCACCGGTTCTAACAAGCACAACTGCCACATCTCCGGACAAACCATGAGTTATCCAATTTTTAGCACCATTGATCACCCACTCATTACCTTCTTTCACAGCAGTTGTCTTCATTCGCATGGCATCAGAACCAGTATTCGGCTCTGTAAGCCCCCAGGCACCGATGAATTCACCACTCGCGAGTTTAGGTAAATATTTCTTTTTTTGTTCTTCGGAACCGTGGTAGTAAATATGACCTGTACAAAGTGAGTTGTGTGCAGCCACTGACAAACCAACACCCCCACATACTTTTCCTAATTCAATTAATGCTGTAACATACTCATCATAAGTAAAGCCACTACCTCCATATTCTTCAGGAATATAAATTCCTAAAAGACCGAGGTCACCCATTTTCTTCATTACATCAACTGGGAAGAACTCTTTTTCATCCCATTCAACTAGGTTTGGCTTAATTTCTTTAGCAGCAAAGTCACGTACCATCTGTTGAATCATTAACTGATTCTCATTTAACTCAAAATTCATGTTTCTCTATTTTTGAATATATCTAACCATTTGGATTGATTAGTAAGTCGCTAATTTAATAATATTTTTAGTGAACCGCTCTAATTTATCTTGTCCATTTAAGAACGAAAGGTCAATCATAAAAGAGTATTGAGCTACTTGAGCTCCTAACATTTGTACTAACTCTCCAGCCGCAGAAGCTGTACCTCCCGTTGCCAGTAAATCATCATGAATAAGGACTTTATCACCCGGCTTGAATGCATCCTCATGCACTTCAATAATCGCAGAGCCATATTCAAGTTCATACGCATGACTGACTTTTTTATAGGGCAACTTGCCTTCCTTCCTAAGCATTACAAAAGGTACTCCTAATTTCATTGCTATAGCCTGTCCAAATAAGAAGCCTCTGCTTTCAACCCCCACCACTTTATTCACTTCTGCCTCCTTAGCTGAATCAACGAATGCGTTTAAAACGTCATTTGACAATATCGAATCGCTAAGCACCGTACTTATATCCTTGAATACAATTCCCTCTTTTGGGAAATTGGGAATATCTCTAATTGTATCTTTAATTCTTTCTTCTAAATTCATTACTTTACATCTAAATAAGGACTGAGTATCTCCAGCTTTTCTGAATCAATATAAGGCGATTGTTTTAAATCATCCAGTGATTTGAACTCGCCATAGCGTTGTCTTATGAAAACTATTGAATTTGCTATATCCTTGTTTACTAAAGGATGGCTCAACAGGCGCTTGCCGGAAGCAGTGTTGACATTAATTTTTTCTATGATTCCCTCGTCAACAACTATAAACTGAGATAGCGTATCGAGTTTTCCTTCAGTCATCATGTACAATTCTTCTAGCTGTCGCAAAGAATGTATCCCTCCATATTTCTCCCTCAAACTAATTATTTCCTTAGCATAGTATTCCCCAATTCCGTTAATCCTCATTAAGTCTTCTTTCGAAGCCGAATTCACTTCTACAGTTCCTTTAAAAACCTCAATTTTCACTTCCTTTTCATTGTCAATCTTTTCAACCGAAGAGATTTCTTTAGTTTTTGAATCACTCGGCTTTCTAGGCAAATCAATTTTCGATTCCAACAGTCCGTATAATTCATCGTCTACAACATATAACTTCAAAAGATCTTCTTTATAATTGATTTCCCCTCCTTTTTCAAGATAATTCAAAATAGACTGCGATTGCTTTTCAGACAACCCAATATTCATCCACTCCTCTAAAGTGTAGTTATTTGGATCAAAACGATCATCTGGCAATTTATACTTCGCTTTATTATTTTGTTGACCTACCTCATCATCAACCATGTCGAAATTAGATATTTTAAAATCTAAGTCTGGTTCATGAAAATAATTTACGTAAATACTAGGTGCAACTGAAATCACAATAAATAAAAATAAAAAAACGAGCGCACCTCTGCGCGCTCGTTTTGAAAATATTAACCAATCTGTATCCCAAGGTTTCTTAGACACAGCTATCTGTTTTATTTAAATTTTTGAATCGCTCCAGACTTTATCCTTGCGAAATAATCTTTCATGTCATTTCTTACCTCCCCTGACATTATAAGAAGCCCAAGAATATTAGGGAAAGCCATACCTAGAATCATGAGGTCAGAGAAATCAATAACTGCTCCAAGACCTACAGAGGATCCAATAACAACAAATAGCAAGAAAATCACTTTATAGGTAATACCCGCAGCTTTTGTTTCACCAAAAACGTAAGTCCAAGCCTTTAATCCATAATAAGACCATGAGATCATTGTAGAGAATGCAAACAAAACAACTGCGAATGACAATACATATAATGACCAGTCTCCTAATGATGAAGAGAATGCCGCTGAGGTCAACGCGGCACCTTCTAAACCTTCAGGATCCTCAGCATAACCTGTGAAAATTATAACTAATGCAGTCATTGTACAAACTACAACAGTATCAATAAATGGTTCTAATAAAGCAACAGTACCTTCACTAACTGGCTCTTTTGTTCTTGCCGCTGAGTGAGCTATTGCTGCTGAACCTACTCCCGCCTCATTAGAGAAAGCTGCGCGCTGGAAGCCCAATATTAAAACCCCAATGAAACCACCATAAATAGCTTCAGGACTAAACGCCCCCGAGAAAATAGTACTGAATCCATTTCCAAGATTATCATAATTGAATGCGATAATAGTAATAGCTGAGAGGACATAAATAGCCACCATCGATGGAACAACTTTATCCGTTACTCTTGCTATACTCTTAATACCACCAATAATTACAACTCCTACTAGTGCAGCCATAATTAATCCAAAAACAAATCCATATGATTGAAAACCTTCCCATCCAGGTATTCCTGCTAGCTGATTAAAGGCTTGATTCGCCTGGAACATATTCCCTCCTCCCAGAGAACCTCCAACACATAAGATAGCGAAAGTAATAGCGAGGACCTTTCCTAGCCCCTTGAAGAATGGACCTCTTTTAGCAAGACCTCTACTCAGATAATACATAGGTCCTCCAAATACCTCACCATCCTCTTTCTGGTGTCGATACTTAACACCTAGAGTACATTCAACAAATTTTGAAGCCATACCAATAAAACCGGCAAGTATCATCCAGAATGTAGCACCTGGTCCACCCATGCTGATTGCGATTGCAACACCAGCTATATTACCAAGACCTACAGTCGCCGATAGAGCTGTAACGAGAGCCTGGAAGTGAGAAACCTCTCCCGATTCATCCGAAGGATCATCATACTTTCCACGAACAAGTTCAATAGCATGTTTTGCACCTTTCAATTGAATGAAGCCCATTCTTAGCGTAAAGAAAATTGCACCTAAGACTAACCAAACTACAATTAATGGAATACCTTGGACTTTATTCGTTAAATTTTTGAAGTAGAAAGGTTGCGGATCACTATAATTAATAGTCCCTAATAATGTCTCTGATCTATTACCTCTTTTATTCTTAAAGTATACCTTATCACCTGCTTTAATTTTATTACCGTTTAAAGAACCATAAACAAGATTACCATCACCCATTGCAAAGAGAGGAAACTCGTTCTCCCCGTCTCTTAATATCGCAATTACTTCTTGGTGCTTTACAGCTTCACCATCTTTCTTTAGCCACTCTTTTAATACATAATCGGTTTTATCACTATCTAGTGCAAATGGAGCTTTTAGTTTGAACTCACCTATTTTCACAGTATCTTCCCAAACCGGAGCAAATAAAATACTTTGCATGAAGTTCACAGCAGGCTTCATGGCATTATTAAAAATCTCAGGAATGCTTTCTATCTCAACAAAACCTTGTAAATGCACGGTATCATTATTGGCGTCAACTAAATCGACCGCAATTTTCTCTCCCTCTGACAATCCTTTTGCCACCCTGTTATATATCGATACATTTTGCTGATTCCAGATGTATCTGTAGGGTTTTTTACCTCCTCGTGGGATGACTTCAGCCACCACATCATCAATCGCTGAAAGTGAGTCGTCAATGATGAACTTAGCTGATAACGGCTCGTTCCGATTGTCTTGAGCAAATACGAATGAAGCAAAGAAAAGTGAAAAAACGAATAGTAATGATCTCATAGCTTATGTTTACGTTTAAGGTCTTTTTATAAGTTTGTTATTCAATATAGTAATCTGAAGATTTGCTAAAATATAAATATTTTTCGAGTTAGAGACTATCCATTTCCGCGAGAGATTGCTCAAACTTCGTAGGTTCAAATCCTATTTTATTTTTAGCCTTATTAATATTCAAACCAGAATTTTTGGGACGTTTCGCTTTTTGATTCAACGTATCGGTAGAAATGGCCTTCACTAAAGCTCGACTTTTTCCAACATAGTCTGAAACTTCTTGAACGTATTGATACATAGAAAGTATTTGATCCCCTGCAATATTTATGATTCCTTTAATATCTAAATCAACTATTTTAACACAGGCTAAACATAGGTCATTAACAAAAGTGGGGGAACGGAATTGATCATCAACAATTGAGAGTGTTTCGTCATTTCTCAATTTACCCATTGCCCACAGAAAAATATTTCCTTTATTCAAGTTCTCACCAACGCCATATACCAGAGATGTTCTTACTATTGTATAGTTTTCAAAAGAACTATTCTTGAGAGCTAATTCACCCTTCCACTTTGATCGACCATACTCACTTATTGGGTCTGGCTCATCATCTTCAAGATATTCATTCTTTGTTCCATTAAAAATGAAGTCTGTTGATATATGAATAAAATGCGGTGTTACCTCTAGTTGATCAAATGAATCTATAAAATGACTAACTGCTTGATGGTTGATCTTATCGCAATTATGAGGGTTATCTTCACATCCATCTACATTTGTTGCAGCCGCCGCATTAATAATGATATCTGGCTGAAAATCTGCTATTACAGCTTTGACTTGAGATGAGCTAGTAACGTCGAGACTTTGATAGTTATGCTTAAGAGCTGAAATTCTATTCTGTCCTGAAGAAGTAGCAAGAACTTCTTTATCAGATTGAAGGAAGTGTTTGGACAAGTGTTGACCTAGTAAACCATTACTCCCAGTAATCAAAACTTTTTTCGCACTCATATTTTGATTAGAATTATAATTCCCAAATAGATTTTCTTTTTCGAGTGAGTTTAAAAAGGTGTTTATTCTCTAGAACCCAACCCATTGCCAAATATATTAGAAGTGGTGATCCCAAGGCAAGAAAAGATGCATAAATAAAAAACAGTCTGACTTTAGAAGTTCGAATACCGAGTTTTCTAGCCCACCACTCGCTAACGCCAAAAGAGCGCATTTCGAAGAAGAAAATAATTTTCTGAATTAATCTGATCATAGCTGTTCTCAATTCTCTAAAATGGACTTACCTACTTCGCAACTCAAACATTTTCGAAAAATACAAAATTCATTGTTCAATTCAATTAAACCCTGTGAATCTATTGCACTTTTTATTGAAACGCCAAGTTGTCTCCATTGTTTAGTAATATTGTTTTTTTCAGCAGGAACGTCAAATAAAAGCTCTAGTACAAGTTCATCGTTCTTGTGCTCACTTAACAAATGCTTTCTATAAATTAAAAAAGGTGCCACAGCATTAATTATTATTCGATCCTGAGTTGTTTTTGAAATAACTAGCTTCTGCTTAGATTTCGTGCTTTTGGAGAAGGTAAAATGATCTTCCCAAAAAGAATCTAATTCGAAACTAAAAATTTTCTCAAGGCTTTTCTTTAATTGATCTAGACTTTCAAAACTTAGAGACCCTGGCGAAATTCGTAAGATGATCTCAGCAAATTCCGCTAATTTTCGAGTTGGGAAAGAATGTGGTCGGACACCTTTAAATTTCCAACTTGATTTCCGCATGGACACTAAGTCATATTTCCTCTTTAGAAGACACCAATGCTTTTCAAGTTTCACTTGGTAATCAGAATCCACTTCATCCAAAAACCCAGCGATTCCAAATACAAGAGCTTTAATCCTGTCACTATCCCACATCTCTTTATACAAAACCATTAGTGGCAGCTTTGTAGCCAGTTCCTGCATAGGAGTCTTATTTAATCGACCACCTAATGCCTGAGCGATAGCATGAAAAAGCACGTTATATTGATTAAGATTTTGACTATTATTCGTCTCCATGAGCTCTAAACCCTTTCTTTCCATTCTTTGAAAGAACGACAATTGTATTTGTTGATCTAAAGAAACACCCATGTTTTTTAGGGATTGTCCGCAAGGTTTTGAAGCCTTGGATTTCAAGATATTCTCAAAGCTCCTATAATGACCTAAGTT
Organism: Brumimicrobium sp.; assembly: GCA_965659845.1. Lineage (GTDB taxonomy): Bacteria > Bacteroidota > Bacteroidia > Flavobacteriales_D > Crocinitomicaceae > Brumimicrobium. The sequence continues at coordinate 8,597 of CBFHXS010000064.1, forward strand.
GACTAGACTTTTTAACTCCAATGTTGGTAAATATCTATTTTCTACTTTGACATCTTTATCAAATGTGTAAACGACATGCAAGACTACATTACTATAAGCCTCGTCATAATGATGTTTATGAGTATACCAATCTGATGATTTAACATGAATTTCTATATTGCCTGTCCAGACAATTCCTTCAATCTTAATTGTTCCGTTAAAGAAATCAGGGCCAGCATCATGATTGTGCCATCCAACATTGATAATTTCTACTTCACGACCATCAATTAACTCGAGTTTTGAGTTATAAAATTTCTTCGATTTCCACAAGTAATGCAGATAATTCTCTTCCATTTGACTAGGTGATTTTGGTTAACTATACATAAGTTAATCAAATCGTTGATAATGAAAAGAATCAAATAACTATTTTTTTTGACGCGAACTTAATCCACGAATCCCAATAACTGTAATATCATCCGTTTGTGGTTCATCACCTATCCATGCTGAAAGATGTTCACGGAATATTTCATTCTGCTCAGTAAGATCTTGAGGCGTTAATGCATCAAGAAGTGCGAGAAACTTCTTTATTGATAATTTTTTATTTTTCTCTCCTCCAAATTGATCTGGATAACCATCAGAGAATAAGTAGAGCATTTGCTTATTCGTAAATGAAATCTTTTCTGTTCTATATGAAAAATCGTCCGTTACAGGTTCATCACCAATGTGTTTTGACTCTCCTTTAACAACGGTAATATTATTGTTTTCTTCGTCTGTAACTACAAATCTGCCTCCTGCAGTGGCGTACTCCATGTCTTCAGTGTTGCCATCAAAAACACATACAACGGCCTCCATACCATCTTTAATTCTATTCTGCCCGTCTCTTGGAAGAACTTGAGTCAAACGCTGATCTAACTGATTAAAGATTTCCCCAGGGTCAGTTACTTTCGCTTCCATAACAATCTGATTCAAGATATTAATTCCAAGAAGTGTCATAAAAGATCCTGGGACACCATGACCTGTGCAATCCGAACATATCAATATCGTCTTATCACCAACTTTATTAAGCCAATAAAAATCTCCGCTGACAATATCCTTAGGCTTAAAAAGAATAAAATGCTCTATAAACCTCTTCTCAAATTCAGAAGAACGTGGAAGCATATTGAATTGAATTCTTCTTGCATAGTTTATTGAAGAGGTAATATCTTTGTTTTGCTCCTTGATGATTGAGTTCGCCTTTCTTCTTTCTGTAATATCTCTGGCCAACCCTAAAAATCCAGTTACTATATTATCTGCACCAGGCTTAAGCAAAGTTGTTACATTTTGACCTAACCAACGACTTTCACCAGTTGGCGTAATAACCGGAAATTCAAGGTAATCATTTCTCTTTCGGTCTTGAAAGTTGCGTGCATAAAATTCTTTAACCTTAGCCTTGTAGCTATCTTGTACTACAGAATTTATTGACACTCCCATTAGCTCTTCTGAAGTCCTACCGAAAACTTCAACTGACTTCTCATTTACGAACGTAATGTTCCCTTGTGGATCAGTTTGAAAGATAAGGTCGTCCGCGTTCCGAACAATTAACTCATAATAATTTTCCAGGTTAATTTTATCCGTAACGTCCTGTCCTAATATCACTCTAACATCATTAGAAAACTCTTTGCAAGACCATTGATAATACACGATATCCCCCGAATTAGTAAACAAAGGGGTAACAAATATCTTCCCTTCTTGAAAATCTTCTTTAAGGTCAACGTTTGAAAATTTCTTGTGATCTTTTACTTCCGGTTGAAACTGATTCAACTCAGAAACATAAGACCCCACCAATGTATTTTTGACGTCTAATAGATCTTCAATATTTTCACTAGCATACGAAATTTTACCCTTATCATCGAAGGCTACAACGAGCGCATTTCCTTTATTCACAACACCAGAAGTAAAAATCAACCTTTCCAGAGAATTGTTTCTCAAGTAAGTCATGAAAACAGCCAAGAAAGCGGCGACTCCTATACCAACTAAAAATAAATATTGATTGTAATAGGTAGCCTCCATATACATAACAGCAGCAACACTAGCTAACATCAAAATAAAGCCAAAAACGATAGCCGATTTCAATGATCTAAAAACAAAGGGAGCTACGAACGTAACTAAGATAGTTGCAACAAAGTAAAAAGGATGTATATCACTGAAAAACGTAAATAAATGATTGTACCCTAGAATTAAAACAAAACCAAGAGTAAGTATTTCGTTAGAGTTTCTAATGAATCTCTTACTGAAATTAATCATAGAGAATAACACAAGAATTATTAACCCTGCAGATATTGCTGAAACGTCATGAACCTCTATAGAAGAGTCGACTCTAGGAGCAAACAAGTGGGCAATAGTATTGGTAATGGATCCAAAAAGCAAAATGCTTCCAGCCATGCGGCGATCTGCACCAACATCACGAGAGAGAATAATATTCTTTTTATTGAACCTTTTCGTGCGTTCTAAAATATAAAAGTTTACAAGAACAACAACACCGATGATAAAAATGATAAACCATTTCGTTCTATAAAAAGGCTGAAAAATCTTAAACTTAAAACTAGAAGTCTCACTGATTAGGTTTCCATCTACTGTTGATCTAACTTGAAAGTCATATTCACCCGCACCTAAATTATTATAAAAGACTTCTTGGTTATTAGACCAGTCTGACCATTTCTAATCTTCACTTCCGAGCAGTCTGTGACTAAATTTGACAAAAGTGGTTTTTGCATTTACACTTTTAAACTCAAAAGAAAAACTGCTATTATCAACATCAAATATATTTCGATCTTCTTTTAGTTTAAACCAAGATTTATCAATATTATTAATCTCTGTAATACTAGGTAGAATAGGTCGAATGCTTTTATTTAAAAAATCGGGTCTAATCATAAAAAGACCTTCTAATGTCCCAACGAAAATCAAACCTTCATTTGTTTTAAATGACGACCTCATATGTGTTTCATACCCATTAAAACCGTTATCTACGTTATATGTATTGCTATTTAAAGCATTGCCTTCCTTATCTACTTTGATTACTGTAACCCCCTTATTAGTTCCAACAATTATATTCCCATTATCATCAGAGTTCAGCGTGTAAATCAAAGTAGAAGGCAAAAATCTCTCTGCAGTGATTGCGGTATAATCTCCACTAGCGGTTATACCGTATATACCTTCATCAACACTTAACCAGCAAGTTCCAAATCTATCTCTTGTTGAGTTTCCTACGTATGACCCTAAATTGGTTCCATTAATTTCTGAGGGGAGTTTGTTCAATTCGTTGCTGTGACAATCAAAATGAAAAACACCATTATTAGACCCAAAGTAGATGGAACTGGAGTCAGAATTATAAACTGCAGTGTAAAAATAAGCAGGAGCACTGGAGTAATGAATTGTAGAGTCTGATGGAAGGTTGTACCTATAAATACCTTTACCCTCAAGCCCGTACCAAAAGTTATCATCATCTCCGAAAACAAGTGAAATAGACTGCTGAGGAACATTAAAATCATTTGTAGTCTGAATGTTCGTGTTTTGAACTATTTTCAGACCTTTATTTGTTGCAGCATAATTTTTATCTTTGAAAGAAGTCATTGAATAGACTCTTAAATCATACTCAACGAAACTTTTATTAGTGTATCGGTTTCCAACAAAAGTTTTCCCTTTGCCTGTTGAAATGACTGCATCAAAATCTTCTGTTCTATGGATGAACATTATTAAGGGGTCTCTGTAGACCTCATTAAAATTGATCTGTGTAAAAGGTTCTAGTGAAATTCTAAAAACACCACTTTTTAAGGATGTTACCCAAACATCATGATTCCTATCTATCAAAACATCAGATGGCGCAACAATAGGTTGTTCTGAGTTATTATAAAGGTTAAAGTAACTACCGTCATTATGGTCACGCAAGAAAACTCTGCCCTGATTTGAAACAAAAACGGTAAAGTCGAAACGTGAATCTGATGCTATAATAGTCTCATCTTCATTCAATAAGTCATTGTCTAGATCGACCTCAATAAAGAATTTCGGTCTTATGTCATCCATCAGTACTACAATCTCCTTGTCTAGCTTAGAACTTACAAAAACTAAGCTATCACCTGTTTTGGCTACTCCGACCAATTCGTCCGTTACGTTTTGTGATGTTCCAAGTAACCAATCGTAAAGATTTTCTACTCTAACTTCCTCAGATAAGACATAGTTACCTTTTGAAGTAAAAATGAAAAGCCTTCTATCTTTTTCAAATGCCCCGTAATAATCAGTTGCCTCATTGAATGGAAAAGTCTTTCGCTCAGTCAATAATAAACTGTCTTCAAAAATAAAAATCCCACCATCCTGGATCAAAACTTCTTTGTCAGCAAAATTTATTAATGCTCGATTACTTCCGTACTGCGGAAAATAATCAAGTTTCTCTAATTGATTATACTGAAGCTTATAATTCTTCCTGTAAAGCGTCGTATACAACACCTTGTCTCCAACTACATCAATGTGATTAACGTGTCTGTTAGTTCTACCCTGAACTTCTTCAAGATAATCAAAATTCTGGCCATCGAATTTCATTAAACCCGCGCCGTCAGTACCAAACCATAAATAACCATCATCAGATTCTTCAATGCTTAATATTGCAGATAGAGTTAATCCGTCCCTGTGATTAAAATTCTTGAATGTATACAATTGAGCATTAGTCAAGAATGTGACTAACAAAAAGAGTATCTGTAGTACAACTCTGAGTTGTTTTATCATTGAACCTGTAGCATTAGAACCTTTAAAGCTACAAAAAATAATATAAAATGATCGACCGGGTTTGTATTAAGCGCAGATGACAAGTTCTTTTTGCACCCATCGAGCCAAAGACTTAGCTTCACTCAATGATTCCGCTGTAATTGTTGCATGACCCATCTTTCGGTGAGGCTTCGTTTCAGACTTTCCATAAAGATGGATATTTACACCTGATTTAGACATCACTTTTTCCAATCCTCTATATATAGCTTTACCATTATAGCCAGCAGACCCCAAAAGGTTCACCATAACTCCTGGTGTTTTAATATTTGTCGATCCCAATGGCAAATTCAACACCGCTCTCAAGTGCTGTTCGAATTGAGATGTTTTATTGCACTCGATCGTGTGATGACCGCTATTATGAGTCCTTGGAGCAACTTCATTCACCAGTAACGTCCCGTCTTTAGTTAAAAACAACTCTACTGCCAAAAGGCCGACCATATCCAAATCATTAACCACCTTAATCGCTAATTTCGCTGCCTCCTCTTCTAAAGACTGGCTAACATTAGCTGGAGAAAATAAAAACTCAACTAAGTTTAAATCTGGATTGAATTCACATTCGACTAATGGATAAGTAATGGTTTCACCCTTTTCATTTCTTGAGACTATAACCGAAAGCTCTTTTGCAAAGTCTATCGACTCCTCAATTATAGAAGGCGCATTAAAAGCCATTTCGAAGTCCGACTTAGTATTTATCATTTGTACTCCTTTCCCATCATACCCTCCTGTCCTTAGCTTCTGAACAAAGGGTGGGGTAAAGGCAGATTCAACTATATCTGACAAGTCGTCAACCAAATGAAAAGGTGCAGTTGGAATACTATTATCTATGTAAAACTGCTTTTGCAATCCCTTATCTTTGATCAAGCGAAGAACTCTTGGCTGTGGAAAAACTTTTACTCCTTGTTTCTCAAGCTTTTCTAAAGCCTCAATATTAACATTTTCAATTTCTACAGTTAACACATCTTTATCTTTGCCAAAACGCATGACGTCATCATAGTCCGTTATATTTCCAACTGTAAATTCTTCAGCTATTCTGCCACAAGGAGCATGTTTGGAACTATCCATAGCATAAATTCTTACATCATAGTTTATTGCTTCTTGGATAAGCATTCTCCCGAGCTGTCCTCCACCAAGAACACCAAGCTTGAAATTATCACCATACCATTTCTTTTCCATTCTGCAAAAATATACAATTCGTTGAAGGGACCGCTCCAATTCAGCCTGAAAAATCCACAGAATCGATCATCAATAATTTGAATTCTAATACAATAATGAGTATAAAATTATATCTTTGTCTTAAGTCAAAGATGAAGGAAGTGCAGATAGAGGATAAAGAATTTGAATTGTACATCAGGTCTGAAGAAATTCAACAAGCCATCAAAAATGTAGCTGAGCGGATTAAAACTGATTATCAGGGTAAAGATGTCATTTTTGTTGGTGTATTGAACGGAGCATTTATGTTTGTAAGTGATCTGCTTAAGATGATCGATTTTAAGTGTGAAATTTCATTCATCAAAGTCGCTTCATACGAAGGCACAGTAAGCACAGGAAAAGTGCATGAATTAATAGGACTGGTGAATGACATTAAAGACAAACATGTAATCATACTTGAAGATATTGTTGACACAGGTTTAACACTTGATAAAATATTCTCTATTATAGACCACGATGAGCCTACCTCACTAGAAGTAGCTACCCTACTCTACAAACCAGAAGCATTCAATGGAAAGCATCCTCCAAAATATGTAGGTATGGAGATCCCAAATGAATTCATTGTAGGCTTTGGACTTGACTATCTAGAATTCGGAAGAAACACTAGAGATATTTATAAACTGAAAGCATAAAATAAAAATACAAATGTTAAATA
>CBFHXS010000065.1:0-15223 GCA_965659845.1 Brumimicrobium sp.
CCTCTATGTCAAAGTCCTGCTCATCATCTCGTTCATCATATTCTTCTTCTTGTTCAAACTCGTCTTCAACTTCTTCTTTACCTTCTTCCAAGGCAGGATTTTCTTCTATTTCCTGTTTGATGCGCTGATCGAGCTCCATAGTAGGCACCTGAAGCAATTTCATCAGCTGTATCTGCTGAGGAGAAAGCTTTTGCTCCAGTCTTTGTGATAATGATTGCTTAAGTGCCATTTATACTTTGTAAATACTCGTTTAATTTAATTCTTTTTTACGAATCACAAGCGTTAAATTTAAAATTCTGCGTTATTCGGTGTTCTTGGGAATGGGATTACATCTCTGATATTCGCCATTCCAGTTGTGAACATTACCATACGTTCAAATCCTAGGCCAAAACCTGAATGTGGCACAGAACCGAACTTTCGAGTCTCTAAATACCACCATAATTCCTTTTCATCAATATCGAAATCGGCGCATTTCTTTTTTAGTACATCCAGACGTTCCTCACGTTGAGAACCCCCAACAATTTCGCCGATTCCTGGGAAAAGAACATCCATTGCGGCAACGGTTTTGTCATCATCATTCTGTCGCATGTAGAACGCCTTAAACGATGCTGGATAATCGGTTATAATAACTGGACAGTTAAATTCTTTTTCCACGAGATAACGTTCATGTTCTGACTGAAGATCAGTTCCCCATTCAACTTCAAATTTAAATTTCTTCTTTTTGTAGGGCTTAGAATTTTGTAAAACTTCTATAGCTCGAGTATACGTGATTCTTTTAAAATCATTATTGGCTACAAACTCCAGTCTTTCAATTAATGAAAGTGGATTTCTATCTTTCTCAGGTTTCTGTTTTTGTTCGTTAAGATCTCTCTGATTTAAAAACTGAAGATCATCTTTGTAATTGTCTAGAATAAATTGACATAGATATTTTAGAAAATCCTCTGTTAAATCCATGTTGTCTTTAAGGTCTGAAAATGCAACTTCAGGTTCAATCATCCAGAATTCGGCAAGATGACGAGACGTATTAGAATTTTCCGCACGGAATGTAGGCCCAAAAGTATAGACTTGGCCAAGTCCGAGTGCTCCTAACTCAGCTTCTAACTGACCGGAAACGGTTAAGTTAACGGGTTTTCCAAAGAAATCCTTTTTGAAATCAACTTCTCCATTTTCATCTTTTGGAATTGAGTCTAGGTCGAAATTTGTAACGTGAAATGTTTCACCTGCACCCTCAGCATCTGATCCAGTAATGATTGGAGTGTGTAAATTATAGAAGTCTCTCTCATGAAAAAACTTATGTATTGCATAGGTTAGTCCATGTCGAATTCTAAAAACAGCACCAAAGGTGTTTGTTCTAAAGCGCAAATGTGCTTGTTCTCTTAGAAAATCAAGATTGTGCTTTTTTGGTTGCATTACTGTCTTTTGAACCTCATCTGGGTTAACCGTTCCAATTATCTCAATCTTTTTCACTTTGATTTCATGAGATTGACCTTTACCTGCAGATTCAACCATTTCTCCCTCTACAGCGATTGCGCACCCCGTTGAGATTTGCTTGAGCATTGACTCATCAAAAGACGCATAGTCTACAACAGCTTGAATATTATTGATTGTTGAACCATCATTCAATTGTATGAATTGATTACTTCGGAAGGCTCTCACCCATCCTTTTACCAAAACCTCTTCGCCAGTCTTAGGCTGTTCCAATAATTGTTTGATCTTACTGCGCTTCATTTTTTGCTCGTTTTTAGTAGATACAAAAATAGAAACAATCAGCACATAAACATTCAAAAAGACTGATTTAAGCGCATATTTTTAGAGGTGTTCTTGTGCGTTAAATAGCTTATTCTGATAATATAACTTGATCAGTATATTTTCGAAGGGTTTTATGAATATGAGATACGCTGCAATTGAATTTATCAGCAATTTCGCTGAGTTTTAAATTATCTTTTGTTCTAAGGAGAAAAACTCTTCTTCGCTGTTCTTCAGAAAGCGGATCTTGTCTACCCATCGGTTTGGCGCTGCCCTGAGGTCCGTATTTTGCTCGGCGTTTTCTCCAAAGATCTGAATTGTCGCGTCTTCCCGTTTCAAAACCCTTTTTAATAGAAGTCGAATAGGAAGACCACTCAAGGTTATCTACTGAATTGTTGGTGACGTTATTATCTAAGTGTATTACAATCTTGTATTTTCGAGGATGTTTGTTTTTGAGAAAGGCTTGAGCAACTGCTTTGTGTGGATAAACCGTTTTTCTTTCTCCTTTATCATTTATGAGGTCAGTCATCAGAAATTGATTTTTCGGATGCTTCCGTAGTCTTTTGATTTTACTTTTTAGGTGTACTTTGCGTCCAGATTTGTAAACCTTAATGCGCTCTTTCGAGCGAATTCTTCCATTTGAAGATATTTCGTAATCTCTAAAATTAGGTATATTTTGCCACGCTTCAGTCATCCTTTCAGTTTCATAGATAACACTGTTATTTATTTTTTGTTTAACAAAAAACGTAAAAGAGCATACAAAATATGGGTTGAAATTTTGCAGGGGTTTGAGTTCATTCAACGATATTCATATATTCTATTAAATTAGCAATAAGAGATTAATTATATGTCAGAACAGAAAAGAACGAAAGCACAAGAAGCTACGCAAGCGATTGAACGAATTTATATAACAATGAGACACCTTTTTAATAGAGGGTTTTATAAGCCAATGGGTGTTTCAGGAACAACTTTAAGAGAGGGATTGCTGCAGCTACAGCCTGAAATCTATGGATCTCTAGCAGAGGAGAAAGTTGAATTAAGTGGCCTTGTTTATGTTCTGGATCGATTACCTGAGGGTATAGAAGAGTGTGGTGTCATAAACCTAACAGGGGATGAAGGGTATAGTCTTTCTCAAATACAACCGATTATTCCTCCTAAAAGAAGAAGAAACTGTTACAGAATCGATTCGGGACAGATGAATATCGAAATCACGCGAGGTCGATCCGATATATATGATGTTTTGACACATTTAACATTCTTATTTATTGAATCTCATAAGATTGCTAAGCGAGCTGTAATAGATGAAAGCGGAGAGCTTAACAGAGAGTGGAATCTATTGGAGCAGACAGTGCTAAAGAAAAAAATCAGTAAGGAGGAACTTGAAGTTGCATTGGTTCATACGGCGAATATGTTAGGTCGTACTTTCGAAGAGGTCTTGAATATGTATAATGATTTAAAAACTCCCGAGCGACCTCATCGTTTTCTCAAAACAATGTATTGGCTTGGAAAGTTGGCTATTGAGGAAGCATTAGATCGGGATAAGCGGATGATTATGTTTAGTCCGATATTACGTGAAAGACTTGGGCATCATATCCATGGGGAGCGTTGGGCAAATAATATTAAAGCTATTCTAGAAGAGAATGAGCTTTTAGACAAACCAATTCACATCATTAGCGCTAATATGCATAGTGTTATGAATTTTCTATATGCAAAACAAACGCTCGAGAAGACGCTCGAGAAGATTAACAAAAAGGATACGTTTGAAACGTTGAGTCAGCCTGAAAATGAGAAGCAGCGAGCAACTATTAAGGAGTTAGCGCTAGAAAATGGCATGATTTATAATAGTGATACCTCAGGGACAAATATTGATGTCCAAATTTTTGATCTTTCCCGTATTGATTTAGAATCGAGCTTCTTAAATTGTAAAAAGCAAGAAGGTGTTATGATCGTGATGGATTATGCTTTCGGTGAGCAAGCATATGAAACCATGGATGAGCTTCTCAAGCCATTTAAGAAAGCTAAAGATGGTTCGAAAAAGCTAGATGTAAGATCTGTTTCTATAATGGGAAAGGCTGGGATTTTATCCGGAGGCAAGGGAGACCTCATGATTCCTACCTGTCATATTTTTGAAGGTACAGCGGATAATTATCCTTTTGAGAACTTGTTGAAGCCGAAAGATTTTGAAGGTGAAGGACTGGAAGTGTTCGATGGATCGATGATTACTGTTTTGGGGACATCACTTCAGAATAAAGAAATGCTCAAGTATTTCAAAAAGTCAACATGGAAAGTGATTGGTTTAGAAATGGAAGGCGCACATTATCAAAAGGCTATTCAAGCTGCTTCCAAGATCAGAAATAGTATTGCCGCTGATGTAAAACTTTCATATGCCTATTATGCTTCAGATAACCCTTTAGAAACTGGAAGTACTTTAGCTTCTGGAGGGCTGGGATTAACAGGGGTAAAACCAACCTATTTAATTACCGAAAAGATTCTTGAGAAGATCATAGGTTAATTTAACATAGGTTATAGTTTCCGTTAAAAAAACAATCTTTCTTGTTTTACTCTTCACTGTTTTTATACATTTGAACAAATAAGTAAAAAGTTCAAAAAATAGATTTAGAGTTTGGGAACATCAAAGCATTCTATATTATCAAAGTCCAGAGAGCTTTTCGAGCAACACGGTTATGGTAAAACAACGTTAACCGATATTGCTAAGTCAATTGGGAAAGTAAAATCTGCATTGTATTACTACTTCAGTGGCAAAGAGGAAATCTTTGCTCAGATCGTTAAAGATGAAGCCAATCAGTTTTGGGGTTCATTGGAATCAGCAATTCAGACGGGTGATACGATCGAAGATCAACTGCATATATATGTGCATACTAGAGTAGAGTTGATGCAAAAGATTGCGAAGCGTTATTCATTTTTGAAGCAGGAATTTTTTGAATTGATGCCTATTGTTGATGCGAACCGTAAAGAAGCAGATCAGCTGGAAAAAGACGCGATTGCAAACTTGCTATTGAGTTATCCTAAATATGACGGTGTTGACGAGAAAAAAGTGCGGTTTAGAGCGGAGATGCTCGTAAATACAATCAAAGGCTTGGAGGTGCAAATGTACGTAACAGATCAGGTGTTAATTGATCAGAAATCTCTTCCTATTTTCAGTGATGTGCTATTAAATGGAATCTTATAAACTTAAATAATTTAAAATATAAACAATGAAAAACCTACTACTTTCGATTGCTGTAATGTTTTTTGGATTAGTTGCTTACGCGCAAAATCATCCTATCGGTCATACAACGATAGTATTTGAAGACCCCGAAAGAGGAAATCGTCAAATTGAAACAGAGATATATTATCCTGCAACCTCTGCAGGAGATGACACACCGGCGATCAACGAAGAATCACCTGTGATTGTATTCGGACATGGATTTGTAATGGCGTGGAGTGCATATGAAAATTTGTGGGAAGAATTTGTACCCAGAGGATATATAATGGCTTTTCCAAGAACGGAGGGCAATGCTTTTTCTACGGATCATCAAGAGTTTGGATGGGACCTTGAGTTTTTAGTTACTGCAATGCAACAGCAGGGAGGTGATCAAAACAGTGTTTTATTTGATGCAGTTGCTCCAGCAACTGCTTTAATGGGCCATTCAATGGGAGGGGGTGCCGCATTTTTAGCAGCTGACTCACTTTGCAACAACGGAAATACTAATCTCAAAACGTTAATTGGACTGGCGCCAGCGGAGTCAAACTCAAATGGAGTCTCTTCTATCGCTTCTGCGACAGAGGTAACTGTTCCTTCTTTTATTCTGTCAGGAGTCCAAGATGGTGTCACTCCGCCAGGTGATCATCACATTCCAATGTATGACAACTTAGCCAGCGATTGTAAAACGATACTGAATATTACCGGGGGGGCACACTGTTACTTCGCAAACAGTAACTTTAATTGTGATTTTGGGGAAGGTACTTCTTCAACCGGAATATCCATCACTAGGCAAGAACAACACGATATTACATTTGACTTTGTTAATCTATGGTTGGACTACAGCTTAAAAGCTGATTGTGAAGATTATACGGCATTCAATGACTCTTTAAATAGTACTCCAAGAGCAACTTTTAATCAAGTATGCAGCGGACCTTCGACTTTTGAATCTTTCGAAACTGCTCAAATTTGTCAAGGCGATACTTACACATTTCCTGATGGAACCACTTCGGCTTCAGCAACAGTTTATGTCAGTACTTTATCATCTGTCGGGGGGTGTGATAGTTTGGTAGAAACAACGCTAGAGTTAGTCACTAGTTTTAACACAACTGAATCAGCAACCATATGTGATGGAGATGTCTATACCTTTCCAGACGGTACAACAGGAACTAGCACTGTCGTTCATACGAGTAACTTAATTTCATCATCTGGATGTGACAGTATTATAGAAACTACATTAAACGTAACAACTCTAGACCTGGGTGTCACAAATAATAGTGGGGTACTCAGTGCAGAGGCAACAGGAGCAACATATCAATGGGTAGACTGTGATAACTTAACTGCTATAAGCGGAGCGACGAATCAGTCTTTCGAGCCAACGATTAGCGGAAATTACTCAGTTGAAATTACTCAGAATGGTTGTACAGAGATGTCTGACTGTTATCAAGTTCAAGTTTCTGGGGTAGCATCTTTCAATAGTACTATTGAAATTGAAATCTATCCTAACCCTTCAAAAGGATCTATCGTGATTAATGCTCAGCGTCATGGAGAAATTGAAATTGTTGATATGAAGGGTAAGCTGATCAGAAAACATAAAGTCAACAATGGGAAAAATACTGTAGAGGTTGATGCCGCATCGGGAATTTATACATGGAAGTTTGAAACTGATGAAGGTGATGTTACATTCGGAAAATTAATCATCGAAAAGTACTAATTGAACTGCTTGGTCATTTGATTTACAGAAAAGGTTCAATCCTCCAACAACAAAAACATAATACCTCTGTTTTTGATAATCATAGTGGAATTGCTTACTTTTGTAAACCATTTCAAGAAAATAATTATAGATGAGTGAAACACAAGAAAAATTGAACTACAAGGTAAAAGATATAAGCCTTGCAGAATACGGAAGAAAAGAAATTAATTTAGCTGAAGCAGAAATGCCAGGTCTAATGTCTTTACGTGAAGAATTCGGTGCTGAAAAGCCACTGAAAGGAGCGAGAATTGCTGGTTGTCTTCACATGACTATTCAGACTGCAGTTTTGATTGAAACATTAGTTGAATTAGGAGCGGATGTAACATGGTCTTCATGTAATATATTCTCAACTCAAGATCATGCAGCAGCAGCAATTGCGGCAGCAGGTATTCCTGTTTTTGCGTGGAAAGGAATGAACGATGAAGAGTTTGATTGGTGTATCGAACAAACGATTCACGGATTTGAAGGTGGTAAGCCATTGAATATGATCCTTGATGATGGAGGAGATCTAACAAACATGGTGTTTGATAAGTTCCCAGAGTTGACTAAAGACATTAAAGGTCTGTCTGAAGAGACAACGACAGGGGTTCACCGTTTGTACGAGCGTATGAAGAATGGAACTCTTGTAATGCCTGCGATCAACGTAAATGATTCTGTAACGAAGTCTAAGTTTGATAACAAATACGGATGTAAAGAATCTTTAGTTGATGCGATTCGTCGTGCTACTGATACAATGATGGCAGGTAAAGTTGCTGTTGTTTGTGGGTATGGTGATGTAGGTAAAGGTTCTGCGGCTTCATTAAGAGGAGCTGGTGCTCGTGTTATCGTAACTGAGATAGATCCAATATGTGCACTTCAAGCTGCAATGGACGGATTCGAAGTTAAAAAATTAGATTCAGTTGTTGACCGTGTTGATATCGTTGTAACGACAACAGGGAATAAAGATATCGTAGTTGGTCGTCACTTTGAGGCAATGAAGGATAAGGCGATCGTATGTAACATCGGACACTTCGATAACGAGATTGATGTAGCATGGTTGAATTCAAATGCGCAAAACAAATTTGAAATCAAGCCACAAGTTGATCTTTACGAATTAGGAGGAAAACAAATCATCTTATTGGCAGAAGGCCGTTTGGTGAATTTAGGTTGTGCAACAGGACACCCTTCGTTTGTAATGTCTAACTCGTTTGCCAACCAAACGCTTGCTCAAATGGAGCTTTGGAATAACAGCGAGAAGTATGGTAACGAAGTATATATGCTTCCTAAGCATTTAGATGAGAAAGTTGCTGAACTTCACCTTGCTAAAATTGGTGTTGAATTAGAATCACTTTCTAAGGATCAAGCTGACTACATTGGTGTTGATGTGAAAGGGCCATATAAGCCAGAGCATTACCGATACTAGAAAAATAAATATAACTATCAATACGGCGCTTCACTAGAGGCGCCGTTTTTGTTTAATTTTATCATATGGAGCAAATTGACTTATTCATTATGGCATTTGTTTATTCTTTTGCAGGGATAATGCATTTTGTATTACCTAGTGCATTCACCAAAATTGTTCCTAGATATTTACCAGCCCGAAAAATTTTGGTTTATATCTCTGGTTTTTTCGAAATACTTTTTGGAGTTGGTCTTTTATTTGAAACCACGAGGTCTTGGTCTGCAATTGGACTCATTGGTCTGCTCATTGCAGTCTTTCCGGCCAACATTTATATGGCTCAACGTTTTAAAGAAAAGGGGAATAAATATACTTGGGCTGCATACGCAAGGCTGCCCCTACAACTGTTACTTATTTACTGGGCTTATATATACGTATAGTATTACTCTCTAACCGCTGTGGCTCTAAAGATTTTTCCATCTTTAACTTCGTAAATCATGATCAGGTAAAGGATCTCTCCTTTACTCCTTCCACTTCTCCCAGAGATTTTTTCGTAATCAATTACCTTATTTCCTATAATCGATCTATTTAGTACTTCACTGTATAGTTCTGGAGAGCGTTCAAATAAGTTTGCATATATCTTTTTGACAGACGTAAAGCCTTTCACAGATGGAAGAGTATCGCCAAGCGTCCAAAGTTCTATGTCTTCTGAAAACACGCTCATGAAAGCGTCAATATCGTGATCATTATATGCATCTAGCTGCTTTTGCACTACTTCTCGAGGTGTTTGGCTGAATGCGAAAGAAGTAAATAATAAAACAAAGATAAAGGCTAGATTTTTCATTTAAAGATTGTTTGCTTCAAAAGGATTGAAGTTGTTCATAGATTCAATCTCTTTGATTGTATTGCTTTCAACGCGCAGAACACGACCTGGAAATTTTTCAACTAAACTCATGTCGTGAGTAGCCATTAAAAGGGATGTTCCTTCCTTAGCAATGGCGATCAATAACTTCATAATCGCTTCTGAAGTCTCTGGGTCAAGATTTCCTGTAGGCTCATCTGCAAGGATCAGCTTAGGGTTGTTCAATAGAGCACGTGCAATGGCTACACGTTGTTGCTCACCACCAGAAAGTTCATGAGGCATTTTGTAGGCTTTATCCTCAACACCTACCATACCAAGCACTTCCAACCCTCTGGCCTCCATTTCTTTTTTCTTTTTCCAGCCGGTAGCCTTCATAACAAAGAAAAGATTCTTCATGACTGAGCGGTCTGTCAACAGCTGAAAATCTTGAAAAACGATTCCGATTTTTCTCCGCAACAAAGGAATTTCACGCTTACGCAACTTCTTTAGATCAAATCCAGCAACTTTTCCGGTACCATCTATAAGAGCTAAGTCGCCATAGAGTGTCTTGAGAAAACTACTTTTTCCAGAACCAGTTTTCCCAATAAGATATACAAACTCTTTTGAGTCTAGTGCAACATTTACATCATGCAGCACAGGAACACCTTTCTGTTCGACTCTTCCTTGTTCAATATTTATGACTTTTTCCACGGATTCCACGTTTTTACAAATATCCATAAAATTAACTCTTTTTAAAGTTGGTCCGAGTAACAATCTTAACAGATTTCCGTTTATAACTTTTGAAAGTACCATCTATTCCTTTCAATTTCCTGCATACTTTTAAGCTTTTGAAGGAGTAACATTTAACACGATTTGATCATGTCAGCTTTACGCTCGTTTTTCTTGTTTTCAGTTCTACTGACAAGCATCACTCTCTCTGCTCAGCGCACAGAAGAGTATTACAGCGAGTACTCTACGTTTTACAATGCCGAGGAATTATTTGAAAAGGAGCAATTCAGTGCTGCACGCAGAGAATTTCGAATTTTTCTAGATGAATTCGAAGATACAGAAGATCCACAATACATAAAAGCCAGGTATTACGAAGGTCTTTCAGCATTGCATTTGTATAATAATGATGCTGTTAGGTTGCTTCAAGAATTCATAAATGAATATCCAGAAAGTAATTATAAGAATGAGATCTTCTTTAAGATTGGTCAATATTTCTACCAGAGAAAGAAATACCTTGATGCCTTAGAATGGTTAGATAAAACCGATAAGACAGAATTAGAGCCAGAAGTAATGGCAGAGTACCATTTCAAATTGGGGTATGCGAATTTCCAACTTGGGAATTATAGTGAGGCGCGGAATTCTTTTTATGAGATCAAGGATGATAGCTCAAATTATAGTCCTCCCGCCTTATATTATTATTCGCATATAGCATATCAAAACAAGACGTATCAAGAAGCACTTGATGGATTTCTCAAGTTAAAGGACCACCCAACTTTTGAAAAGGAAGTTCCATATTACATAACACAGATATATTACCTGTTGGGGGATTTTGAAAAGGTTACTGCATTTGCGCCCGATCTTGAAAACAGAACGATAGATGAGAATAGCCCAGAGATGAATCTGCTCATAGGTGATGCCTATTATAAGATCAAAAAATATGACGAAGCAGCTGAATATCTCGAGAATTATAACAAGCGTAAAAAGACTACCCGATTGCAAGATTATGCATTAGGATATGCATATTTTAAAAGTCGTCAATATAAAAAGGCCATTCCTTTGTTCGACCGTGTCTCAAATACCGAAGACGGTTTGGCACAAACCGCTCTATATCATATTGCTCAGTGTTATATGCAAACAGAGGAAATGAATTATGCTAGATCAGCTTTTCAGGCTGCCTCTCTTATGGATTATGATGTGAATATTCAGGAGGATGCTTTGTATAATTATGCAGTTCTCTCATATAGGTTGGATTATAATCCATATAATGAGGCAATATTTGCATTCGAGTTATTCCTACAAGAGTTTCCAAATTCAAAACGAAAAGAAGACGTTTACAGTTATTTGGTGAATGTATACTCAAGCACAAAGAGATATAGACAAGCTTTGAGTTCATTAGATCGCATTGGAGACTTGAATATTCAGTTAAAGACGGCCTATCAGATTATAGCATTCAATATGGGTGTTGAAAAATACGAAAGAGGGCTTTTTCAAGAATCGATTGAAGCGTTCGATAGAGTGGATAGGTATGATGTTGATCCTGAGGTGACTGGTAAGGCTGCTTATTGGACGGCGGATGCTCAGTATATGCTCAATCAGTATTTACCGGCAATCAAAAAATATCGTGAATTCTTATCTATTCCTGGAATAAGCGATATTCAACTCAAACAAGCGGCATACTACAATATAGCTTACGCGTATTTTGAGACTGAAGACTGGATTCAGTCCATTCAGTCTTTCAGAACTTATACGCAGCTATCCAACTTGGAAGATCAAAAGAAGGTTGCTGACGCATATGCTAGAATTGGGGATTGTTACTATACCAAAGACCAACCTGATTTCGAAAAATCAGCGCTGAATTATGAAAAGGCACTTTCCTTTAAGAAGGACAATCAAGATAGAGTACTTTACTCCTTAGCTAAAGTATATGGCTTTTTACCAAACAAGAGACCTCAAAAGATAAATACACTATTGGATATCATTAACAATCACTCTAATTCGTCTTACGTTATTCCATCAATTTTTGATGTTGCAATCAGCTATAAGAATGAGGGAGAGTTTAGAAAGGCTTTGGATTATTTTAATCAAATTATAGATGACTACCCAAACAACATACTCGTTAAAGATGCATTGATAGAGATTGCGGATATCAAATACAAACAGAAAAAGTATCAAGCTTCTGAGAGTTATTTTAGAAGAGTGCTAAACGAATACTCTCTTGATGATTCAACATGTAAAAGAGCAACTCAAGGGTTGATCGATATATTTAAAGCAACGAGAAGACAGTCTGAAATCACTTCACTTAGAACAGAGTATGCATGTGCAGAAATTAGTGAAGATGACGAAGAGGTGATCTTTTATGAAGCAGCGAATGAATTGTATCTGAATAAGGATTACGACGAGGCTATTCCGGAGATTAAGAAATATTTGAATCGCTATCCGAATGGTAGGTTCTCTATTCAACTCTTGAGTTACATTGGGGATATTTATTACATGCGAGATGAACTAGACAAGTCATTGGCATATTATGAAAATATTATAGCTAGACCAAATTCAGGCTTTACTGAAGAAGCGCTTGTAAGAGCTTCAAAGATCCTTTACAATGATGAAAAATATGAACGAGCATTGCCGCATTATGAAAAGCTCGAAAATTTAGCTTCTGCTCCCCAGGTTATTTTCAATACTAGAGTGGGATTAATGCGTTGTAACTATATTTTGGAGAACTATGAAAACGCGGCTGAAGCAGCTCAGAACGTTTTGAAAGATGAATTACTAGATGATGAACAGATTCGTTTGGAAGGCAATTATATCGCTGGTTTGTCTCTCTACTATACTGAAAAATATACTGCAGCGATTCGGTATTTAGAATGGACTGAAGAAAATACTGGAATGGTAAGGGGGACAGAGGCACTTCATACCTTAGCAAGTGCACATTACGAATTAGAGGATTATGAGAAAGCTGAGGATATTCATAAGAGGTTAATGAAAAGAAA
Source organism: Brumimicrobium sp. (assembly GCA_965659845.1). Lineage (GTDB taxonomy): Bacteria > Bacteroidota > Bacteroidia > Flavobacteriales_D > Crocinitomicaceae > Brumimicrobium. Next base: position 12,640 of record CBFHXS010000065.1, read on the forward strand.
ACCTGCCTATGATTATTGGATAGCAAAATCTTTGATACTTCAGTCTAAAGTTTTCATTGGAATTGATGACCTATTTCAGGCAGAGAAAACAATCAACCTTGTTCTTAACAATTACCCGAATGAAGAAGATGGAATTCTTGAAGAGGCCAATGCCGTGAAATCAGAGTTGATGCAACTTAAGAGTACTGAGAAATCTGTAGAAGATGAAACTGATCGTACTATAGATCTAAATGAAGGAAATGATGAGTAAATTAATGCGACATATCTTGATGGTTCTATTGATCATGCCTGTCTTAACCTGGAGTCAATCGGGTGGTGGAGATGTTGAAGTGATTACAGACTCTGATCGTTCAATTACACCTGTGAATAGAATTAGCATGCGTCCTAAAATGATTGATACTGCTATTACTTCACCAGTTGTAGATTATCCATTATTGGCGTTACAAGCTGAAACATCATTTGAAATTGATCGCATCGAGCCAGCCAATATTCGTCATAGACCGCAACTTTCACAATTGTACAGAGGTTATGCGAAAATCGGTGGAGGAAGTCGATTAATGGGATTGGGAGAGGTGTATTACAATTCTCTTCGTTCTCGAAAGTACAATTGGGGGGTTCATGCTAAACACTTGTCTGAATGGGGACAGATACCTGAAGTTGCTCCTTCTCAATACGATCGAACAAGTGCATTAATATTTGGAAAGGTTGAGGAGAGAAGATATTCTTATGGAGGTGATCTCGGCTATCAAAACTATGGGTTGAATTACTATGGTTTTGAAAATGTAGATGCTCCTAGGGATAGTATTAGTCAACGTTACCAGTCGATTGATTTTTCAGGATTCTTTGACTCACACAAGAAGGATAGTGCAATGCTCAATTATAGAATAGGGGTAGAGTACTCCAATTTTATGGACCAGAAGCCATCGGAAGACTCACTATCGAAATGGAGAGGCCGCGAGAATTATGCAGCTTTAAAGACGAGATGGCAATATAATATGAGTAGCAATGTACTCCTTTCTAACATGAGAGCCGATGTCAATGTACTATATAATGACTTTAGATATGGAATATCGGACAGTTCCTTGACTGCTTTAGATTCGGGATATGTTTCGAGGAATACAGTAATTCAATTGCGCCCGGTGACAAGCTTCTATAGCATGAATGAAAAACTACATTTCAAAATAGGAGGTGAGCTAGCCATAGATGTTCATGATAAAACTAGAGCATCACTCTTTCCAATAGCCGAATTAAAATATTCATTGTTTGAGGATCTTTTTATTCCTTATTTAGGAGTAGAGGGTGGATTACAACAACAACGATTCGCCAATTTAGCGAGGGACAATGAATTTTTAAGTTCGAACGTTCAGTTGAAAAACAAACAGCGATATGAATTCCATTTTGGAATAAAAGGAACATTGTCTAGTCGTATGAGTTTTAATATTGGTGCTACTTTCTCAAATAACAGAAATCATGCACTATTCATAAATGATACGATCTATTCTTCAGGGAATCAATTCCGAGTAATATATGATACGATCAATATTACAACGATCTCAGGTAGTCTGTCTTACCAGCAAAGTGAAAAGTTGAAGATCGACGGGATTGCTAGATTCCATAGTTATCAAGCGAGAAATAATCCTTACGCATGGAATTTACCTCAATTGGAGATTATCACACGTGGTCATTATAATATTGCAGATAAGTTAATCGCCCGTATTGATTTCACACTTGAGACTGGAAGGAGAGCAAAGGTTCTTGAAAATACTATCGAGGGAGTAGAAGAACAAGATGGTCAATTATTTAAACCACTTGGTGTTATCGCCGATGCCAATATTGGAGCAGAGTTTAGATATACAAAACGTATCTCTTTCTTTGCAAACTTTAACAATATAGCGGCGCAGCGATATAAGCGCTGGTATGGCTTTCCTGTTCAAGGATTCCAGTTTATGGCTGGTGCAACGTTCCGTTTCTGACAAAAATCAAGAAAATATTAATTGTCGTTACACGTTAGTTGAACAAATAATATCTTTTGACTGTTTTGATGACAACGAAAGTAAGTGTACTTTTGTTTTAATAACGTAGACCATGGCAAATTATCAAGCTGGACAACTTTTAAAGGATATAAACAATCCTGCTGATCTTCGTAAATTGACTGAGGAGGAATTACCTCAAGTTAGTGATGAAGTAAGACAATATATTATTGATGTGATTTCCGAAATTGGAAACTCACACTTTGGCGCTAGTTTGGGTGTCGTAGAGTTGACAGTAGCTCTTCACTATGTTTTCAATACTCCAGAAGATCAATTAGTTTGGGATGTTGGACATCAGGCTTATGGTCACAAAATACTAACTGAGCGCCGAGATGTATTTCATACAAATCGTTTGAAGGGTGGAATCAGTGGTTTCCCTAAAAGAAGCGAAAGCGAATACGATACGTTCGGTGTAGGCCACTCTTCTACGTCCATATCTGGAGCACTTGGAATGGCAGTTGCCAATAGATATAAAGGAGAGAAAGATCGTCAGCACATTGCAGTTATTGGAGATGGAGCGATGACAGCTGGTTTAGCTTTTGAAGGCTTGAACC
>CBFHXS010000066.1:0-15016 GCA_965659845.1 Brumimicrobium sp.
TAATAGCATTAGGAACTACAACACAAGTGAATGCAGGAAGAATAACCTCATCCCCTTCTTCAATCCCGAAAGACTTAAGGATAGCGTATAGCCCTATCCTACCTTTCCAATAAAGTTCGATACGTGAATCATCTGTATTCAACCATTTTGCGATTGAACTTTTATATAATGATCTAGTCTTCATTTCTAAATAATTTCCCAAAGTGAAACAACCCAACGAAGGAACCTACTCCATAGGATATATGTAAAACAATAAAGGTCCACATAATATGTGAACTAGTAGTTTGCTCCTTATCTATTTTACTCGTAACGTAAATTAGTGAAAATAAATACAAACCTAACGCTAAAAATGAGAGATACAGGAATGGTCCAAAGACCAATGAAAGTAAGCTCGGAACTAGTAAGGATAAAATAAAAATAAATGGAATAAAATGTCTAATACTTAAAGAGGATAGGTTTTTAGTATAATAAGTTGTGATTAAATTCCATTTACCATTTTCAAAATTATTCTTTGCCAATTTACTCCATGTTTCTCTGGCGTAGTATACACAGTATGTATAAGGGATTAAATAAATAGTTTTCCCTTTAGCGATGAGTCTTTTATTTAACTCAATATCCTGATTTCTTTTTAAACGTTCGTCATAGCCGCCTAGTTCGATTAATGTACTTTTAGAATAGCATCCAAAAGGCACTGTATCTACTTCAACTACACTATCTGTACCGATTCTGAAAACACCCCCTCCTAAACCAAATTTATGACCGAGTACACGTTTTATGGCAACACTTGTTTTGGTTGGGTTTAGAATTTCTGTTCTTGTCGGAGCACCGACGTTATCAGCATTCAGTTTACCTTTCCACTTTACTAATTTTGAAATATAAGTATCTGGATAAGAAGCATGAGTATCCAATCTCATGATAGTTTCACCTTTTGCTTCATTAATACCAATATTCATAGCCGTAGGAGGAATTCTCTTTGGGTTATGCAATATTTTAATTTGAACCTCTTTTATAGAATTCTTAAGTTCATTTAATATTGTCAACGTGTTATCACTTGAACCTCCATCCACTATTATTATCTCATAGTTCTCTTTAGGGTAGTCATTCGAAAGAATTGAATTAATACAATTCTTGATGTACTTCTCTTCATTCAGACATGGAATAATAATTGACAAATTCATACACAAGATAAATTGAAAGATACAAATTTACTTTTTCATAATTCTTTCATGACACTATTTGAATAATAATTGAGGAAAACTAACTTTCAGTAATGAATTCAGTATTGATTTGTTTTCAAGCTATTAAAATTGGTCTATTTTTGACCTAAAATTCAGTCATGGGATTACTAAAGCAGTATTACAAGTTATTTCGCAAAGGCAAACCAATTCCTTATTATGCTAACTATTCAATACTTAAGATTATTTGGATCCCCATTCGGAAATATTTCAACGTTGTAATCATTCCAAACATTCCTTTCAATAAACTTCGAATTTTGTTTTATCGAGCTTTAGGTTATAAAATTGGGAAAAATGTATTTATTGGAATGAAGTGCTACATGGATGATTTAGAACCTTCACATACGGTGATTGCAAATAACGTGACAATTTCTTACGGGGTTTATTTCTCTTTGCATGGAAAAAAACAAACTAGAACGCACATTAATATCGGACAATATGCGTATATCGGTATGTCTTCAAGACTTATTGCAAAAAAAGAGGGTTTGAATATTGGTGAAAAAGCTATAATTGGTGCAGGAAGCATTGTAATCAAAGATGTACCGAACGAAGAAGTACACGCAGGTAATCCGGCAAAAAAGATTAATTAAACTGATTCCAAAAAACTGACAAGCTTCCTTGATTCTACTTTCCAACTAAATTTATTTGCGCTTTCCGCACAAGAATCATGTAGCCCCTTAAGGTACTTTTCGTCAATAATGAGTTTATTCATCGCATTTGCAATATGCTCAACATTTGCAGGCTCTACGAAAACACCACAGCCTTCAAAGTATGGCCTCCAATACTTAAAATCACTTAATATAAAAGGGGTTCCTGCCGCCATATATTCAAAACCCTTTGTAGGTAAACTCGTAAGATAATTATCCATCGGATGAAGAACTGACAGACCAATTTTTGACATTCCAACAATTCTCGTTACATCATTCACTGGCAAATAGCCCAAATAATCCACGCGGTCCCAATTCCTCAACTTCTTGCAGTCATCTAGCAATGATTTAGGAGAAAAATTCCCGATTAGTTTTAACCTGTAATTATCGGGAAGTTCGCCTATTGCATTTATGTAATCGACTACTCCTCGCTCAATTGTTAGACTTCCGACATAGGTTACCCAGTCTTCACGTTCGTCTATATTAATAGCGCTATCTTTCCATTTATCTATCACAGGAAAATTGTGTATTGTGATTTTTCTACCACATGTGAACTTATCAGTGATTTCATCAATTACCGAGATGAGACCATCTAATTTCTTGACTTTCAATTTTTCCCGATTATTATAAAACTTAGAAATAATTTTCCTTATGAATAAAGGGCCTAACCATGACTTGTATAAAATTTGTTTTGGAACATCTTCATGACTATCGAAAACTACTTTATTGCCCAGGTTTTTCAATTTCACACCTATCCCAAGTAATTCGGGATCATGAAATTCGTATACATCGGCGTCTAGCTTAATAATTTCATTAAACATTATTTTCCTAGCCTTGAAGTACCTTGCCAATCTTTTCAGGCGAAAATCACCAATATCGATAATATTGACACCCTGTTTAAACTCATCTCCTTCACCATCAGCAACCACAAGTGTAACGTCGTGACCAGCTTCGGCTAGAGCAACACAAGTTTTATAGAAAACTCGCACATCATTTCTTGGGTGGACTGTAGTAAACTGACAGATTTTCATAGTATCATCTAATTACTTTTGCTCTTTGAAGGATAAAGATATGTTAGAAGTATTATCAATATTACTCCATGAGTTAGAATTCCTGTTAAGAGACTTCCTCCAACAAACACCATTAAACCAAGTAAAATCAATGTCCATAAAATTAAAGGGTCTTTACCATTACTTAGCCAGTCCATAATTTTCAAAATAAAAGAAAACAGAAATGCCCAAATCAATATGCCAAGTATACCAAAGTTAGCGAAACCATCAGACACGATACCATTATTCGCGGAAATACCAGGTTTATGAGAGTAAATCTCTCCTATTATTTTAGGGGGCTGCATTTCATAAGGATATTCAAAAAAACTACTAAATACACTGTTAGATAAGAGTAAATGGTTGTTTTGGAAAAAGTCAAAATAATAGAAGGATAACTGGGCCGGTACATAAAGTGTTCGTCGAACAAATAAACTCAATACTATTTGATGGTCAAAAACCAGTAACAAAATTAATCCGACTATTGTTAAAACAGAGAAGGAAATCAACAAATTCAGTAAAAAATCACCCGTTCTAAACAGCCAAATTGTACCAATAATAATTGGTATAACCATCACGTAACTTTTGTGACCTGTCAAAGTAAATAATAAAACTATCGCTCCCATAACTAACAACGAGTAAATACTGAAATATCTCTTTTTTTTAATTATCGAATAAATCAATAGAAAAGGAAGGAAGATTTTTGCAGTCCAATTTATTAAGTACCCTGAAAACGGGACAGACCCCGTGGGGTTCTCTTCTCGAATGTCGTACACATCAAGAAAACTAAGATTGAACTTCACCTCGGAAAACATAAAAATAAGACCAAAGACTAAAATGGTCAGAATAGTAATTACTAACGTTATATACTTTGAATCATATCTGATAGGTGATCTTATTTCTCTCCAATTAAAATTAATTTGATTCATTAGAAAAACAATCACCCAAAAGCCAGTGAAAATTAAAAACCAAGAATAGCTAGCGTTTGTGAAAGCAAAATATGAAGCGAACGGAACATATACAGAAATAAAAAAGAATTGAACAACTACTTCCGAAACTCTAGACGACCTCAATGGTATCAACGCGAAAAGTAGTAATGTTATAACAATGGAAATAACATATTTAGTTAAGTTAAAATCCATCTCAAACCCTGCGTAATCATGATATTTATCCAGGTAAACGAAAAAAGTTATATCCAGGAGAACTCGAAACACAAGTGTGAGAAAAATCAATTTATATCGATCCAAAAATTGGATTAATAAATTTGTATTGATCTGAATTTCCGACACAATGGGACTAGTCTTCTTTAGTGGCTGACACAGTGCGAAAAAAAATGATGAATCCTCCGATCAACAACCCTATGAATCCACCCAATACAGATTTAGACAACCAATCAACACCAAGTTTTTGAGGAGCTTGTATGGGGAGATAGGTATTCAAAACTTGATCAGACATCGAAAAGTCTTCCACTATAGCTTGACTAGACTCCTCATTCAAGCTATCAATAAATAATGTGTGTTTATCTATTTTACTTTTTAGTGAAGCAATCTCTACACTATTCATCACAATGACACTATCTAAAATTGCAAACTTGAAATAAGGTGAAAGCTTCCTATTTTCTCCGATCGGAAGTCCCCCTTTCATACTAAATTGATTTTGCGATAAATCTTCCGAAGAAGTCTGTTGTCTGATTTTAACGAGATATTCGGCAAAGCTTTGAAGCTCTTGCTCATCTAACATGCACTCATTCAAGGTTCTTTTCACTCTGAAAACCTCATTTTCAAAAGCCTCCTCTTTTAAATAATGATCTACTTGCTTACAAAAACGATTATAAACTCTACCAAACACAGGGACCAGACTGTCCTTTTGTTTGTGAGTGACTGTAAAGATAACAGCACCATCTTCCGAATCTGTGGTTGATTTTTCAGTATTCGCCTTATCATCGTAAGAACCAAAATCATACTCTATTGACAAGCCTCTGTTCCTTTCTCCATCTAAATCAATTAAACTTAAATAATCTTCTGTATGTTGATTCTCGAGTTTAAAACTGCCAAAAGGCCCTTCTATTTCTTGACTAAAACTAGTGAAAACAATTGATTTAGACTGGTATAATTCACTGCCGAAATATGAATAGATAAAGAAAAGAAGTGCAAAGCCAAAAACACTTAACGCAAGTAATATTCGGTTCTTAACGAGTGCTTGGACAAAATCACCTATTCCTATTTGACGAATTTTTTCTTCTTCCATATTACAGCTTGTGAGGAACAAATGTATTAGAAAAAAAGTATTAATTGAAAAAACAAAAGAATAATTGATGCTTTTCAAAGCCAGACCAATAAAACGGAATTTAGCGCTTTATTCTAATGTTGTCTTTATCGACATTGAAAAATGCAAAATGAATGACAAATTAAAACTTACGGAATAATATCTTACTCATGAAGTACAATAAAAATAGTTATGACAGAAACAATATTTTATTTCTTTCAAAACATCAACGATTAAGGGAAGCACTCTTCTAAATTGTATTATCCTCCAATTCATTATAGTGCTTAAAATTATTCGAATCAATTCCTACATTCATATAATATCATATTTTTGTCTCAAATGTCTTAATTAACTCCTCCATTTGATTTATTAGATTCGGCAACTGTGAAAATTACAGAAAAGATAAAAAACAAATTTCTCAAATCGGAATTCACAAGGAATGTGACTTTTGTTTCGGTTGGAACTGCTCTTTCGCAGTTATTAGGAGTTTTATTATCTCCAGTTATTACTCGACTCTTTACTTCTGAAGAATTTGGTACGTTTATGTTTTTCAACTCTTTCATTGGTTTGACTGCGGTAGTGGGGACACTTAAATATGAGCAATGCATTCCGATTGCAAGAAATAAAGCATCTCTTTATAATTTATTATTCTTTTGCTTTCTACTGTCCACTCTTTCCAGCTTGCTTTTATTGTTGGTTATGGTTTTCTTCGGAGACCTTATTGCACAAGTGATCAACTGGAATTCAACCATCAATCTTCTAATTCTGTTCCCATTAGGCTTGTTTCTTACAAGTCTTTACAACACATTAATGCAGTGGAGCTTTAAGAGGAAACAATTTAAAATCAACTCAATAACGAAAATCTCTTCAACAGGAGCACAGTATTCTTCTCAAATTGTTTTTGGACTCTTGAGTTTTACAAATTTAGGTCTTATTCTTGGCGTTGTATTTGGAAGAATTGTTGCCGTATTTCTTTATACTCGAAAATTATTTAAAACTGAACCAAAATGGTTATCATATTTATCGCCTAGAAAAATAAAATGGGTTGCTAAGCGGTATATTAAATTTCCTTACCTCATTCTTCCCTCAGAAATATTATCTAAACTAGGACAAGAACTTCCTGTATTTTTCTTGACTTTTTACTTCGTCGGAACGGCTTCTGTTGGCCAATACACTTTAGCCAACCTCATAATTAGCGCCCCCATCATTCTTATAGGAACAGCAATTGGAGATGTTTTTTATTCAGAAGCTTCAAACATCGGAGTCGACCAACCAGAAAAGTTGCTGAGATTATCAAATAAGCTTTTGAAAAATTTAGTCCTTTTAGGAATTATTCCCTTAATCCTATTCTTGCTTTTTAGTCCTACACTATTCACGTTCGTTTTTGGTGAGGATTGGTACGATGCTGGAAAGATTGCACAGATCATATCTGGCCTGGGCTTTATTAGACTCGTTTTAACTCCTATCAGTAGAGTATTTGTATCATTTGAAAGGCACACTTTGTCTTTAGTAAGCAATATCTTCAGAGTATCTATGATTAGCTTAGCATTCGTAATAAGCTACCTATGGAAAATGGATATATTCGATACACTTTTAATTTACGCCATTGCCATGTCCATTGTTTACATCACCATATATTTCCTAGCTCGCAAAGTCATAACAGATCAAATTGCTATTAATAAAAAGAGCGCTAAAAACATTTTATAGCTTATTACACTACCTAAAAATGAATCTGCTTAAAGCAGCTTAGAATGATAAATGAGTTATAGGATATACGAATTACACCTTACGCACCAATACTAATTCCCATGCAATAATAATCGCGTAAACCACAACCATCACCCAAGAAACGATTCTGAAGAAGTCTAGAGGAGTAATATTTAACCCTTGCGTAATTTGGGGATAAAAACCAAATAAAGCGAGCTGAATTACCGATGTTGCCAAGCCTATCCAAAAAAACCAACGCAACGCATTAATCACAGAAGGAATCATGGAAATTGCGGATGCCACTAGATTCATCATTAACCACGGAGCTATTACAGATGCTATTTCACCCGCAAAAAACCACTCCTCTCCAAATACAAAAGCAAATATCGGTGCCCCCCAAATATAAACAATAGAGAAAGGTATGACAGAGACAAGAAATAATACTACCACAGTTTTGGATACCAAAGGAAAAATCTCCTCGTTATTTGCAAATTTCTCAGACGCTTTCTGAAACATTACTTGACCTATAGCTGTACCGATTAGTAAAAGCGGGATTTTAAGCATCTTAAAAGAAAGATCATACGATCCAAATAATGATGTACTTAAATAATAAGTAAGAAAGAAAGCAATTAACAACTCTCGGGCTGTATCGATTAGTGTATGAGGGAGATTAACGCGAGGAAATTCTCGATATTGGTTAGCCAAAGCCTTCATTTTTATTGAAGATTTTAAAAACCCTTTTTCCTTTCTCTGCTTGAAGTAGTCAATGAAAAACCAACTTGTTCCAAATATGGTCCCAATCAGAGTTCCGTAGACTAAACCCAGAGCACCTAAACCTATAAGTCCTGCCAATAGTTTAATGGCACTCGTTCCTAATGATGAAGTTATATTTACAGCAGATATACGCTTAAAAGATTTAAGTCTGATTGCCCAGTTTACTCCTATATTCTTAAATATCATAAAGAAGGAAGTAAGGCCAACAGCAAGGACAAACAGAAAGATCTTTAGAGAAGTTTCCCAGAACAACCAATACATCAAACCCAAGAAGAGGGAAACAACTAAAGTCCAGAGTGCGATTTTCAGGGAAAGTAAAAATAGCTGAAAAGCGTGTTGGTCTCTTTTCGGTAATGGGAGAGTTAATTCATACCGCGCAGTACCTATTGCTGTTATAAGCGCTACCACACGTATAAACATTCCAAATTCTCCAAAATCATCAGTACTAAAAAGACGCGTAATTAGAGGAGTAAAAGCATAACCTATTGCCTGAGCAATGACAGTTCCCGAAGTTAGTACTGTAACTGACCGTAAAAATTCAGACTTCATATTGAGTTTACCCCACATTCCTTTAGAATAATCGATTACGAAGATAATTTATTTTACCGTGAAGGATATAAATAAAAAAAGCAAGTCATAAAGACTTGCTTTTTTATCAATATACAATTTGATTACTTTGCGTAGTTCACTGCTCTTTTCTCTCGGATCAAAGTAACCTTTACTTGACCTGGATAAGTCATTTCAGTCTGAATCTTTTGAGAAATTGCAAATGACAATTCATCTGCCTTTAAATCAGAAACCTTCTCACTTTCAACAAGAACACGAAGTTCTCTACCTGCTTGAATAGCGTATGCTTTCGTTACCCCATCATATGCAAGAGCAAGATTTTCTAGGTCCTTAATTCTTTTTATATACGATTCTACAATCTCACGACGTGCTCCAGGTCTTGCACCTGATATGGCATCTGCAACCTGAACGATCGGAGAGATCAATGTATTCATTTCGATTTCATCGTGGTGTGCACCGATTGCGTTACACACATCAGCTTTTTCACCAAACTTTTCGGCTAGCTTCATCCCTAGAACCGCATGTGGCAATTCTGGCTCTTCATCAGGAACTTTTCCAATATCGTGCAGTAATCCTGCTCGTTTAGCAAGTTTCACATTCAAACCAAGCTCTGAAGCCATAACAGCACAAATATTAGCTACTTCTCTACTGTGCTGCAGTAAGTTTTGACCATAAGACGAACGATACTTCATTCTACCTACCATTCTTGTCAACTCAGGGTGTAGACCATGAATACCGAGATCTATACATGTTCGTCGTCCTGTTTCAGCAATTTCATCATCGAGATTCTTTTTCGTTTTTGAAACAACCTCTTCAATTCTTGCCGGGTGAATTCGTCCGTCTGATACCAATTGGTGCATAGCCAATCGAGCAATTTCTCTTCGCACCGGATCGAAGCAAGATAGTAATATTGCTTCTGGCGTGTCATCAACAACGATCTCTACTCCCGTAGCTGCTTCTAGTGCACGTATGTTTCTTCCTTCCCGTCCAATAATTCTACCTTTCACTTCATCAGAATCAATATTGAATACCGAAACAGAGTTTTCAATTGCTTGCTCATGAGCAACACGTTGAATAGATTGAATGATGATCTTCTTTGCTTCACGATTCGCATTCAGTTTTGCCTCATCAACGATATCCTTAATGTGGGCCATTGCATCAGTTCTAGCTTCATCTTTTAATGCCTCCATCAATACTTTCTTAGCATCCTCTGGATTCATTCCTGAAATTTTAGAAAGCTCCGCTACTCTCCTATCTTGAGTCTTTTCAAGTTCTTGCTGTTTCAATTCAATCGTTTGAATCTTATCATCAAGCGTCTTTTTCTGACTGTCAATTCCCTTTTCCTTTCTATTTACTTCCTCTATTTTCTTAGAAAGACTTTTCTCTTTACTCTTCGTTCTATCTTCTGCAGATTGCAGCTTTCGCTCTCTGTCTTTAATCGTTTTTTCGTGATTTTCTTTCAACTGAAGAAATTTCTCCTTTGCTTGAATGATTTTATCTTTTTTGATCGATTCACCTTCAGTTTCAGCCTCCTTGAGGATCTGCTCTTTGCGATTCTTAAGAATGACGTTTTGGACGATTATCGCCACTACAGCTCCGCCTACAACACCAATTCCTAATCCTATTATTAAGTCCATATTTCAATTTTAATTTAAATAAAAAATCCCACTCACTCAAGTATTGCACTTAAATTAATGGGAAACAACAAAAAAGCAGAATCAACTAACGATCCAGTGAGGTGGAGATTTCTTGTAATGCTTTTACAATTTGATCTTCATCTAACGCTGGCTTATCAGCCTTCTGATTAGCTGACTCCGAACTTCCTGTTCGCGTCGCTAACTTCAAGGCCGTCATAGCCAATAAATCCTGCATATCTTTAACTGCATAATTTTCTTGAAGCTGTTTTATACTAGAGTTTATACCATTAACTGCCTTATGAACCACTTCCTCCTCACTTTCGTTAATTGAAAGTGGGTAGTTGCGACCTGCGAGAACGACTTTAATGGATGTTTTACTCATATATCTATGCTTTCAATCGATTGATGCATTCATCTATTTCCCTAACTAACAAATCAATTTGCTCATCCTTGTTCTCATCTTTCTCATTTGAACTTGAACTTTGCAACTGATCTTTTATCTCGTCATATTTCATTCGAAAATCTGCCGCTTCTTCCTCTGTTTTAGAGAGTTTAATTTTCAGCGTTTCTAACTCACTTGTCAATTCCTCATTTTCAGATTCCACTTTGCTTAAGGCCGCCTTTAAATTTGCGACTTTCCCGTGTATTTCTGATATGACGTGTTGAACCTTATCCATTTTCTAATGACGTTACACAAAAGTAATATTCGATGCAATATATTCAAACATTTTTAGTTTTTATTTGCATTCTCATTATCTTCTAAAAAATCAGTCCAAAAGTTAATTTTCATCCCTTTTGATTTAGCTATATTTGCCGTCATGCGTTTTAAATTGTTTATATTCATTTCTTTACTGACCTTTACTGTATTTGGTCAAAATACTACTGATTACAATAAATACGATCTGCACAGTCCTTTAGATATTCCTTTAATATTAGCAGCTAATTTTGGAGAACTTAGAACGAATCATTTTCATACAGGAATTGATTTTAAGACCAATCATAGAACGGGATATAATATTCACTCTATTGATGATGGGTATGTTTCTAGAATAAAAGTTTCTCCTTGGGGATATGGCAAAGTAGTTTACATTGATCATTATAATGGCCTCACATCAGTGTATGCTCATTGTGAAAAATTCGTTGGAGAAATTGAAGGATTGGCTCGAAAAAGGCAGGAAAATGATCAACATTTTGAGTTCGACTATTACCCTTCCAAAGATAGTCTAAAAGTAACCAAAGGACAAATCATTGCTATATCCGGAAATACAGGTGGAAGCACTGCCCCACATCTGCATTTTGAAATTCGTGACACAAAAAGTGAAGATGCCTTAAACCCACTAATGTTTAATTTTGATATTAAGGATACTCGGAAGCCATCTATTCGAGGTATAAAAATGTATAGCCTAACAAAAGAAGGATATCGCATTCCAGGGAAGGCTAAAAGATTTAGTACCTATGCCTCTAAAGGAATGTATCGAGTAAGCGGCGATAAAATCACAATATCGGCTGATTTTTCTCGCAAAGAAGGTGGTATTGGATTCGCATTTGACGCCATTGACCAATTGAATGCAGCTAACAATATCTGCGGAATACACAGGTCCTATCTCGTTGTTAATGATGATACTCTTTTCTCACAAAATATGACGCGCATTTCATTTTTTACGAATAGACAAATTAATACGCACAAAGATTACGAAGAATACCATGACCGAAGAAAGCATTTTCACAAATCCTTTAAAACCTGTCACAATCAACTACCAATTTACAGAGATGAAAGAAATAGAGGAATTTTAAATGTAAAACCTGGGCAATCGTATACAATTAAATATGTTTGCTACGATGTAAGTGGTAATAGTGCTTCCTTAAGTTTTGAATTGAAAGTGAATGAAGGTCAACAAAAGAATGATATCATTCTTTATGAAGGACAAGAGAAACTTTATCCAGACACCCCATTTATGAGTATAGCGAATTCTCATTACCTCTATTTCCCACAAGATCTGCTATACGAACCAACTCCTTTACTATTAGACACTACAGCAAATAAAGTGCATTTCGGAAATAGCGAAGTACCTTTAGATAACTATTTTGAAATTATGCTTCCCACTGAGTCAATTCAGTCAAGTAATAATTGCTATGTAGAACATTTAGATGAAAGAGGAAGATCAACAGCTTTAGTTGGCCCTCAAAACGATGGTTGGATTTCAGTTGCATCAAGAGAATTCGGATCATTTGAGGTAAAAGTTGATACGATTGGACCTATTATTGAGAATAGCAATTTTAGAAACAACGCCAATGTTAGCGGTAAAACCTTGGTTTGGAAAATTGCGGATCACGAATCTGGTATAGACCAATATGATATCTATATTGATGGTAACTGGTATTTGTTAGCGTGGGAACCGAAGAGGTCAGCATTTTATTTCAGTCCAAACAATTCTATTCAGGGTGAAAAAACGGTAAAAGTAGTTGCGTCAGACAGAAAAGGTAACAAATCAAGTCAAGAGTATACACTTACCTTTTGATCAATTTAAGACAACCTTTTTATGTATTACTTCATTACTATCCATTGAACAAAAGGATAATGTATAGACACCTTCTGCTAAGTCAACAGTCTCAATCTTAATTGTAGCTTGACCTTTAGTACTAAATTTTCTAACCACTTGTCCCATTGCATTTATTAAACTAACCTCTCCATATTCAGAATTGTCTCCAATTTCCAAAATAAAAAATCCGTTAGAAGGATTTGGGAAGATACTTAGCTGATTACCCTCTAATTTTGCATACTCAAGTCCAACATTCTGTTCGCTTGAAACTCGTATATTATCGAGATAAATGTTATTCCCTTTATCGGACTCAAAAAGAAAACGAATCAATAAATCATCAACTAAATAACTTTGTGTAGAAATATTTACATTCTCCTCAAGCCATTGATCATTCGTTGGGATAAAATTATTATTCGGAAAAGTATCGTTTACTGAATTCAAATTACTCAGGGCTGTTAAGGTTCTTCTCGTTTGCCATGTTTCACCGCAGTCGTTACTGATTTGAAGTTTCAGTTGATCTTTATTATCAGTTCCTGTTCTAGCAAAAGCAAAGTCGAAAAAGATCGCTAGTTCGTTCATTTGAGAAGCATCGAGAGGTGCACTATGAAATGCGTAATTCACCCCATCAATACCGTCGTAATTATCTACTTTAAAAGACTGACCACTATTGTAACCGACTTGAGTCGTTTGCCAATTTACAGGGTTTTGAGGATTTTCTACTACCCATCTAGCTTCGACAACAGAAGGTGTTTCAAATGATTCAATAAAACCTGAACTAATACCTGGTGAAGGCATAACAGTGATGAAATCTACCTCGGTTGTACTAACATCATTTACACCGTTTGAAGCTTCTAAAGATACAGTGTACTTTCCTGGAGTATTGTAGACAACTGTAACTGAGCTATCTGTAGAAGTGGAAATATCACCACCATTGAAGGTCCACGTCCTTGATGTAATTCCATGATAAGAAACGTCAGTAAATGTTATCGATTCACCTTGGCAAACGACCGTTTTAGAAGCATTAATAGCTGCACTGCAAAGATAATTCGTGTCTTCACTTACACCTGTTGCTATTAAATTCGATTGATTCCATAGGTTATCTCTATTTGCTACTGTAGAGTTTAAAGCAGCATGCATCCTTAGTTTTTGTCCTTCAGTAAACATTCTAGCGCAGTATGCATAATCCATATAGTTTTGAACGTTATCTAAAGAACTACATGAGCTCGCTGATAAATTACAGTTTGACCACCCAATAGTTTCGGGAGTATCTGCAACTTGATCATCGAAATTACAGTTCCCTGCACTATTTACGGGTAAATAATAGTAGCCCGGCACATTATTTCCACCCCAAATGTGTTGAAGATTTAAATAGTGCCCAATCTCATGAGTCAATACTGTCCTACGAAAAAAAGTAGACGTACCAATCGTTCCGATATACGTATGCTGCATCACAATACCATCCCATTCAGGAATAGTATCCGCTGCAGCTGGCAAAAGAGCATGTCCTGCTAAACCTGCTGCTTGATTGCATACATAAATATTCAAGTATTGATCTGGTGGCCATTGAATTACAGATTTCACTTGATGATCGCCTATATTCGTTAATTCCGAAGCCGTTCTTGTTATACCATTTGTACAATTGCCATTTGGATCCAATTGAGCTAAACGAATCTCGATTTCAGTATCTGCAGCTATTCCTTCAAAATTTGAATTAATATCTGTAGTATCTTGATTATTCTTTCTCAATTGAATATTTACTTGATTTACAGCGTCATAAACCTGACATGCATCAATATTACCATCTCCGTAGTCGTGAATTACGTGGAAAACAACAGGAATAATGTAAGGATTACCACTTTTTGGTTGAGCTGATTGAATATAATTAGCTGTAAAGCTTTCTAATTCTTCTGCTGCTCGCTGAATACCTGACTGAAGGTCTGGATTCTCATGATAGACCTTATACAACATCTCATCAGTTCCACATGGTATTCCATCATGTTTGTGCTGAGCATTTAAAACAAACACAAAACACAAGCTAAATATTGTAAATATCGCGTTTTTCATAGTAGTAGTATTGATCGTTCAAAAATAACAAAAAAGGGAACCTTTTAAAAGGCTCCCTCCACAATATAGATTATGATGATAATTACGCTACAACGTCCATATCATCTAATACTTTCATTACATTTCGAACAGCGACTGCAGATTCCTCAAGCAAAGCTTTTTCGTCTGCATTTAGATCTAATTCAATAATCTTCTCGATACCATTCTTACCAAGTACAACTGGTACACCAAGGTAAATATCTTTCATATTGTACTCACCTTGTAGCCATGCACATACTGGGAATATACGCTTTTGATCGCGTACAATTGCTTCAACCATTTGAGCAGCAGCAGCTCCAGGAGCGTACCAAGCAGAAGTACCCAACAACTTAACTATTTCTCCACCTCCGAACTTCGTTCTTTCAATGATCTCATTCAACTTAGCCTCATCAATAAGCTCCGTTACTGGGATTCCACCAACAGTAGTATAACGTGGAAGAGGAACCATTGTATCACCATGACCTCCCATCAATACAGCTTGAATATCTTTTGGAG
>CBFHXS010000067.1:0-14891 GCA_965659845.1 Brumimicrobium sp.
GAGGGGGAGGTAAGCATTTGGAGTATTATAAAGCACAAGCTGTTATTTCAAGAACCTATGCTTTGAAACACATTGATCGTCATGAACATGAGGGCTTTGAATTATGTGATCAAGTTCACTGCCAAGCATACAAAAGCATGTTGCGATTTACGGACAAAATTAAAATTGCAGTTGGCGAAACTAAAGGCATTTATATGGTCGACACGATTACGAATGAATTAGTTGATGGATATTTCCATGCGAATTGCGGAGGACAAACAAGTCAGTCTGATTATGTTTGGCGGGAGAATATACCTTATCTAGCCTCTTTTAAAGACACTTTTTGTATCCACACCAGACAAGCTAAATGGACCAAGAAAATCTCTAAATATGAATGGAGGAATTTTATCGTGAAGAAATACTTTTACCCAATAGACGATTCGGCGTATGCTGATAAAATATACTCGTTTGAGCAAAACGATAGAAAAGCATTTTTTATAAGTCCTCACCTTGGTATTCCGCTAAGAGACATTCGTTATCATTTTAAATTGAAATCTACGTATTTCTCAGTCCACCCCGAAGGGGACTTTGTTTTAATTGAAGGGCGAGGGTTTGGTCATGGAGTAGGGCTCTGCCAAGAGGGCGCAATGAATATGGCTAAATATGATTTTGATTATCAACAAATTTTACAGTTTTACTACGAAGGAGTGGTTTTCGAGCATTTGTTTGAGCGTATGTATTTTGGTCAAAAGAATCCTGTATTCTTTGATTTTTAGCTTTTTATGCACCTAACTCAACCTAAGTAGATTTTCATTTCCTAACGTTATTATGTTCTCGTCCAACATCCAATTTATGATTTTGTTGAATTGGTCTTTATCCTTAAGATTCAACTGTAAGAAGAGATCATTAGCAGAGACAGTGTCTTTTTCTCTAATCTCTTCAGAGATAGCTGTAACTAATTCATCGGTAGAATAGTCTGAGTTACTCTCTGCTTTACATACGTCACAAATCCCGCAAGGCTCCCCTTGCTGACCAAAATATTCTAAAAGTAGAATAGATCTGCATGTCGGAGAGGATACAAATTTCTTTAATCCTTTAAACTTTTCTTCTGCTACTGTTTTTCGAGTCGCATAGACTTCATTGTTGATTCGCATGTAATCATCAGGAAGCCTTTCATGAATCAGAATAACTTGTGGAAGTTCACTTTGCCATGAGATATCAACTACACCATGTTCTTCAAGGTACTTTAATTGTTCTTTCAACTTCGCCATAGAAAGGTTTAATCGTTTTGCAATTTTACCCTCGTCTATGGCATAGTAATATGAAAATATTCCTGGATAACTTCTGGATAGAATTGAAATTAATGGATCGAACTTTTCATTTTTTAATTGAAAACTATAGAGTGTTTTATTTTCAACTAGGAATTTGACCTTTGTAGGATGAAACACAGCCTCATTCAAAACAATTGTTCCGTTGAGTTCCAATATTTTTAAAGCATTATATGTCCGAATAGGATCAAAATTATACTTGGCTACGAAATTCTTGATGTCTAAACCATAACTCTCGTTCTCTCCAGATCCTATTGCAATACTGAAATGATTGCACATTGCGCGGTATACCGTTTTAATAAAGTCAATAGGAGGGAACTGGCCATCTAATTGCGCCTTCATTTTATTTAGATCAGAAGAGGTGTAGAAAGCCATTGTTCGAGCTGCTTTTCCATCTCGCCCGGCTCTTCCAGCTTCCTGGAAATATGCTTCAAGATTATTGGGGATTTCATAATGTAAGACAAACCTTACATTGGGTTTGTCTATTCCCATCCCAAAAGCATTAGTTGCAACGATAATCTTGATACGATCATCTAACCATAATTGCATTTTTTCTGTACGCTCTTTACCGGTTAATCCTCCGTGATAAACACCTGCAGAGATTTTATTTGCAATCAATAGTTTTGCTACTTCTTTGGTTGATCTCCGTGTTTGACAATAGATTATCCCTGTGTTGCCAGAGAATAGCTTACAAGCTTTAAGAATAGCACTAAGCTTATTTTCAACGCTATATACTTCGTAAGCAATATTTTCTCGAGTAAAGTCTCCTTCAAAATAGTTTGGATTATTCAAATGAAGGTGTTCCTGAATGTCTTTTCTTACTTTTTCTGTTGCAGTGGCTGTCACGGCAATTATTGGGACTTTATCATGTATTTCCCTGAGTTCATGAATGTCTAGGTATGGTGGTCGAAAGTCATGCCCCCACTGTGATATACAATGGGCTTCATCAATCGCTATTAACCCAACCTTCATTTGTTTGAATCGAGCGATGAAAAGGTCAGTCTTGAGTCGTTCGGGAGAGACATAGAGAAAATCGACTTCACCGAATTTGGCATTATCCAGAATGATATCAATTTCACGCCTTGACATTCCCGAGTTTATTGCATGGGCTTTAATACCTTTTTTGCGCAGTGACTTAACCTGATCCTCCATTAAAGCAATTAAGGGTGATACAACAAGACAAATCCCATCTCTTGCAATTCCAGGAACCTGAAAGCAAATCGATTTACCACCTCCTGTTGGTAAAAGAGCCAGAGTATCATGTCCATTGATGACACTATTGACTATATCTCCCTGTTCTTTTCGGAAAGAATCAAAACCCCAATATTTTTTAAGAACATCCTCAGCTTTCAACCCAAATAGTATTTTATACAAATGTAACCAATATTGAAGGATAGTATTTTTCAAACTAAATCAAAACTGTTATACTCAAATTAAGAATGCGAATAGGGCCAACAATTCTTATACCTGATTGTTAATAAAGGCATATTGCAAGAATGCTGTTACCGAGAGGATTTTTTGATGAACGGGAGATAGGGCTCTTGAAAATTCAGTATATTTGCACCGAATTTAAGATTATGGAACATTCAACATATACAATCAAAAAAACACGAACTGAGAATTCTGATATCGAAAGAGTCGACTGGGATAATTTGCCATTTGGTAAGGTATTTTCAGATCACATGTTGGTGCTAGATTATAAGAATGGGGAGTGGGGAACACCTGAAATTTTACCTTTTCAAGATCTCAAGTTGCACCCGGCTACTTCTGCGATTCATTATGGTCAATCTATTTTTGAAGGTCTAAAAGCTTACAGAACTGTAACAGATGATGTCGCTATTTTTCGTCCAGATATGAATGCGAAGCGTTTCGCTGAATCCTGCAAGCGCATGTGTATGCCTGAGTTTCCAGTTGACCTTTTTGAACAATGCGTTAAAGAGATCGTAGATTTTGATAGAGCTTGGATTCCAAAAAAGGAAGGCTTCTCATTATACATACGTCCGTTTATGTTTGCTACGGATGATTATATTGGTATCAAGCCATCGGATCAATATAAATTCATGATTTTCACATGTCCTGTAGGAGCTTATTACGCAGAGCCGTTGAATGTGAAAATTGAAGAGCATTATACGCGTGCTGCAGCTGGTGGTGTAGGTAGAGCAAAAACTGCTGGTAATTATGCAGCTTCGCTATTTCCTGCAAAATTAGGTAAGGATGAAGGTTTTCATCAGCTCGTTTGGACAGATGCTAAAACACATGAATACATAGAAGAGTCGGGAACCATGAATATCATGTTTGTCATCGATGGTAAATTGGTTACTCCGGCAGAAGATACAGATACTATTCTACCTGGTATAACGAAACGAAGTGTTATTGCACTTGCAAAAGACTGGGGAATGGAAGTAGAGGAACGCCCTGTGAAAGTGGCTGAAATAATTGAAGCTATTGAAAATGGAAGTCTTACAGAAGTATTCGGAGCGGGTACAGCTGCAACTATTGCACAAATACAAATGATCGGATACCGTGGGAAAGAATACCAATTGCCTTCTATTCCGGAAAGAGAATTCTCGAATAAGGTTTATCACCATTTAGATGCGATCAAAGAAGGTAAAGAAGAAGATAAATTTGGCTGGGTAGTAAAGATTTAATACCCTTTCCAAGGATAGATATGAAGAAGTCGCCTCGAAACAGGCGGCTTTTTTTAGTTTTTTAATTTATACACGAAACGATGATCTGCACTGACCAAAGTTAACATTGTTTTATCTTTAGAAACAGTAAATGCATAATATTGGCCATCCATAGCGCAGATATACATTTCTCCTTGATGAGTCTCTTCATTTTTTTCAATGATACTTAACTCTTTGTCATTTTCATCGTTTGAACAATCTATAATGACAGCCTTTCTATCAAAGTGAATTTGTATTTCTCCTGCAGAATCATAACTACCAGAATCTTGAAATGATTCAATGCTATAGTCATAAACAGCCGTTTCTACATTGTTAAAATGAAAGGTAACTTTCCCTTGAGCAATAGATTTACCTGAATAGATGAATAAAAAAACTACGAAAAGCCGTGTGATCATTATGTAATAATAAGTATAGTGTTAGCACCAACAAATTTAAAATAACGTTTGAACTTTTTGAAATCCAAACCATTGAATCTTTTTGGTTAAGCTTGTTTTATAGATGATGAGTTATGTGTAGGTATTGATTTAACTGGACTTTAACTGATAAATAAAACTTATTAACATTTAAAGACAGCGCTGAAAAAAGTTAATTTTATGGAAAATGAAATTTAGTGCATCTTTATTGTAATTATGACAAAACTATTAATCATATTGTTTACTTTTTGTAGTGTGCTCAATGTCTTAGCACAAGAAGATGTTATTCAATTGCAAATTAATTTGATGGATGCTCAGGCAGGTAGTCAGTTAGAAGATGCTAAGTTGAGGATAATCGATGTACAAGACGGATCCATCTTTCGAAAAGAAATAATCTCAGGAGATACACTTATCTTGCCTTACGATGAAGAAAAAAAATGGCGATTTTCAGCTACAGCATCTGGGTTTGATAGAGTAGATACCTTAATTAAATTGGCATCTTTTAAAAAAGAAGTTAAGAGAGGTAAATTAGTAGAAATTGACCTATTATTCCAGTTTGATGGGCAATCAACAGGAACAGTTGATATTAATGCTAGTTACAAGCCTATGATCAAGTTCAGCTCGGATACACTCAGTGTAAGTGACTATGTTTTGATTGATGAGAAGCATCAATTGCTTCTTACCTATCCTAAACGACTTGACAAAGGAAGCGAATTGATCTGGTATGTTGATGAAGAAATAAAAGGAAGAAGGGAAGTTGAAGGTATAGCAAAAGAATTAATCATTGACTTTAGATCAAACATTTATTTGAGATGTGAAAATAGAGATTTCATAGTTATACCTGGTTCAAGTATTGAATTATACAAAACAAATTCTAAGGATCTAGATAATTTAACTTTACCGATCTTGGATACCTTAGAAGAGAACAATATTTATTTTTCTAACTATAACGCGTATTATCCAGCTTATGATTACATAATGGTTGATAGGATTGATACTGTTTATACAGATATTAGACATATTGAAGATGAGTTAATGATGGAACAGTATAGATCGGAATACAAATGGGCAGATGTAAGAACAAAACTTTGGGCTTGGGACATGGAAGCAGAGACAGGAGTTGATAGAGAGGTTTGGGTAGGAGCAAATGTCTTTACGAATTCTATTTATTATGACCCTCCGATTGGAAATATGTACAAAGATATTCAGGATTTATACGTATTTGATTTTTATGACGATAAAATTGTTCAGTATGACGGTTATAGTGCTGAGGCAATTGATAGTGTTGAAATTTCTTTTCATTTAAAACCAAGAAAAACAGGATGGGAGCAAGAGATTATACAGGATCCAATAACTAGAAAACTATATACCTTTTATGATAACGCTGGTTTTATGGAGATCTCGGAAGTTAACCCTAAGACAGGAGAGCTAGGTCCAAAGCTCAAGTTGTTTTATAGGTATGTTGAAAATATCCAAATTCATAATGGATTGATTTATTACATCTATCGTCCTTACGAATCACCTCAAAAGAAATTCCTGTACTTTGAGGAGTTGAATTAATTAGTTATAAAGCTATTTAAAGCTGATCTGCAATCAATCTTAAAGTTTTTGTCTCAATGCAATGTTGTCCTTCAAATTTGACAACATTAATATTTGAAATACTCTTTTCATATTCTTTGATAATCTCCTCAAAGTTATCTTGAAAATATTCATCTTTCTTTCCGATAACGAAGTAGTTATTTGAATTTTGAAAAACTTCTTCCTCGTAAGATTGACTAAGATCAGGAGGGAAAATACATGCCCAGAGAATGAAATTATTTGCCTTAAAGGTGTTCTTTTGGTGCCACCGTGATGCTGTTGCTCCTCCTTGAGAAAAGCCTAGAATTGTTCGTTGCTCAAATGAATACTCTTTCAATATTTTATGGCTTAATTGATTAAGAAAGTTGTGATTATCTTCTATATCGTCTAGTCGGGCTTCTTTAGTCATCCATGAAGCTCCAACACGCCCACTTGTACCGTTGAGATAAAATCTGTGCATACCTTCTGGAGCTACAACAAAGTGCTTGTCTGGGTCAAGAATATTGAATTTTCGTAGGAAAAAATATGCCAGTTGTCCATAACCGTGAAGGACAAACCAGATATGTTTTGCTTTTTCAGGGTTACCAAATGTATAGTATCGAAAGGTTTTTTCTAACTTAATTTTTTCCTCCATTGAATAATCTCTTTTATAACTTGTTTTCGTTGTTCTAGATGAGGAGCATGGCCGCAATCAGAGATAATACATTCAGAAGTGTTTTCCAGCAAATTACTAATTCCCTCCACTTGTTTATCTGTTCCATATTGATCATCACTTCCTTGTAAAATTAAGGATGGAACTTTAGAACCTTTTATATCACCTGATATATTCCAATCGTCGAAACCTATTGAGAGCCATGTTCTTGCCCAATTGAAAAATAAGTTTTCCGTTTTGTCTCCATGAAATATCTCTAACCCCTTAAGTTTTCCTTTTTCATATGCTTCAATTGCGGACTTTATACCGGCTTTTGTCTCTAACTCATTTATATAATGAGCAGCCATAGTCACTATTCCAATAACGTGATTCGGGAAATTAGCAGAATAGAGCAGTGCATTTGTACCTCCATCTGAATGTCCAATAATGATCAGTTTCTTATTCTTGCAGACTTGATCAATAAATTCGGGTAAAATAGATAAGGCAAAATTGTGGAGATAGTTTTCATCTCTTTCTTTGCTGTTTTCTTCAGAGAATCCATATCCAGGAAACTCTGGGACAATTGCTGGGAGATTGAGTTCTTTAGCTAATACCTCAGGAAAGTCATGCCACTGAGCAATAGATCCTATCGCTTCGTGCAAGAACAAAAGACAAATTTCGCTATTTTGGATGCTGCCTATTTCCTTAAAACTCATTCTTCCTTCCTTGGTCTCAGCCCACTTGTAATCAAAAGAGCCAATTTGAACATCTATCAGTCTAGCTATATGCTTTGGATTGATAAAACCCAAGGGATGAGGAAAAAAAGGAATTTCGAAATAATGGCAGTTACCGATCATTGCGCAAACATTTTCAGTTTCGTCCCGAGAAACCATTTTGTCTTTTCCTCCTCGAATCATTCTTACTGGAACATCAATCTTATTCAATTCACCTCTTGAAAGCAATGGGTGATTTCCTAGATCTTGCATAAATCCCGTTGTCTTTTCCAATAAGTCCTCTAAATAATTGCCATGAAGATCAAGAAGGTAGTTGTAAAACGGAGGTGCTTTTTCTTTGAGAAAGCCTGTGTTGAGTGCTTTAATTTCTTTCGCTGCAACTTCCGGCGACCAATTTAACTTAGTCGCTTGGGTAATAATTCCATCTATGTTTAACGTGCTTTGCTGAGCTGCGCAAAGCGCAATATACCCCCCTAGACTGAATCCGTAGATGAATGATTTTCCTTGGTCTTCTAGAAAATCACAAAAATCAGCTGTGATTGATTTAATATTGAAAGGTATTTGTGAATCTTGTTTGAATCCGTGGTGAGGAATTTCATAATTTATTATTTCATATTTCCCCCCTAAAAGCTGTATTACTTTTTCAAACTCTTGGCCATTTCCTAGAGCGCCATGTATTACGATTAGTTTTCTCATTTAGTACAAAAAAAAGCCCACTGAAGAGAGGGCTTTTAATATTTTGAATGATTAATTTACTTAATTCTTTCCACGTATTCTCCCTTGCGGGTATCTACTTTGATCTTCTCACCTGTATCAATAAATAGAGGAACTCTTATTTCAGCTCCAGTATCAATTGTTGCTGGTTTTAATGTGTTTGTAGCTGTATCTCCCTTTATTCCAGGTTCAGTGTAAGTCACTTCAGCTTCAATGTGCATTGGAAGGTCCACAAGTAATGGGTTTTCCTCTTCTGCATGAAAAGTAATTTCACAAACCATTCCCTCTCGAAGATATTCAGGTTGCTCTACTAATGCCTTAGGAATCATTACTTGCTCATATGTATCTGTGTGCATAAAGTGGTAACCAATTCCCTCTTCTTCATATAGGAACTGATAAGGTCGTCTTTCAATACGAACTATATCTATTTTATGTCCTGCTGAAAAAGTATTGTCTAGTACTTTCCCTGTTTCGATCTCTCTCATTTTAGTTCTAACGAATGCAGGACCTTTACCTGGTTTTACATGTTGAAACTCTATGATAGTCATTAACTTTCCATTAAAGTCAATGCAAAGCCCGTTCTTAATATCCGATGTTGTTGCCATAATAATTTTTCTAGGTCTTCAAATATAATAAGAAACCTAGAATTATTAGATAGCCAAGACAGTTTTGCTATAGTATTATACTTTTTTAAACTGTATCAATGCAGTGCTTAAAAATACAATTGAAATCGAACTTACGGGCATTAGGATAGCTGCGAATAGGGGAGTGACATATCCTAGAATGGCAAATGTCATTCCGAATAGATTATACAGTAATGAGAAATATAGGCAAAAACGTAGCGCTGTTTTCGTATACGTTCCAAATGACAAAATTCTGGGTAGTTTCTGAATCATTTCACTTTTAATAATCGCATCGCATTTCGGAGTAAAGCGAAATTCATTTTCTGCTACGCTTATTCCTAATTCTGCTGCAGATAATGCCTCAGAGTCATTCAATCCATCGCCAATGAATAGGACACTATCATTATTCTCTTTAAACTTCTCTAACATGCCCTTTTTATCACTTGGATTCATATTGAAATGCATTTCAATTTTATCCTTTACTTCATTGAAAAGTGCGGAGTCGGTTGCTTTATCCCCTGATAATAATGAGATTTTGTAGGTTCGTGACAATGAATTGATCGCATCTATAACTCCATCTCTCAGTGTAGATTCAAACTTAAAGAACCCTAGAACTTTATCATCTAGCGCAATGAAGCTACCACTTTCCGAACGTTCCTTGGCCCCAACAAATGTTGCACTTCCGACCTTTAAAATACTTTTGTCTAATAGCTCTGCCTGAACACCTTTTCCGCTTACTTCCTTAAAGTTTGTAATTGGTTTTACTTTGCCTGATTGGTTGGATAAGTAATTACTTATGCTTTTAGAATAAGGATGCATAGACTGACGCGTCATCTCCAGGGCACTACCAATTAGTTCTTCCGATAATTCAGTTCCTTGATAAGTAACTCCTTCAATCCTGTCTTTTGTCAAAGTCCCGGTTTTATCAAAAACAATATGATTGATGGAATTGAGTTTTTGAATTTCACTACTACTTCTAAAATACAAGCCGTTTCGCCCCAATTTTCGTAATGCATTTCCATATACAAATGGGAAGGAAAGCGCCAACGCACAAGGACATGCAACTACTAAAATTGCAGTAACAATAGAAATGATTCTTGAGGGATCAACAAACCACCAGCCTATAGCTGCGCCAGTTGCAATTATGGAAACCGCAATTAAGAAAAACTTGCTCAATAGATTTTCTCTATTTTGTATGATTGATTGAGTTTTACTATTAGCCTGATTCCAAATACTCGCAAACTTACTTTGATCTGTTGTAGCATCTACCTCGACGTAAATCGAAGAACCTATTAGCTTTGAACCTGCATATATTTTATCTCCTTTTTTTAGCGTGATGAGCTCAGCTTCACCCGTAATAAAACTAGTATCAATTACTCCTTTTGGAGATACTAATTTGCTATCGCAAGGAATAATTTCTTCGTTAAAAATATGGAGTTCATCCTCTCTGTTGATCTTGCTTATCTGAATAATCTCTTCATTTCCGTCTTTGACTCTATGTACTCCAAGAGGAAAGTAGGCTTTAGGGTCATTGTCAAAAGACATTGTTCGATACGTTCTAGACTGAAACCATTTTCCAATCAATAGGAAAAAAACGAAACCATTGAAAGAATCTATATATCCTGAGCCTTCTCCTTGTAAAACAGTGAGGGCACTTTTTGTAAATAAAACAAGAATTCCTAGTGCTATAGGAATGTCGAGATTGAGCTGTTTCGTTCGTATAGCATGATATGCAGAAACTAAATAGCTCCTTGCTGAAAAAAGTAGAACCGGTATTGAAACCAAAAGAGATAGGTATGCCGAGAAGTTTCTAAAAGATTCAAAAGAATCATCTAGACCCAAATATTCAGGAAAAGTCCAAAGCATAACACTGCCAAAAGCAAAGCCTGCTATACCAAGTTGAAGTAAAAGTTTTTTATCGTAAGTTGCTTTTTTATCTTTTGATTTTCTTAATTCAGGTCTGTACCCAATACTTTCAAGAAGTGATGCTACTTCTGATAGTTTTCGATCTTTATTGACTGTTAAATTCAGATTTCTTGAAGTGAAATTCGCTTCACTTTTAATTATCTTATTGTCTAACTTTTGAAGGTTTTCTAATAAATATATGCACGAACTACAATGAATGGCTGGAAGGAAAAACGTTACGATGTACATCTCATCGTTTTGGAAATTGATGAATTCTTCAAATATTTCAGGTACATCTAGCGCAGCATACTTCGTATTATTCGATGTCGTGGGCTTTACTCCCCCTTGCTCGTTTATTTCATAAAATTGATCGAGTCCGTTTTCATTAAGGATTTCGTAAACTGTTAAGCACCCATTACAACAGAAAAGTTTATCGTTCTTTTCAATTGGTTTACCAATGATCTCATCTCCGCAGTGATAGCAGCTCATAGGAGTTTAATTAAACAGATTTACTGAATTTATCAGCATGAATTCTACCATTGTTATAGGGATCGATTGCCATACATACATTTCGAACAAATGGCTTTCCTTCTTCTGTGATTTTAATATGCCCACCCTTGAAGTCGATTATTCCATCTTTTTCGAAGTTATTAAATTCATTTTTGAACTGACTAACCTGCGATTTCACCATTGAATTGTCACAATACGTTGTTTCGAAATTGCACATTAAATTTAAAATGTGTCTCTTCAAAGATTTGTCTATAATAGAGTGGAGGTGTCCTTTGAAAACCGGTAAGGTTTCATTACCGATGGCCTCTTGATATTCTTTTATGTTCTTTATGTTTTGAGAATATCCAAACCCGTATTCTGAAATTGCGGAAGCACCGAGTCCAATCATTCTATCTGTATTACTCGTTGTATAACCCATGAAAGTTCTATTCAGTTTTCCCTCCTTACAAGCGATGGCTAATTGTTCAGATGGAAGTGCGAAGTGATCCATGCCAATCTCTAGATAACCATTTTCGAGCAATGATCCTTTAGCGAACTCGTATAATTTGCGTTTTTCCTTATCAGAGGGTAAGTCTTCTTCAGAGAATCCTCTTTGCCCCGTTCCTTTTACCCATGGGACATGAGCATAAGAATATAAAGAGATAGAGTCTGGTCTGAGCTCCAACGTTTTATTGACAGTGTTTTTGATATCCTCTAAAGTTTGTAAAGGTAATCCAAATACAAGATCATGACTTACAGTAGTGTATCCAATTGATCTTGCTTGTTCTGTCACTTGTTTTACTTGTTCAAAAGATTGAATTCTATTAATGGCTTTTTGAACTTTAGGACTGTAATCTTGTACCCCAAAGCTTACGCGTTTAAAACCAATATCATGCAGTGTTGATAATTGTTCTTTGGATGTATGATTAGGGTGACCTTCAACACTGTACAGCCCATCTTTTTTTGCATTTTTAAAAATAGGCGTTAGTAATCTTTTTAGCTCTTTTGCACTGAAAAATGTAGGAGTTCCTCCGCCTAAGTGTAATTCACTTATTGAGATATCTTCACCATTCAATTGATTATACATTTCCCATTCTTTTAGAACTGTATCTACATAGGGCTGTTCTACAGAATGTCGCTTTGTAATGTGCTTATGACAACCACAAAATGTACAAAGACTCTCGCAAAACGGAAGATGAATATATACGCTGGTTGTATGATTTGCTGCTCTTTCTTCAGCCATAAAAACCTGCTTAAACTCTTTAGCTTCAAATGATTTTCTATTCCAATCTAGTATGGTAGGGTATGATGTATAACGTGGACTGGATACATTATACTTTTTGATGATCTCCTTGTTTAGCATTTTTTTGGTCTTTATTCTGCGCAAAGATCATTACTTCAATTAAACTAAGACATGACAAACATCAGTTTTGAGGTTGAATTACATTAGTACTTTAAGATTTGTCAAACCCCTTACTTTTTAACATCGTATCAAGTTTTTCTCCTCCTTTGATTCCAAAATCTAATGTTCGTATAGGGAAAGGAATCATGATATCATTTTTATCAAAAGCTTTCTTTATTGCAATTATCGCCTCACTTTGTGCTTGTAAATAATTGAGTTGAGACTCAAAGTCTACCCAAATCATAATGATGAAATTGATAGAGCTATCACCAAATGCCTCGTAAACTAGCGAGATTTCTTTTTCTTTCATCCTACCAGGAACATGTTCTACGGCATTTATCGCTATTTCCCTAACACGCTCCAGATCTTCGCCATAAGATACTCCGACACCCAAGTCAATTCTTCTCATCTTATTGGTAGAATCATTCACTAAAATATTTTGAAAAAGCTCTTTGTTTGGAATGATGATCTCCTGTCCTTGAAATGAAGTTATCTCTGTGGTTCTAATATTTAATGTTTTGACAACTCCTCGATAATCCCCTGCCTGGATAATGTCTCCCACCTCAAAAGGTCTTCTGGCAGCCATAAGGAAACCCGAGATGAAGTTTGTTGCGATATCTTGAAATGCAAACCCTAAAGCTAAACCTATAATACCTGCACCAGCAAGTAGAGAGGTTACGGTTTTTTCAAGGTTTAAAACACTCAATGCTACAAAGGCCCCAATAACAATAATAATTACATAGACTATCTTAGCAAGAAGCTCACTTAACTCTTTGTTCGTTATGACCCTGTACATGACACGTAAGAAAATCTTACGGGCCAATTTAGCCAACACAACAAAAAGTGCTAGTGCTAGAACTGCAAGTATGAAATTTGGAAGCATGCTCACAAAATCATCTGACCAGTCAATTATTTTTTCAACGATTAAATCATAATAATGCGAGAAGTCCATAATTACTTTTTTCTAATTTAGGACCAAGGTAATAATTCAGTTTTGACTTTGTGCAAATCATTATTCGATTTGCTGCGCTGTATCAGACGGATTAACTTGTCAATATATTGTTTTTTACTATTTCTGGATAAATGTATTCCGATGATATTACGAATCGGTGTAAGCCCTTCAATTTTTTTGAAATTACTTTTTGGTGCGCTTAAATAAGGTAGGTAATTTGAAGGTACTAGGGTGTAACCGCCTTTAACCTCAACCATTTTTAGAAGTATGTTAATGTTTCCTCCTTGATAATGCCATTCGTCTTTTTTGATCGTGTCTAAGTTACAGAAGTTTATCATTTGAGTGCGTAAACAATTTCCTTCACTCAGCAACCAAGGTCTCAGACTCTCTAGTTGAAGCCGACTCATAGTATCACCTTCAATTTCGGGACAGTAAACATAGATCTCTTCATCAAATAGACGCTGTTCTGAAATGTTCTTCTCGTTCAGAGGTCCTGCCATTATACCGAAGTCAATTTCTTTACTCCCAATTGCTTTAACAAGATCTGTCGTTTTTAATTCTACAATATCTAATTGAATATCTCCCAACTCACCTTGCCACTGATCATAGAGGTCAGGCACTAGAAAACCTGAAATAGTAGGTATTATACCCAGTCGAACTTCTGCTTTGTAAGTACCTTTCTTTTTTTGTATGTGTTCATCCAGAAGTTGATATTCATGGTCCAGGTTTTGAAGTAAAGGAATGATTTCTTTTCCAAAAGCAGTGAGTGACAAAGGATTTGTGTCTCTGTCAAAAATGATAGCCCCAAATAGCTGTTCCGCTTTTTTAATTTGCATCGATAGTGTAGGTTGTGTAACGAAACAAATTTCTGCAGCACGCTGAAAGTTTTTAGTTTCTTTCAGGGTTAGAATATAGGATATTTGGGCTTTTGATATCATTATAGAAATTATTTATGTAAATATAATATTAATCGATATTAAATATGTCAAAGCGTTCATTAAATTTGTAACGTGTGAAAAGAGACAAATCAAAAAACATAATTTATCTTTTTTTGTTGTCTAGTAGGATACAATAAAATGTATATTTAAAGTGTAAATTAATAACCATAAACAAATAAAAAAATGGCAATAGTAGGAAAGAAGTTCCCAAGTATCGAAGTTGATGCTATGAATGAGATGGGAGACACATTCAAATTGAACGTTGTAGAAGAAGCAATCAAGAACAAAAAGAAAGTAGTTTTATTTTGGTACCCAAAAGACTTTACTTTTGTTTGTCCAACAGAGCTGCACGCTTTTCAAGCAATGCTTGACGAATTCGATAAAAGAAATACAATGGTAATTGGAGCATCATGTGATACTCCTGAAGTACACTTTGCTTGGCTTAATACGCCAAAGGATGATGGTGGTATTCAAGGTGTTACTTACCCAATTTTAGCAGATTCAAACCGTAATCTTGC
>CBFHXS010000068.1:0-14569 GCA_965659845.1 Brumimicrobium sp.
TGAAGTGGTTCTACGCATATGCTACAGATCCTTTGAAGAAAACTAAGTTTGTTTTTGATATGGAGTACTTTAATATTTCCTCTTCAAAACAAATTTTATTTTTGTTGCACAAACTAAACGACATGATGGAGGTCGGTTTTGACCTTGATATTGACTGGAAATATCCAAAAGGTGATATTGAAATGAAAGAAGCAGGCAGTGATTTCTCTTGTATGGTAAATATTCCATTCAATTTCATTGAAAATGAAGAGTATCTGGCAGAAGCTGTTTAATCGTTCCAGTTTTCAGGAACAATAAAACATACTTTTTTTGAATCCAATTTAACCATTTTAGGTTTACCCGAATTATCCAATTCAATAATTTCGTGCTTTTTATCAGGTTCTTTTCGATCAATACTTCCAAGCCAATCTGGACGACAAAGGATGGTATAGTTGTTTTGTGATGCTTTTATCTGCTGAGTGAAGAAGTAATGCAATGGTTCGCGATTCAAATATTCACATGCTACTTGTTCATTCCAAAAGAACTGACCTCGAAAGAGAAAATAGGATTCTATCTGGTCTTCTTGTATTCCAGGAATTGAGTCTATGAGCAGTTCGTGTTTTCCCAATGGTAGTTGATGCCCTTCAATTTTTGTTAGTTTTCTATGTAAATCATCTTTTCGTGAAGGACCAATCCAGTTACTTGCCACATATGGGTCAGAATGAGGAAGTAAAAGATAATATTTTACAGCTAATTCAATGTGAAGAATTCTATTGTTCCAGCGAATGACGAAATCTATTTCTCCAATGGTTATTTTGTCTGCCGTAATTTGAAAGTTTTGAACCAGTAATTCAATATCGGCAAAAGTTTGAAAAAAGTAGGAAAGCAACGATTCTGCATAGAATCCCAATCGGTAATTCTTCTTTCGATTTACAAAGTGTTGAAGCTCCTTAGGTGAATTATCCAAAGCTCGAAAGTAATCTGAAGCATGCTCCTCCCATTGGTCAATGATATCCTCTGGAAAAAAAGGAATGCTGAATTCTTTTGGGCATGTTTTTAACGGAGGGTTTTTGAACAATAACCAATAAAGATCTTGAACTTTCGGATTCCGCAAAGAATAAAAGAAATCATAATTCATACAAACGAAATTAAATAAACAATGCGATTTTTGAGTAATATTTTGCCAATCATAGCTGAATTGGTATTTTTGCCGAGATTAAATTGAATCAAATTAAAGTATGAGAGTAATTGACGAGATCCCTCACGAAAGATTTAAGATCCAGATATTCAACTACAATTCAAAGTATATTGTGAAGATTGAACTTGGTCAGTTTGAGCAAAGTTATAAGATTGGGGAGATAGATGTTATGGGGCTTGATGACGTTAAAGGCATGATTTCTCAAGATTTTCTGAGTGGTTGTCTAAAGCGATTTATTACGATGCGAGAGGATTGGGAGCATTCATTCAGAAATAAGAACACTACAGCAAAATAAAGAACATGAAAAAAATTATTTTATTTACAGCAATCGCTTTTGGAGCTTCAGCTTTATTTACTTCTTGTAATGGTGAGGCGGGTGAAAATAATACAACAACTACCTCAGAGAATGAAGGTGATGTATCCGTTTCTAAACGGAAAGTAGGGAGTGATACCACAGGAGTTGCTATCGCCTATTACATTCAAGATAGTATTGCGAACAATTTTAACTTCTATCGTGAGGTAGACTCTATGTTAAACGAAAAACAAATGAAGTTTCAAAAGGAACTTGAGTCGAGAATCCGATCTTACCAAGCGTATGAAGCAGATATTCAGCGTAGAATGAATAACAATGAAATCACTGGATATCAGTTAGAGGATATTCAAAAGACAGCGGCGCAAAAACAACAGTCGATTTCAAGATTTGAACAACAAAGAGGAGCTGCTTTGCAGAAAGAGTCGATAGATTACCAAACAGCGATGATGAACAAGATTTCTGAAGCTGGTAAGGAGTTTTCTGAAAAGAATAATATCGATATTCTTTTCTTTTATCAGAAAGGTGGTCAAATTACATATATCGCTAATGCCTTTGATGTGACAGAACAATTTGTAGACTATCTCAACAAGAGAGAGGACGAATTGATGGCAGACTTTGATGAGGAAGTTGATGAAATTGAGAGTAGTTCTGATAGCCTGAATAATTAATAATTCTATCAATAGTTTTTTGAAGCATGTATATTGCTAAAGATAAAAGAGAATCGAATATCGCTGAGTATGTTATCTATATGTACCAGATGGAAGATATGGTTCGTGCTTACAGCTTTGACCTAGATGCGATACGAGAAAAGATTGTTCGTCCTCAAGTTAAGAGTGCTTCTTTAGAAGAGGAGGCAGTTGCTTGGTACAAAGAGATGATCGATGAAATGAAGTCTCGCAAGCTAGAGCGCAAAGGGCATATACATCGTATTGGTGAAATCATTACTGAAATGATTTACCTTCATAATACACTGAAAGATGTAGTTGAAGATAAGAAATACATCGATTTACTTGCAGCTGCTGAACCAAATGTAGAAGCTTTTCGAGGTAAAAGTGATATGAGTAATCTACATTTAGTAGAAATTTGTTTTCAGGCCCTATACATGAAACTATTGCTTAAATTACAAGGTAAAGAGATCGGAGCAGAGTCTGAAAAGGCATTTGATACCATGAGAATTTTATTGGCGTATTTAACGAAAGGGTATCATCAGATGAAAAAAGGTGATATGTCTATGTTTGAGAAACACGGATAACTCAATGAGATGAGCGATAGCGCTGTTGGAATTTAACACTTTGTTCTTTTCTTAAGCGACTCAAGTCCTCAGGAACCTCTCTTTTCCAACGTTTGTGTGACCAAATCCATCGTGATGGAGCTTCTCGAATGGCTTTCTCCAAATGTTGCGTATGTTGCTCAGTAATTTTCCCCCAATCTAATGTTTTTGGTTCACGCGTAATCTCGACCAATTCCATTTCATAATATCCGCGTTTAGGTCGATGAATCGTGAAGTAAACTACGGCCTGATCGTATTCATTTGCTAACATTTCTGGACCAAATACAACCCCAGTTTGTTGATTTAGAAACTCCATCCAGTAACATTTAAGTGAATCTCCGGGAGACTGATCTGCGAGCACAAGTGTTGCCACACGCTCAGTATTATTTTTATAGAATTCCTTGACTATTTTAGAATGTATAACCTTCATCCCAAAACGCGATCTTTTTGCATTCAATTTTTTATCCCAAAATCCACTCGTTAAAGGCATTCCTATGCCTACTGCTCTATGCTTAAATAAAAGATTCTGTGCCGTAATAAGCCATTCCCAGTTATTATAATGTCCCGAAACAAGTAATACGTCTTTACCCGAATTGTATAGATCATTCATGATCTCGGGATTTCGTACTTTAAAACGCTTACGAAGTGAACGCTCTGAAATACTTAGGTTTTTAGCTCCTTCAGCAAGCAGATTCGTGAGGTGTCGATAAAACTTACGTTCAATCTTCTTTTTTTCTTTTGGTGTTCTATTTGGAAAAGAATTGCTAATGTTCGCACGAACAACTTTTCTTCTGTAGGGAACAATTGTGATAAGTAGTAAATAGAAAAAGTCGGTAAATAAGTACATAACTGGAAGAGGCAGCAATGAAGCAGGGTAGATCAACAGATAATATGCAATCCAGCTTAACATATAACGTTTTTTCAAAAGTAGCTATTTTGAGGTAAATAATTGTTACAGATATTGAACCTTCTCTATTTCTTATGAATTAGATAAATCTTTGAAGTAAGAATATTATTTTTGGAATCAAAATTATGTAATCATGGAAAAAGTCATTAGTGGAATTCAGCAAATGGGAATTGGTGTTCCTGATGTTCAAGAGATTTGGGCTTGGTACCGTAAATTCTTTGGTGTAGATGTGCGTATTTTTGAAGAAGCTGCTGATGCTCCCCTAATGATTGATTATACAGGTGGGAAGGTTCAGTCAAGAACAGCAACCCTTGCTCTTTCAATGGAAGGAGGTGGTGGGTTTGAAATCTGGCAATTTACGAGCCGACCGACTGAGCGACCGAAGTATGATGTGTACTTGGGAGACTTTGGATTGTACATTTGTAGAATTAAGTCTCGTGACGTAAAAGCTTCCTTTGAGTACATGAAGCAGAATGGAGCCAATATTCTGGGGGGACTTAAAGAAACACCACATGGAGAGCCCCATTTTTTCGTAAAAGATCCAAATGATAATGTCTTCAATGTTGTTTTGGAGAAGACTACATTTAAAGAAACCAACTTTGAAGGTAAGACGGGTGGAGTAGCAGGTGCTATGATCGGAGTGAGTAATATAGAAAATGCAATGAAACTCTACGCTGATATCTTAGGTTATTCTAAAATAGAATACGATGAATCCAATGTCTTTGAATGTTTCAAAGAATTGCCACAAGGGCATAAAAAAGTTCGAAGAGTCTTATTGTCTCACCCGGAAAAACGTCAAGGACCTTTCTCTCCTTTGTTAGGGCCATCAAAAATTGAGTTGGTTCAATCGCTTGATCGCGATGATTGCAAAAAGATTTTTAAGGATCGTTATTGGGGAGACTGGGGGTTCATACATTTATGTTATGACATCAGAGGAATGGAAGCACTGAAGAAAGAGTGCGAACAAGCTGGCTTTTCATTTACTGTAGACAGTGGAGATACTTTTGATATGGGTGAAGCAGGAGGTCGTTTTTCATATGTTGAAGATCCAGATGGAGCTTTGATTGAGTTTGTGGAAACACATAAAGTTCCAATCATGAAGAAAATTGGTTGGTATTTGAACCTAAAGAATCGTGATCCAAAGAAATCTCTGCCGAAATGGATGCTCAAAGCCATGGGGATGAATAGAGTGAAATAATTCGCCTACAATACTTGAGTGGTTTGTTTTAATGATTGTACGGTAATGGATGATGGTAATAATTTGCTAATTTTACGTTTATAAAATTGTAACTAATGAAGCATCTTTTATTTGCAGTACTTTCTATCGCTATTTTAGCCGGCTGTAGAACAAAATTTAGTGTTAATGGGGAATATTCTGAAACTCCTATTGTTCACATGTTGTTGGATCCAAATGACGAATTTCATTTTTTGAAACTTAACAAAACCTTTTTGGGAGATGGAAATGCTAATGATTTTGCTTTGGTAGCTGATTCTGCCTATTTTGATCAAGTTGACGCAACAATCGAGGAATTCATAGGAGGGAGTGCAGTTAGAAGTTGGACATTACAAGATACAATAATCGAAAATAAAGAATCAGGATCATTCTATTACCCTGAACAAAAACTTTATTTCTTTCAAGCAGATGATCTGAATGAAGAAGCTACGTATCGGTTAAATATTGATATAGAAAATGGTAAGCATACTGTGCAGGGTGAAACTGAATTGGTAAAAGGGATTAATATTACTTTTCCCAATGTAAATCAGCAATTGAATTTTGCGGAGGCTGACGTACCTCAAAATGGTTACAATACACAGTCAATTGCTTTTTCAACGGGAATAGGTGGTGCTATATATAAGGTTCAAGTTCGTTTGGATTATCGAGAGGTAAAGGCTTCTGGCAATGAGAATAAGTCTTTAACTTGGGATGTCGGAACTGTTCGAATCGCTGATTTAACAACTCCTACACCTTCTTTAGGTGCTAATGGAGAAGCTTTTTATGAGTTTGTTGCAAATCGAATTCAGCAAGACCCAGCCGTTACACGAAGAACGATTAGAGGTTTCGAGCTAATTGTGACTGCAGGATCTGAAGATCTTAATACTTACATGCTTACTAATGAACCAACATCTTCTTTGGCGCAGAATCAGCCTACCTTTTCTAATGTAGAAGGTGGTCTGGGTATTTTTTCGGCACGAACAACAGCTGAACAGTATAAACCTTTCCAAAGCCCAGACAGTCCTAATATTCGTGGACTAAATGTTAATAGTACTAGAGAACTTTGCCAAGGACAATACACAGGCTCCTTGCTGTTTTGTAGTGATAACACAAATGATATTTCCCAAAATTATCCTTTCGCGTGTAATTAGTGTTTTAAAGTTTTTTGCGTGTAATCATCCATTTAGTAAGTGTGGATTGCGGTATTCCTCTATTGTTTCGGCAATAAATTCGAAAATAATTCGTAATTTAATGTAACGCGGGATAAGTGTTGCGTTATAGAAAAGAGACTATTGTCTGCAAGCAATGGTTTCGTTGAACCCCAAAAACCCAAGTTTACTATGAGTCAGAGTCGAATAAACCCCGTTTATCATCATTCAGATCGGATGCTGAGTGACGAGCAAGAGCAAATCGCTCTTGCGAAAAGTGATCCTAGATATTTTGCTCCACTGTATGAGAAATATCATGAGCAGATTTTTAGATACATTGATCAACGTATGGATGATCAAGACCTCGCGTACGATGTAACTTCTCAAGTTTTTCTTAAAGCGATAAAAAATATTCATAAATTCGAATATCGAGGAGTTCCGCTAGGTTCATGGCTTTATAGAATAGCTAAGAGTGAATTAAATCAAGCCTTTAGAAATCGAAAAGCTAAACGAGCGATTAATATAGATAAAACCCATGTTGCTACTTTCATGGAAGTTTTTAGCGAGGAAGAAAATGATTTGAATCGTAAACGACTATTTAATGCTTTAGATCAGTTGAAGGATGTGGACTTGCAACTGATAGAATTACGCTACTTTGAAGATCGTCCATATCGTGAGATAGGGGAGATACTCGAAATCAAGGAGAATAATGCGAAAGTGAAAACTTTTAGAGCTCTCGAAAAATTGAAACATCTATTTACTAAAACCTACGGTAATGAGTAATCGTAAAATTAATTACAATCGTCCGGTGCCATCTAGCGAAAAGGTAAAGGAACGTCAAAACTTTGACGATGTTCTGAATCAAGTCACAACGGTACCTACACCATTTTTTAAGAGTATTGGATTCTGGGGAGCCATAGGTTCCTCAGTAATCGCTCTTACTTTTCTAACAAACCATTATTTTAATTCTGTAAAAGAGAAAAATGCCTATGAAGCAAACCCTACTTTAACAATTCAATCTAACGAATTACCCCAAGATACAAAATGCATAAAACCAATCAATGATCAAGTCGATCATGAATTTGAAACTTTCATAATTCGACCTGATCAGTCAAATACTGTCTACATTGAGGGAGGTGCTGTGATATCTATTCCTGCGAATGCATTTCTAACAGAAAGTAAAGAGGATATCTTAATTAATACCAGAGTGTTTAGAGATAAATCAGAAGCGTATGTTGCTGGTGTACCTATGGATTACGGTGATAGTGAAGCCTTTGAATCTGCCGGGATGATTGAGATCAGAGGGAGTCAAAATGGTAAGCTGGTTGAGCTAAGTACTGATAAGCAGATTGAAGTTACTTTAGGTTTGCACAAGTCACCAGAAGATTTTGATTTTTACGCGTTGGACGATCAATCAGGTGTATGGTCAGTCTATGATGCTGAAATGATATCTATTTCTCAACAGCCGTCATCGGAAAACGAACTAGTTGAAGAGTTAAAGG
Organism: Brumimicrobium sp.; assembly: GCA_965659845.1. Taxonomy (GTDB): domain Bacteria; phylum Bacteroidota; class Bacteroidia; order Flavobacteriales_D; family Crocinitomicaceae; genus Brumimicrobium. The sequence goes on from CBFHXS010000068.1 coordinate 7,531, forward strand.
CTGAATTAAATGCAGGTATAGAACGTGTTAAATCTGTGGAGAAGGAGATTTTAAAATTTGTTACTCCTGAAAAAGCAGATTATCATATTGCTGAGAATAAACAACAAGTGTTCGAATTGAAGTTTAATAAACACGAATTCCCTGAGCTTAGATCATTTGAACAACTTCAATTTGAGGCTAAGTGTAGTGCTCTAAAATATAGTGAGATTCTTATTAAAACATGGACAGATGTTGATCTTCAGCAAATAAATGGTGGAAAGTATCAAGCAGAATTTTCAAATCGTAGTGGTGCGAAAATAGCTGTTGATGTTGTACCTGTCGTTAGCGGAAAGCAGGCAGAAATAGCATATAGAAGATATTTATCAGAAAAGAAACGAGTAGAGAGTGAAAGGCGCTTGAAACAAGAGGAATTAGAAGGTCTCAGCGCAGAAAATAATGAAAGACAAGAAAGAATCAGCAGTCTCATAAGCCAGAATAAACGGAGAGATCAGGAGTTTTTGGATCGTCGTACACAAGCTGATAATAAAGAGTTTGCTGAGAAAGTTGCAATGTTAAACGAGTTCTACAATGCCTCAGCAACCTTTAGGACAAATAGATGGGGTGTCTTTAATTGTGATAAACCCGTGAAGTATCCAAATGCTCCTTTGTCCCCGTATACGTTTGCTTCAAACAATAACCCTGTTAAAGCTCGAGAAATTCATGTTTTTGATCTCGATAAGGATGTGCAATACAGGTATGGAACTCATAATCACCCATTAGCTTCAGTTGCTGTTAATAATGGTGAGGCTGTAATAATTGTTCAAGATCGAAATGGCAACATGGGATATGCAAGAGTTCATTCTAGAAAAGATATACAGAATGGAGTAATAAAGCTCATTCCTATAATTGCAAAAGAAGCAGATATGGAGTTCTTCAAATCATTGCTGGATGAAGATAGCGAAAGAGTTCGGGCTTAGCTTGTTATTTATTTTGCTCAACTGGATGTGTAGAGGTCAGGTAGATCAAATACACATCCAGAAAGAGTGGGGTGAAATGGATTTCGCACCTAGAATTGCTGGTTACGTTGACGGTGATATTCCAATCAATAAGATTTGTGATGCAAGGGGTATATATATTGATAGAGGACTCAAGGTCATATCTTTTAAATTAGAATTGCAATCGGCTAGGTACGATACAATCATTAGAATTAACGGAAATCAATTACCTGATAGCATTTGTGCTTTTATTCAATCTCAAGGTCCCGGAATGCATTATTACTTCACGAGAATATGTGCTATGGATGAAGATGGTTCCTTGAAACACCTCAGTCCACTTCGGCTCTTTACTGTTATAGAAGATGATTGATGCTTCTTCTGTAAATACTACCTGTGAGAATCACAGTATTTCCCTTTAATTCCTTAGTTTTGTAATTGTAAAATCAATCAGTTACTTCATGAAAATTTCTGTTTTTCTATCATTCGTTTTATTTGTATCAGCCCTTACAGGACAGGTTACCTTATTGCAGGAAAATTTTGACACATCTGGATTGCCTGCTGGCTGGGAGCGAATTGACAATGATGGAAATACACCAGCGAATAGTGTTAGCGAATATACTGACGCTTGGATTTATAAAGAAGATCCATTGAACTCGGGAAATGGGACTTTTTCTAGTACTTCATTTTTCGACCCTGTTAATCGTGCAGATCGTTGGTTGATCTCCCCTTCTATAACTTTAGGAACCTCCGGAAATTTCATTTCTTGGAAAGGACTGTCAGGAGATGCTTCTTTTCCCGACTCATATAAGGTAGTCATTTCCACAACAACGAATGATATAGTCGATTTTACAGATACTTTAGTCCTCATCGGTGCTGAATCTCCCGATTGGACTGAATACACCCTAGATCTTGAAGAATATGCGAGTGAAACAGTTTTTATTGCATTTGTCAATACCTCTTTTGATGGGTTTAAATTATACCTTGATAGTATTCACGTGAGAGAGCAAGATCCATTGAATGTTGCAGAATTGAATAATGTTACGATTAGTTTGTATCCGAACCCTGCGACAAACGTTGTAAAAGTTCAGGCAAACCAAACAGTGACAGAATTGTCTTTATTCTCAGCGCTTGGTCAGCGCGTTGATTTAATTGATAATCTAGCAACGAATGCGGTTGAATTGGAATTATCTAGCTTACCTCAAGGAGTGTATTATGTGCATCTTAAATTAATCTCAGGAGAGACCATTAGGAAGAAGCTAATCAAGAGATAAAGTGTTGAGCAAAGAAGTAAATAAAATAAATTCTATTGTTCCTTACCTTCTTTCTTCAATTGCATCAATACCGAGAATGCAGCATCAATATCATCCGAGTGCACAACTACAGTAAACTCATTAGAAGTTGAAACAACTTCAACGATGTTTATTCCTTCCCAAGCAAGATGCTTAAGAATGAAATAATAGATTCCGGATATTTCTGTGTTTACTGTAGGAAGTTTGATCGTTATTGAAGCTAGATCTGCTGTGTGAGACTTTAATTTTTCATCTTTAAAAACATCCTCTAGTTTTTCTTTAACGGATAAACTTGTAATGATAGTTGACTCTCCCACACCATGACAGAAAGTGTAAAAAGGATCTTGTTCATCGTTGAGTAATTTCATCATCTCCGCCTGTCGCAAAGTGAGTGTATTAGAGTTTTCGAATGTGAAATCCTCTAAATCACTACGTACAAGAAAGTCACCTAACGTCCCCATAAAATTCTTAATCTTAAGGTTAATCCTGTGATAATAACCTGGAGACATTCGTTTAATAGACATAATAACCGCGCCTTCTTTCACTGGTTTCTTCAGATGATCCTCAATCTCAGGTTTGATCTTGCGCGCTAAAGCTGAAACGTTGATCAAGTTTTCTGTGAGTGCTTCTCTTAAAAAAGGAGAGCGATTAATGATTTCTTCTGTAACCTTTCCTATAGATGACATTTCGGCATAATTTAATTGATTGTTGTATAATTAACAAAAATAACTTTTTAATTCTTACTAGATGTAAATATGTTAAAAAAAAGGCGCTTCCTGTTATTCAGGAGCGCCTTTTCGTAAGATTATTCACTTGTTAACTAGTCTCTTATCAACTGATAACCCGGGAATCTCTGAGGATTATAGACAAACTTTGCATCATCCACTGCTTTATCCTTATCAAATTTACTGATAACATATGTCATCGTACTTCCATCCTTAGTTTTCATAATGGCTTTTTGAAGATCTTTTCCATCAACACCAATGTATAGAATGATTGTATGGTAGTTAACTTCTGCAGGATTGGTAGGGTATAAGTTGATTTGATGCATTTTTTTACCATTCAAAGTAAGTTCTTTAGCGTACTTACTTCTGAAGCCTTCTTCCCAAATGGTCATTAGCTTCTTTGGGTTCATACTTTCTTCATCTTCGTAATCTACATCACTTTGATAAACAACCTTTTCTTCTTTTACAACTGTCCAGTTCTTCATCGCATTTGAAATCAAAACATTTTCACCGAGTGCAGCGTAATATTTCTCACCTTTTACATATCCATACCCTTTCTGACTTGAATTTTCACCTGTAGATGGATTTTTTACATTCATCGTAAACTCAATGTAAAAAGAATTCATCGCTTTGATTTCTTTCGACATGTTGTTCAAGATCTTTTCCGATTTTTCATCAGATTGGGCGAATGCTGCAGTTGTTATGAATACTATTGCAATTACTAAATATTTCATTGTTCTTAATTTTGTTTGCTTTAACACAGAAATTGTGCCAAAACTAGTTATTTTCTATGGGTCGAAAGTGAAATTAACAACTATATAACGAATTGTTTTTAACTATAAAAGTCCTTTCGAATCCAGGTATTCGTCTAACGCAACGAGATCTGGAATGAGTACCTCTCTAGCTTTACTTCCTTTAAAGGGTCCTATTATATTGTGTGCCTCGAGTTGATCTACAATTCTTCCCGCTCTATTATAGCCTAATTTTAATTTACGCTGCAATAAACTTGCAGAACCTTGTTGGTGCGTTACAATGATTCGAGCCGCTTCAGCAAAGTTTGCGTCTAGTTCGTCAAGGTCATCACCGCCAGCACCTCCTTCGCTACTTTCACCAACATATTCGGGTAGAGCAAGAGCTTCAGGATATGCCCTTTGATTCCCGATGAAATCACAGATTTCTTCAACCTCGGGCGTATCAACAAATCCACACTGCAGACGAATCACATCATTACCTGTTGAAATCAACATATCCCCCTTACCAATGAGCTGGTCGGCGCCCGAAGAATCGAGAATAGTTCTTGAATCAACCTTGGATAGAACTCTAAACGCAATTCGTGCAGGGAAGTTAGCCTTAATCATACCCGTAATTACATTTACGGAAGGTCTTTGAGTGGCTACAATCAGATGGATACCAATTGCACGTGCAAGTTGAGCCAATCGAGCAATGGGGTGTTCTACCTCTTTACCGGCTGTCATAATCAAATCTGCGAACTCATCAATTAAGACAACAATGTAAGGCATGTAACGATGTCCTTTTTCTGGATTCAGCTTCCGTTGTACGAATTTATTATTGTATTCCTTTATATTTCTGGTTTGTGCTTGCTTTAGGAGTTCATATCGATCATCCATTTCAATACATAGCGAGTTCAAGGTGTTTACAACTTTAGACGTATCGGTAATGATTGGCTCTTCTTCATCGGGAAGTTTAGCAAGGAAATGGCGCTCAATTTTATTGAATAATGTTAACTCCACCTTTTTTGGATCGATCAATACGAATTTCACTTGCGAGGGGTGCTTCTTATAGAGCATTGAAACGAGAATTGCATTCAGTCCAACTGACTTACCTTGTCCTGTTGCACCTGCTACTAATAGGTGAGGCATTTTCACTAAATCAAATGTAAACGTTTCATTAGTAATTGTTTTACCGAGAACAACGGGCAGTTCAAAGTCTGAATTTTGGAATTTCTCTGAAGCAATCAAAGAACGCATACTTACGATTTCAGGCTTGCTATTTGGCACCTCAATCCCTATAGTTCCCTTTCCTGGTATTGGAGCGATAATACGTATTCCAAGGGCTGCTAAACTCAATGCGATGTCATCCTCGAGATTCTTTATTTTTGAAATACGAACTCCAGGAGCGGGGACGATTTCATATAAGGTAACTGTAGGACCAATTGTCGCCTTAATTTTAGAAATCTCAATTTTGTAATTGGACAATGTTTCAACAATCTTGTCTTTATTAGACTCGAGTTCCTCTTTACTAACACCTGTTTTACTCGTATCAAATTTTTGAAGCAAGTCAATAGGAGGTAAGGTGTATTTTGCTAGATCCAATTTTGGATCATACTCTCCAAAATCTTCTACTTTTTTATTTACATCGTCATCAGATAATTCTTTTTCCTCTTCGGCTACTTCTACTGAAAATTCATCATCCTCTTCATTTGTCTCTTCCGCTACTTCAGGTTCTTGGACTTCTGTTTCAAGTTCTAAACTGGACCCGTCAGTTTCTTCTTTCGTCTCTACTTTCTCTGCGTCTTCCGTTTCATCTTCGAATTGAACCTCAACAGGTTCTTTTTCTTCTTCTACTTCTTCATCCTCAATGGTATTTACAATTCTTATGTCCTCCATCGAGTTTTTCACTTCTTGAGACTCTTCATCCGAGTTTTTTCCAAAATACTTTTCAAAGAGAGCCTTGAAATCAGGGTTAAATAGCGCAACGATAGCTATAAATAAAGTTACGAGTACAAGCAGTACTGCTCCAAATTCTCCTAAAACTGATGAGAGCCAAATGTGCATAGAATGTCCAAAAACTCCTCCTAGGTAGTGAATATCACTAGAAAACAAACCAAAAAATATTGAAGTCCATAGAATACCAATGAACGTTACGATATACGTTTGTCTCAGGGGTAATAAACGTATGTTTACTAACAATCGCATTCCAGTTATGAAACATAGCATACTGAACGCAAATGATGCAACTCCAAACCAGCTGTAGATAAAAAGATGGGAGATCCATGCTCCAAACTTTCCAAGCCAGTTACTCACCTCTGCTGATGTGTCACCAAAGATAAACTCAAAGAATCCTTTATCAATGATTAGGTTTTGGTCTTGTTTCCATGTAAACAAGTATGAAATAAACGCTATGAATAGATAAATCGAGAGTAAAAGAAGTATAGTTCCAGTAATAGATTTAGTTTTACGACGATCTACTTTACCATAAAGCTGATCTAACGAAAATTTCTTACTCGTCTTTTTCGTCGATCGTTTCTTTTTCTTGTCTTTCTCTTTGAGAACGTTTCCTTTTGCCATGTTCTAACCCAATTATTCTACGAATATAGGTATAGATTTCATTGTTAAAGTAGTTTTAAAATCCGTGTTTCCACACATAAATGTTAGTTCTCTTGTAACATTTCCATGAATTCATCGAGTGTAATAATTTCATGATCCGAGGGAATACCAAAATAATCCCGTGGAATAGGTTTCTGCTCAAACTCGATTAACTCGTACGTTATCCAAATATCATTTGAATGGATGCTGTATTTTACGGGTAATCCAGGGATTCCTTCTAATGCATTTGAATACTTAGAAGAGACTTCAGGAAGATAGTTTACCATAAAGGTAGTGTCTTGATCATTATCAGTTACCTTAACTCTTCTTGCTTTCTGTCCTGCAATCATATCAGTACCCATCTTGTTTTTATAGGTGTATTTGTCATTGTTTTTGATGCTGTCAGTGATCGTTTGAATGGCAACGCTCTTGACACCTAAATCCATTAATATATAAGCTCTGTTTTTAGGAATATGTTTGATATATAATTGTTTCCCAATTGGTGTGTAGCTATCAATGCGTAACATTGAATCCATCATATATACAATTTGATAATTTGAACTGTCTTGGGCAGAAGGGTTGCTGATCGAAGAAGTTATCTTATAAATCATTTTACCTTGAAAATCTTCATTGTGTTCTTTAGGTAGTCCGCAAGAAAACAATGAAATTGAGATAATTATAAATATAAATAGACGCATTGATTTATTTTTTGGTAATAACGTTTA
>CBFHXS010000069.1:0-14027 GCA_965659845.1 Brumimicrobium sp.
GAAAACTGCGGATCCTGAGCAACAGTATTATTACTTGCGAATATACAAGCGACAAATACAAATAGAACTGCAGGACTGATAAATAAATAACTTTTCAGCATAGTACTTATTTGACAAAAATACACAAACAACCGTCAATTTTACGAAAAAAAATGCTGATAGTTACAAAATATTCCAAGTTCTTTTAAAATATCATTCGAAATTGAACGTTTTGATTTTTAATTGTGAACGTTTAAAACTTTTTTAGGAGTTTTGTGGTTTATCGAGAATTAATTAATGTATATGAGGATTCTTTTAAAGTTTAATGTGTTGTTATTATCTCTTTTCATGACAGGTTTTTATCTTGTGGGTCAGGAGGTTGTAATTGATTTAAATTGGAAGGCAAAGTGGGATACAGTTAAGGCTGAAGGATCGGATTATGGATTTCCTGGGCTGGAGAATGTGTATTATGATGGCGAACAATATCTTCATTTGTCTAGTTATCAAAGATCTTCACCAAACGAAAATTGGGAATTTAAGATTGAATCTTTCGAATCGAAGCCGCTCGATAACAAGGAGATAGAATTTGTCTCTTCCAACAAGATTTCGATTTTGGAGACTGTTTCCTATGAAGTTAAGAATGTTCGTTCTTCTAATGTTCCAGTGTGCAATCTTAGTGTTGTGCCGTTTGTGAACAGAAATGGTATTCTGTCCAAATTAACAAGTATAAATTTTAGTGTTACGAAATCAAATCAATTCCCAGTAAAGTCGAATACATTTGCTCCAAATTCAGTGTTTCAGTCGGGAAGTGGTGATTGGTATAAAGTAACCGTTAATGAAAATGGAATTTACCGCATGGATTATTCCTTTTTATCTTCATTGGGTATCGACGTAGAGTCGTTAGATCCAGCTGATATAAATGTATACGGTAATGCTTTTGGTCGGCTTCCTGAGAATAATTCAGAGTATAGACCGGATGACCTAATAAAAAATGATATTTATATTCAGGGTGAAGCAGATGGTTCTTTTGATCAAGAAGATTTTATTTTGTTTTATGGTCGAGGCCCTCACAAATGGGAGCAAACTGGAACAGATATGTTTTCAAGAACTTTGAATAACTATTCAGAAGAGTCTGCATATTTTATAAATATAAATAGCAACGGAACTCCTTCGAGAATTCAGCCTGCTGATCTTACCAGTTTAACAGAGACGGATACAGTAACTGATTACAATAACTTCACAATATATGAGAGAGAGCAACGTAATCTGATTAAAGGTGGACAGCGATGGTATGGAGATGTTTTTGATGCTGAACTTTCACAATCGTATACCTTTTTTCTTCGTAACTTAAATACCAGTCAGCCTGGTTTGATAAGATCTTTTTTTGCATGCAGTGAAGGAAGTTCAGGAGGGAATACCAATTTCTCCATTTCGTATAATGGTACTCAGATGGGAACCGCGAATTTGTCACCAGTAGGTTCTGACAATTATTCTCGAAACGGTTTTATATCAATGCCCAATGTATTCAATCCGAATTCAAGTAGTTTTTCTTTGAATGTTACATTTAATCGGACTTCACCTTCAGATATAGGTTATCTCGACTTCATAGAGGTTAATGCAAGAAGTTTTTTGAATTTTGGATCAGGAACTATGGAGTTTAGAGATCTGAATTCAGTGGGGGCTGGAAATGTTTCACTATTTCAAATTTCAAACTTTTCAGGAGGGGATCTTGTTTGGGAAATAACAGAACGGACTAATCCTAAATTAGTTAATGGAACATTAACAGGATCTACTTATGAATTCAAGGTAGCTACAGATAGTCTGAGAACTTTCGTTGCATTTGATGGATCAGATTATCAGACGCCCAAGTTTATTGAAAAAGTGAGGAACCAAAATCTCCATGGTTTACCTCAAGCGGATTATTTGATAGTGACTCATCCTTTATTTTTATCACAAGCAAATCGTCTTCGTTCACTTCATGAAGCAAACGGGTTAACTGTTCACGTAGTAACAATACAAGAAGTGTACAATGAATTTTCTGGGGGAACTCAAGATCCGACAGCAATTAAGTTCTTTGCTAAAATGTTTTACGAAAGAGCGGAAGGAGACCCTGATGATATGCCTAAGTACCTTTGTCTTTTTGGCGATGGTACATATGATCCAAAAGATAGAGTCTCTGAAAATAACTATATGGTACCGGTTTATCACACGGTGAATTCCGAGAGTTATATATCTACGTTGCTTTCTGATGATTATTTTGGTTTTCTTGACGACGCTGAAGCTTTTGACCCTTCTGACAATCTGGATATTGCAGTGGGGAGATTGGTAGCAACCACTTCCGAGGATGCTAAAAATCTAGTTGATAAGATAGAGCATTATATGAAGAATGGTTCTTCAATTTATTCTGGTCAGGATCTCTCGTGTGGTGAAGATGGTTTTATCAGTACTCATGGAGATTGGAGATTACGTTATACACTTATTTCTGATGATGAAGAGAATGGATACTTTGTGGTGAATGATTTAGAGCCTGCATATTCATATGTGACGCAGAATCATCCGGAGATGAATGCAAAGAAAATTTATTCTGATGCTTATGTTCAAACAACTACTGCAGGAGGAGAAAGATACCCTGCTGTTAACGAGGATATAACGCGAAGTATAGAGTCTGGATCTGTATTAACTTGTTATGTTGGGCATGGAGGAGCAATGGGAGCAGCATCTGAAAGAATCATGACGATAGGGGAGATTCAAGAACTCGAAAATATAGATAAACTGACTCTTTTTGTTTCTGCTACTTGCGAATTTGGTAGGATAGATGATAATGAAAGGGTTTCAGCCGGAGAATGGATGGCCTTGAATGAAATTGGTGGAGCAATTGCTTTAATGACCACTACCAGAGCTGTTTATTTTTCAACGAATTCGATAACTACTGATCGATTCTTTCAAACTGTTTTTACAAGAGATACGAATGAAGAACCTTTAACATTTGGTGAGATTATTACCGATACTAAAAATGCTGTATTAGGAGGTTCTAATAATAAAAGAAGTTTCATGCTTCTGGGGGATCCAGCTTTGAAAATTGCTTTGCCCTATGAAAAAGTAGTTTTAGACTCTGTCAATCAGGTCGATGTTACTCAAGCAAATGACACGATTCGTGCATTATCGAAAGTTAGAATGAAAGGACATGTGGAGGATCAATTTGGAAATCAATTGAATGCCTATAATGGCATATTGCAACCTTCTGTTTTGGACAAGCCTATTCAGTTGCAAACTTTGGGACAGGATGCTTCGTCTCCTGTTATTTCATACGAGCAACAGTTGAACGTATTGTTCAGAGGGAAAGCCACAATCAATAACGGAACCTTTGATTTTGATTTTATTGTACCCAAGGACATCAATTATAACTTTGGTCTTGGTAAGGCAAGTTTTTATGGATATAATGATCAAGACTTAACCTCAGGAGGGTCTTCTAGATCTTTTATTATTGGTGGTATTGATACGACTGGGCTAAATGATAGTGAGGGTCCAGAGATTGAATTGTTTTTAAATGATGATAATTTTGTGAATGGGGGAATTACGGATGAAACTCCAATTTTAATTGCTCAATTATTTGATGAAAGCGGTATTAATACTGTTGGTAATGGAATTGGCCATGACATTACTATGATTATTGATGAAAATACCAGTGATGCGATTGTTCTCAATGAATTTTATAATTCAGACTTAGATACATATCAAAGCGGAGAATTAAGCTATCAGTTGAGTGAATTAGACCCTGGTTTGCATACCTTGACTTTCAAAGCTTGGGATGTGAATAATAATTCAAGTGAGAAAACGATAGAATTCACAGTTCAAGAGAAAAGCGAACTTGTATTAGATCATGTGTTGAATTATCCTAATCCTTTTACAACGAGTACAGAGTTTTATTTTGAACATAATCAGGTCTGCGCTGCTTTAGAAACTCAAATAGAGATTTATACTGTAACAGGAAGGCTTGTGAAGACAATAAACCAAATGGTTGAAACCAGGGGGTTTAGGACAGAAGGTATTTTTTGGGATGGTAGAGACGAGTTTGGAGATCAGTTAGCCAAAGGTGTTTATGTATATCGTGTTAGTGTTAAAACTCCAGAAGGGGAAATAACTAGAGCAATGGAAAAACTGTATCTTTTGAAATAGTGACACAATATAATTTGACGATTTACGTATATTTGTATATTGTCGAAGGTATGGGAAACATATCTTATAAATATTAAACGTTCACAGTCGAGCATTTGAAGAAACTAGAAATGATGAAATCATATATATACGCTGGGATTGCACTTATTATGCCTTTTTGTGTTTCAGCACAAAATAGCGGGGCTACAGATGCAGCGGAATTGCAGTTAAATACGATTACAACGGCTGTACCTTTTGTTCAGATAACCCCTGATTCAAGATCAGGAGCTATGGGTGATGCAGGTACTGCTTTAAGTCCGACATCAAGTTCTTTATTCTGGAACACATCCATGTTATCTTTTTCTGAGGAGAAGTCTGAAATATCGTTATCCTATTCTCCGTGGTTACAGAATCTAGCGTCAGACATTAATTTATCTCATCTTGCAGGTTACATGCGACTAAATGATCGTAATGTAATTGGAGGGTCCCTTCGTTACTTTAGTTTGGGAGAGATTGTATTTACGGATAATAACGGGAATCAAACATTAACGCATACCCCCACAGAGTTCGAAATACTTGGAGGTTATGCATATCAATTGAATCAAAACTTCTCACTTGGATTAAATGGTAAATTCATTTTTTCCAATTTGACTGCGGGAGTTAACGTAGCAGGTGCATCAACGAAGCCGGGTTTAGCAGGGGCAGCAGATCTTTCCTTTTCTTATTTTAACGATGACGTTCGTTATGGAGGTACGAGAGGTTCGATGGCGTTTGCTTTGACGTTAAATAACATTGGGAATAAAATTTCATATACCTTGGAGAATGAAAGAGATTTCCTTCCTACAAATTTGAAACTTGGTTCTGCACTCACTTTCGATCTTGATACATACAACAGTTTGACTTGGGCATTGGATATTTCGAAGTTATTGGTTCCGAGCCCTCCAATTATTAACGCTAATGGAGAAGTCCTTTCAGGTTATGACCCGAATATAGGTGTGGTTCCTGGAATGCTTCAGTCTTTTTACGATGCTCCGGGAGCGTTGTCTAGGGACGCAAATGGAGATTTTATTGAGAATCCAGATGGTTCATATCAGGTAGAGGACGGGACACGTTTCAAAGAAGAGTTATCTGAGATCATGATCGGAACGGGGATTGAATATTGGTACAATGATATTTTTGCTGCAAGAGCGGGTTACTTTTATGAAAATCTTAAAAAAGGGGCGCGTCAACATTTAACCTTTGGAATTGGATTAAAATATAAATTGTTTGGTATAGATTTTTCTTACCTCACATCACTCAGAAGAAATAACCCACTTCAGAATACGATTAGATTTACGATGAGACTTTATCTAGGGAACAAATCTGGGGCTGATACTAATGGGTCTGTAAAGCCGCAGTAATGAGTATAAAAATTGGCTTCGGAGTTGATGTTCATCAACTTGTAGAAAATCGCAAACTATTTATTGGTGGTTTAGAAATACCTTCTAAACTTGGAGCATTAGGTCATTCGGATGCCGATGTTTTGTTGCACGCTATTTGTGATGCGATGCTTGGAGCAGTGAACTTAAGAGATATAGGATTTCATTTTTCGGACACTGATCCAAAATACAAGAATATAGATAGTAAGATCTTACTTAAAGATGCGTATTCTCTTATAAAAAAGAAGGGCTTTGAAATAGGAAATATAGATGCAACTGTAGTGCTTGAAAAGCCAAAGGTTAATCCACATATTCCGGATATTCAGAAGGTGATTGCTGACATATTGGAAACGGAAATTGAAAACGTATCTATAAAAGCGACCACACATGAAAAAGTAGATTCATTCGGTAAGCAGGAAGCTATTAAAGCTTATTCAGTTTGTCTTCTCACTAAAGTAAACTGATGTTTTAGCTAAGTAGCTGGTATGTCAACAGTGCACTTATGTATGCTAGGCCTGTGAAGGCAATAAACTGCCAAATAGCAACACTCCATTTCCCTGATTCCTGTTTAACAATGGCTACTGTACTCATGCATTGCAAAGCGAAAACGTAAAAGATCAATAGTGAGAAAGCTGTTGCATAAGAGAATTTAATCGACTTCAAACCTGATTTCCCCTCAATATCTCCCTGAACACTATAGATGGTTGACATGGTTCCAACAAACACTTCTCTAGCAGCAAATGAAGCAACTACAGCGATTCCTATTTTCCAATCATAGCCTAAAGGCTCTATGGCAGGCTCAATCGTTTTACCAATTATTCCCAAATAAGAATGTTCTAGTTTTTCGCTGCTCATTTCGATTTCAAGACGTTCAACATCTGCTCCTTCATTAATCATTAGAGCCGCATATTGTTGATCAATTTTCTCCATTTTATCACTAGGTCCAAAATAAGAGAGTACCCAAAGAATTACAGATGCGATTAATATTACTTTACCTGCTTGCAAAACAAAGATTCGTCCCTTATTGATCATGTTGGCAACAGCATTCTTTAAACTAGGTGTTTTATAATCGGGTAATTCAAGAATAAAGCTATCATCTCCTTTCAATCTAGAGAATTTATGAATCATAAATGCAATAATCAGACTGGCAAGAATGCCTAAAATGTATAGTCCCATCATGAAGAGACCTTGAACACTTATAAAACCCCAAATGAAGTCGTCTGGTGCAATAAAAGAGACCAAGAAAACATAAACGGGTAGTCGTGCGGAACAACTCATTAAAGGAGTAATGAAAATAGTAATGAATCGCTCTTTTTTGTTTTCTATTGATCTAGCGGCCATTATAGCAGGTATGGCGCATGCGAAACCTCCAACTAATGGGACGATAGACTTTCCATTCATCCCGAATTTCCGAAGTAAACCATCAGTCATAAAACTAACCCTGCTCAGATAGCCTGTGTCTTCAAGAATTGCAATTAATCCAAATAAGATCATGATTTGAGGGACAAATATTAATACCCCAGCTAGACCCGCAAAAATACCATCTGAAATAAAGTCTGCTAACCACCCTTGAGGTAAAAAGCTGACTACTTCATTTCCAATCCATATGACGCCATCGTTGATTGCATCCATAGGGTATGAGGCAAAAGTGAAAATGGCTTGGAAAACAAAGAAAAACACGAGTAGAAATATAAGTAGACCCCAAAAAGGGTGCGTTACATATTTATCTATTTTATCTGTAGAATTATTTTTAGACTCAACATTTGAAGAAACAAATGATTTTGTAGCGGCATTAATTTCTTCAACTCTATTGTTAATTTCTAAAAGTTCTTCTTTGAGTGGATCAAAGCCTGCTGGTTGAGAAGTTTCCTGAAATTTATTAAATGCGTCTTTTTCAAGTAAAACCTTCGCATTACAGCACTGTTTGAATAACATGTATTTAGACGTCGACTTGAAATAAGACTGAACTAAGTTGAGTAAATTCTCATTTTTGCCATCCTGAAAAAGGGATTTCTTGGAAACCTGCGGATGCTTGTTTACAGCTTGCAACATATCGTCGATTCCAATTCCTTTCCTCGCACTTATTCCAACAGTAGGAACATCAAAATATTTTGAAATACCCTCAAGATCTAGAACATCACCTTTTACACTGGTAATGTCAATCATGTTTATGGCGAGTACGGTAGGTATTCCAAGTTCAATAACTTGAGAAGCAAAAAATAAATTCCTTGCTAAATTGGTTCCATCTGCTACAAATATCAATAGATCTGGAAAGTCCTTATGCTCTGGGTTTAAAAGTATATCTTGAACTACTTTCTCATCATCGTTCTTGGACGATAGGCTGTATGTTCCTGGCAAGTCAATAAGCTCGCACTTTTCTTCATTTTCTAGCTTGATAAATCCAGATCGCTTGTCAACAGTTACTCCGGGGTAATTGCCGACTTTCTGATTGAGTCCGGTTAATCGATTGAAAAGAGAGGTTTTTCCAGAATTTGGATTTCCAACGAGCGCTATCTTTTTCAATTTCTTTGTCATACCGATTTGCAAAAATGCCAAAAAAATGTTGTTTTAACAGTACCATGAGAATGGTATTTCTTAACAATTTTAAAGTATAGTGAAGATCAAAAATATCTATTCTCTTTTCTTAAAATGATTAATTTCGTCTTCTATATAAAAAAAATGTAATGAAGAAGGTCTTAACGGTTATTGGAGCTCGTCCACAGATTATTAAGTCGGCAGCATTTTCTCGAGTTGTCAGGACTGAATTTCCTAATCAACTTAAAGAAGTAATCGTTCACACGGGGCAGCATTATGATGAGAATATGTCCGCTATATTTTTTGAAGAAATGCAGATACCAAAACCTGATTATAATTTGGAAGTAGGTTCTGCATCACATGGTAAGCAAACTTCGGCAATGATTATTAAATTGGAAGAAATCCTTCAGGACGAAAGGCCTGATGGTATCTTAGTGTATGGAGATACTAATTCGACGCTTGCCGCAGCAGTCGCCGCTTCCAAAATACATGTTCCTATCATTCATGTTGAGGCTGGTTTACGAAGTTTCAATAAATCTATGCCTGAAGAGGTGAATAGAATTGTTTGTGATCATTTGTCTACGCTTTTATTCTCTCCAACTACTACAGGCTACAATAACCTAGTTAATGAAGGTTTTTCAGAAGATAAAGAAGAGTGTTCAGTTGATGCTCCAAATGTTTATCATTGTGGAGATATTATGTATGATAACACTTCTTTTTTCTCAGAAGTGGCATTAGAAAAAAATACTGTTTTAAGTAAAAATAATCTAGAAAACACTCCGTTTTTCTTGTGTACTATTCACCGGGGGGCGAATACAGATGATAAAATAAAGCTAACAACGATATTCTCAGCATTGCTGAAAATATTAGAAGATCATCCTAACCATCAATTGGTTTTACCACTTCATCCGAGGACGCGCAACTGTATGGTTGAAAATGTGGATAGCGAGATCCTAAAAAAAGTGAACAATCATGATCGTTTACAGTTGATAGATCCCGTGTCTTACTTGAATATTTTAGCATTGGAAAGCAAGTGTGATTTAATCATAACAGACAGTGGAGGATTGCAAAAGGAAGCTTACTTCAATGAAAAACCATGTGTCATTCTTAGGCCAGAGACTGAATGGGTTGAGATAGTAGATCATGGTAATGCTGTCATTGCGGATGCAGATGAATCAGCTATAATACATGGAGTTAACAGTTTCATGAAAACAAAGGATGAACTGACATATCCTTCTCTTTATGGAGATGGAAAGGCAGCTTCTTTTATAGCGAATGAAATTATTCGTACTTTGTAGTCAACTATGTTGTTAGTTTTTTCAGATATAATATCAAAACGATTAAGTTATACACTTGGAATTATCTTTGAAGATAGAAACGTTCCCTTTGAAATAGTTAATGATCCAGATGTCTTTCGTTTTGCTGAAGGACTAAAACTAGTTTATTCTGACTATCCATTTGATGAAACTTTTCCTACCATTTCTCCTGCAACAGTATTGTTTGAGGAAGATATCAGACAGCATTACTTGTCTCGCAAAAAATGGGGTGGAGAAGAAGTCATATCTTTCGATGGAGTTCCCGATCCTGTAGCAAGTATCTTTTACCTTTTATCTTGTTACGATGAGTACCTTTCAGAAGAAACTGATCATCATGGTCGTTATCCAGTTAAGTCATCCTTGGTTTACAACTATGGTTGGCTCGATAAGCTCATGGTTGAGCGATGGAGTGAAGAGGTGCTGAGATTTATAGAGCGTGAAAGCGAAACGAAAATACAAACCAGTAAAATCCCTTTTAAGGTTGTTCCAACTTTTGACATTGACAATGCATTTGCTTATAGATTGAAGGAGGGATTCAGAAAATGGATGAGTGTTTCAAAGGACTTATTGAGATTCGATAAAAAGAGGCTAGAGGAGAGACGGCGTGTCTTGAAAGAAGGAGTAAGAGACCCTTATGATACATATGAGATTATTGAAAGTATTATTGAGAAAGGTTTTGAGGTTAAAATCTTTTGGCTGCTAGGGGACTACGGTAATTATGATAGAAATGTAAGTCATGAAGTTGAAGAGCTTCGTGAATTAATAAAGTCATTTTCAGAGTTATGCACAGTTGGTCTACACCCGAGTTATCAATCCAATGATAGTCGATCTGTTTTATTGGAAGAGAAATCTAGAATTGAAGAGATAATTAGTTCAGAAGTTACGCTATCCCGCCAACATTTCTTAAAGTTGAAAATACCTTACACCTACGAACAATTAATTTCTTCAGGACTAGTAAACGATTTCACCTTAGGATTTGCCGAGTTACCTGGTTTTAGAGCTGGTATTGCTCGTCCTTTTCTTTGGTATAATTTGAAGAAGGAAATCATAACAGAATTGAGTATTCATCCCTTTAGTTATATGGATGGTACACTTAACGAATATATGGGATTGAGTTCTGACTCTGCAATAAGTAAGATCGACGATCTTAAAAATGAGGTGCGTAAGTACGGTGGAGATTTCGTTATGATTTGGCACAACGAAACTATTGGTGATTATGGTAAGTGGGAAGGGTGGAAATCTGTACTTGACCATTCGTTAAAAGCTTGATAAATGAAAAAGATAGAGGTAGACTTGGTCAAGCACAATATTCTAGAGGTGCACGATAACTTGACATTTTTAGGTAGTTGTTTCTCCGAGCATATAGCAGATTCATCCAGAGAATTAGCATTTAATGTTATGTCGAATCCGTTTGGTGTGATTTTTAACCCTATTTCCTTGGCAGAACAATTCATGTTAAATCAGGACGAATGGAATTCATCTCTTTTTCAATCAGATGACAAGTTTCTATCATGGAACGCTAGTAGTTTAATTTGGGGACTCAATAGAAGTTCTGTTGAAGTTGAAATCAAGAATCAA
Source organism: Brumimicrobium sp. (assembly GCA_965659845.1). Lineage (GTDB taxonomy): Bacteria > Bacteroidota > Bacteroidia > Flavobacteriales_D > Crocinitomicaceae > Brumimicrobium. Next base: position 10,982 of record CBFHXS010000069.1, read on the forward strand.
AGAGAGAAACTTTTTGAACATGTAAGAAAGTCATCAGTTCTTTTTATTACGTTCGGAACGGCGTGGGTTTACGAATTGAATAACGAAGATAGGATTGTAGCTAATTGTCATAAACAATCACAGCAATTATTTAAGAAAAGGTGTTTGTCTGTTGAAGAAATTGTGACGAAGTGGGAGCAAACCCTTGAAAATATTAAACAGTTGAACCCTGAAATAAAGGTTGTCTTTACTGTAAGCCCTGTCCGACATAAGAAAGATGGTTTAGTAGAGAATAATTTAAGCAAGGGTATTCTCATTTCAGCAGTACATGAAATCATAGCAAGTGAAGAAAGGTGTTTTTATTTCCCGTCTTACGAAATTGTGATAGATGAACTTCGTGATTATTCGTATTTTGAGAAAGATGGTGTTCACCCTAATCGATACGCAATTGAAGAGATAGAGGATAGGTTTTTGAGAACTATGCTAACCGATAAGGCTCAATCCGTAATTCAAGAATTTTTAAAGATTAAGTCTCTTACCTTTCATAAACTCATTCATGAAGGATCTCAGTCTGCTGAACAACACAAAAAAAATGTTCAAGAAAAAGTTGATCAATTTCTTTCACAATACCCTGAATTCGAGAATCTACTCAAATAAAAAATCCCGATAAAAAATTACCGGGATTTCTTGTTGTGTTGTTGTGTGTAAATTATCAATTGTGTACCACCGTACCAGCGTAAACTTGACGTTCGTTTGGTAATGGATTCTCCAATTGTACTTTCCAGATATATACTGTTTCGCTTGGTGTCATTGAACCTGTGCGTTGATCTATTCCGTCCCAACCCTTAGTTGCATCTTGTGAAGAGAATACAACTGAATTATCTCTTGGGTCAACGATTGTTAATGTGAAGTTTACATCTCTTTGTGTTAATGCGAAAGGCATAAAGACTTTATTTCTCGGATCCGCACCATGAGGCTTGAATGCATCCACCGCCATGAGATTGTAATTATCCTCGATTCTAATTCTCTTCGTTTTTGAGTTCTTACATCCGTTGTAATCTATTACTGATAGTGTTACATCATGTTCACCCTTTTTAAAGAAGTTGTAAGTCGCGTTACGTCCTTTGATTTTATGGTTTTCTTTGCCAAATGACCATTCAACAGATTCATAATCTCCATATGTTTCGCATTTTGTGATTGGTAAACCATCTTCAAAAACATTAGCTTTCATATTGAAATCAGGATTAGGAACCTCAAATACGATGTATTCTTCTTTTCCAATTACATTATTCTTTCCATCAAGGTATGTTATAATTCCAGAATGTTCTGGTTTGAATTCATATGTGTTTGCTTTTTTCAAGCTGAAGACGTCATTTTCAATTTGAAGTTTTATAATGTCATTTTTCGCTCCACTATTTCTTATGAAGATTGATTCACCTTTACAAATCTTATCGTTTATGAGTTTACCGGCGATAAAATTATATTTCGGCTTATTCAATACTTCGTCATTACTTGTCTGAACATCATTATTCGTCTCCGATTCTAAACTAGCTTTATCATTAGTGTCAGTTACTTCGTTAGGAGTCTGCTGGTCTATCGGAGCATTGATGATTTCGCTTTGATCAGCTTGCTCTTGATTATTATTTTCAGATGCTTCAGTAGCAATATCTGAATTTTCATCTTGTTTAGCGTTGTTAGAAATTACTTGGTCATTATGACCTTTAACTTCATTTGAATTATCTTCATTAGAATACTGATCATCTGACAATGAGTGCTTAGCAATTTTCGATTGATCCTTAGAAGTAGTTGATTCTTCTTTTAATAAAAAGTAAGAACTCACGATAACAACTGCAATAATCGCAGCGCTTCCTGCTATCCATTTGAAAAGATGATTACCTCCTAGGCCTTGTTGAGCATCTAGTCGACTATTCATCGATTCCCATGCAGACGCATCGTAGGGAGCTTCGAACTGGTCGAGCTTATCTTTAAATGCTTTTTCTAAATTATCTTTCATCGGTCTAATTTGACAAATTTGTTTTTCAATATTTCTCTAAGGTTTTGCTTTGCTTTAGCTAGGTTTGATTTTGATGTTCCTTCACTCACTCCTAAAATCTGAGCGATTTCTTTATGTGAATAATTTTCGATAACATACAAGTTGAAAACAGTTTGGTAGGCAGGAGATAACTTTTGTATAGCTTCCATTGCGTATTCTGCTTTCATCTTGGTAATATCTTCATCGAAATCATGTTCTTGATATGAACTTGAATCGTTAAATACAAATTCGTCATCTGTTGCAAATGGTTGTCGTTTTCTTTTACGTATGGCATCAATCGATGCATTCACCATAATTCTTCGAACCCATCCTTCAAAAGAACCTTCAAAATCAAATTCCCCTAACTTATCAAAGACCTTTATAAAACCTTCCTGAACAACTTCTTGTGCTCTGTCATGATCTTTCGTATATCTCATGCAGACTCCTAGCATCTTCCCATAAAACAATTCAAAGAGTTCTTTTTGAGCAGCACGATTCTGCTTTGCACACCTTTGAATTATTTCTTTGAGTTGATCGTGTTCCACTTTTTGTTTCAATTTACAAACGTTCCGATTCTTTGTAGGTTGCTTTTTTATTCAAAAATGTGATGAATTTAGAAGTTTTTTAAGGATTGACACTTTTTTTGATAGAAAAATATGCGCTGTTAAGAATGATTTCTATGGATTTCATAAAAATTATATCTTTCTTAAGTAAACCTCACAAATTTTGGGATAAACCGTTCGTATTTTCATGTTGAAATGATTACATTCGTAGCGCTTATTTGTTAATTAAAAAATCAATTATAATGAAAGTTACAGTGGTTGGAGCAGGAAACGTTGGTGCAACATGTGCAGATGTCCTTGCTAAAAGAGAAATTGCCAATGAGATCGTTCTATTGGATATTAAAGATGGTTTTGCCGAAGGTAAAGCTTTGGATATTTGGGAAACGTCGCCAATAAACTTATACGATTCACGTACAACGGGTTCTACTAACGATTACTCGAAGACTAAAGATTCAGATGTAGTAGTTATTAC
>CBFHXS010000070.1:0-13979 GCA_965659845.1 Brumimicrobium sp.
CTTTGCCTGAAGGGCATCGTTTTCCAATGGATAAATATGATCTTTTGCCGAAGCAATTGTTGCATGAAGGTACTGTAGAGGAGGAACAATTCTTTAGTCCAGAAACAATAGCTCAAGACCACGTTCTAGCGGTTCATGAAGAGGTTTACTTTAATCGGTTAAGAAACTTAGAGCTTGATAAAAGAGAACAACGGAAATCTGGCTTTCCACATGATGAACATTTGATAGAAAGAGAGCAAATAATCATGGAAGGTACACGTAAGTGTGCAGAGTTAGCACTTGAAACAGGAGCAGCCATGAATATTGCAGGAGGAACACATCACGCCTATGCAGATCGTGCAGAAGGGTTCTGTTTACTCAATGATCAGGCAATAGCATCAAAATGGTTATTGGATACAAATAAAGTAAACTCTATTTTAATCATAGACCTCGATGTGCACCAAGGCAATGGCACTGCTAAAATATTTGAAGATGAACCACAAGTGTTTACTTTTAGTATGCATGGAGCCAATAATTATCCGCTGAAAAAAGAAAAATCAGATTTAGATGTTCCTTTGGAAGATGGAGTAGACGATAAAACTTATATTTATGAATTGGAGAAAAACTTGGATCAGATATTAAGTAATTTTAATCCTGAATTTTTGTTTTTCCAATCTGGAGTTGATATCATCAATACCGACAAGTTAGGTAGAATGAATGTTTCAATTCAGGGTTGTCTCCAACGGGATGAGATTATTTTTCGTCTTGCTAAAGAACTTAACTTACCCATTGTTTCGAGTATGGGAGGAGGTTACTCGAAGGAAATAAAATATATTATAGAAGCACATGCAAATACATTCAGATCCGCACAGCACATCTTATTTTAAACAAGGCCTTTGGCTGAAGATTTTAATCTCTGTAATCGTTTGTCTAGGATTGGGTTTTTTGAGTGGTTTCTCAACAGTTTCCGAAATTCAAGGTTGGTACGCTGAATTGAATAAGCCAGTATTTACTCCCCCGAATTGGCTTTTTGGCCCAGCATGGACGATAATTTACATTTTAATTGGAGGTTCTTTTGGATTGATCTGGCAAGTTTCCGCTAAAGCTAGGTATCCGATTATTGTGAAATTTGCCAATCGAGGTCTCGTTATTTTTGGGATACACTTCTTACTTAACTTGGCCTGGACTCCTGTTTTTTTTGGATTTCACAATCCTGAGCTGGGACTCGTAGTTATTCTTTTACTGTTGGCTTTTATAATCATTTTAATCCGACATTTCTTTAGGTTAGATAGAGTCGCGTCCTTTTTACTCATACCTTACTTACTGTGGGTTTCTTTTGCAACAGCACTAAATTTAAGCATCGTAATTCTCAACTGATGAGAAGTATATTTGTTCCATTCCTTCTTTTTATCCTAGCTGGATGTAGTTTATCTACGGAGCAGGAGATGTCGTTGAACAAGTCAATTAACAATATGATTGAAGCGAGAAACACTGGGGATGGATTATCTTATTTAAATTACACGCACCCTGCCATAGTAAAACATTTTACTAATCTTGGAGATAGTTTATTGAAACAAAAATTTCAAGAGGTTCCAGAGTCATCATCTCGTTATCAGTTCAATGATAACTATATATATTGGGGCTCAGGATATGTAAAGGAAGTTAGAAATAGAGACACTATAATTCAAGCTAAAATCGAAATTAAGCTATATGAGAATCATGATATGATTGATAGTACTGTGACTTTTTTTGCTACTTCTTTCGAAAAAGAGTCTGACTGGCTCTTCTCTATTTCATCTGATTATCATTCATCATATTTTCCGGTTGAACAACGGCTTTTTGACTAATTGTATTAGCTTCTGAGGGTCAGTGTGTTCGTTTTGTTCGTTATGGATTTGTTCCTTAAATCCAGCTTTCTTAAATAATTTCTTGCTAATTTAGGAACTCTTGTTTCTACGCTACTCATGAAAATACAGTTTTTGTGCTTCTGTTTTTCTTTTCTTTCTGGAACTATTTTCAGTCAGAGTGATACACTTATACGTGCTATAATAAGTCATTCAAGGGAAGTAGAGGAGCAAGGAAATCATGATTACGCAATCGAATTGATTCGATCGAATATCAAGACTTATCAAGAATCTTCAGCGTTGAGAGAGGAATTGGCTGGCCTTTACTTCAGAGGAGCAGAATACCGCAAATCAATCAAGCAGAGCAAGAAGTTCCTTAGAAAATTTGGACCAAAATCTTCAGTATACCAGCTTCAGGCCCATGGATATGTTAATTTGTCAAAAGCTGAAAAAGCAGGTCAAACCTTAGAAAAAGGATTAAAGGAACTTCCTCATGAAGGTGTTTTGTTCACAGAGAAAGGAAGACTTTCAATGCATCAAGAGAATTATGTAGATGCCATCGATTGGTTTGAAAAAGGTATTCAGAATGCTTCTAATTTTTCAGGGAATTATTACTGGGCTTCCAAGATATATCTACAATCTACTGAAGAAATTTGGGGGCTTTTGTACGGTGAGATATTTATAAACCTAGAGCCTTTTACCTCTAGAACAAAGGAGATAAGTAGTTTAATGTATGAAACATTAAATAAGGAAATCATTTTTTATAATGACACAGCAATCTCTGTCAATTTATGTAAAGACGCTAATTTTTCTGTGCCGAATGAGGATACCGCTTCATATGTTAGTTATGGTCAAGATATCATTGAGCCAATGTATAAAGAAGCTTTGCGAGGTATTGATCATTTATCACTTTCGAATATCAGCAAATTCAGATCTGAATTTATAGACTTGCATAATGCTATAGAAGATAAAGCTTATGCAGAACATCTTGTTTTTGAACTGCATTCGGAATTGATTAGCCGTGGTTTCTTTGAGGCATATAATCATTGGTTATTTATGATGGGTAACGTTGATGAATTCAAACGTTGGGAAAGAGATAATCGTTCACAATGGAAACGTTTTATTGAGTGGTTTGAGAATTATAATTTTAAAGTGGAACCTTCAGATTTTTATTATTCCAAACAGTTTAGATAAAATGAGATTTACTCATTCAAAATAAAATTTACCGCCAGTTCTACGTGTAACTTTGTTGTATCGATTAGTTCATGATTAGTCATCTCTTTTTTAATCAATAGAGGTAATTCTGTGCAGCCGAGTATCATTGCATCCGCACCTTTTTCTGAAAGAAAATCCATTTGTTCTAAGAAATACTTTTTGGCTTCGTCCGTAAAGTTTCCTTGGGTTAACTCTTTTGAAATGTAGTGGTGTACTTGATCAATATTACCTTCGCTAGGAAGGACTGTGTCAATACTATATTCTCTTTTTAAATACGTCGCTATAAATCCAAGTTGGGCCGTAGGTTTAGTTCCTAGCAATCCGAGTGTAGTAAATTTTTTTTGGACAGAATATTCTCCTATTGCTTGAGCTATGTGGAGTATTGGAACTTTTATTTTGGGTTGTACAAAGTCGTAAACAAGGTGAGGAGTATTTGCACATATTATAATGCCTTCTGCTCCCATATCAATTAATTTATTTGAAATGGCTAAATACTCTTCTTTTATACGGTCTTGATCCCTGGATCGCATGATCTCTATATTCAAACTGTAAAGAAGCAGCGTCGGATTTTTATCTGTACCAATTCTTTCGCCTACTTTCTCATTGATCATTCTGTAATAATCAATAGTTGAGTGGTAAGATGTACCTCCGATTAACCCTATCGTCCTCATTTTTCTTTCGTTTTAAACAAGATACTCCAAATACCTCGAATTTCACTTTCACCATATCCTTTAGCCTTATCTGCTGGATATAGTTTTTTCAATGCTGTTAATGTTGCTGTGTTAATTTCTTTTTCTGGAGTTCCATGACACTTTAAGCACATCGAGTTAGTTTTAATAGGATAAAAGAATTGTGTTCCTTCCGACGTGACCTCAGTAATAGGGTTCAATTCTTTATTTTCTGCTAATGCAGATTTGTAGTATCGTATGATAGCCATTTCATTTTCATTTGCCTTATTATCTGGATTTCTCGGTTTATCGCTAACCCTATTAATTTTTGCGTTAAATCTTTTGCTAACACTATCTGTTATTGGAATCGCTTTGGTATTACAAAATTCAACGGCATAAGATGGCCCTCCTTTCTCTATGGCTTGCATAAGCTGTTTTCCTAGAGCCTTTTTCGTTGTTAACGCATAATTCAAACCTATTTCTTTTGGTTCTTCCGCATTTTTTTTAGAATGGTGTTTGTCATGTCTGTTTTCCCACCATTCAGGCTGTTCTATTTCGGCTGTGTATAAATAACGAGCAATAATCTCAAGATCTTCTTTTTGAGTGCCCTCTTTAGGCATTAACCCATATTCTTCAACTGCATGTTTAAGCAGCACTTTATCGCGTGATGGATTTTCAACAAAATTAACGAGTCGGTCAACGAATTCTTGCTCACCTGAAGTTGCTTTTGTGTATCTCGTTTTAATAGCAATCATAGGAGGAGCTAGTAAATTTTCATGTGCTACCTTACTGCTATGACATGCGTAACATTTAGCTTCCAAAAGCTCTATTGCTCGATTATTGTTTTTTTGACGGATTAAATCGTTTTCTATACTACTGATATTCTCTTCAGAAGAGGTGCAATTTGATAATAGCAAAGTAAATAGCGTCGACATTATGATTAGGTAAAAAGAAAGCTTCATATTTTCGTTTTTGTCAAATGTACAGTTTAATGATATTCAACTTAGTAACAGATGTTACATCAATTCTGTATTGTGATTTGATGATATTTATTTTCTGTTGTTTACCTTTATGTTATGCAAGACCAAAAGGTAGAAAACAGTTATCTTATTCCCACAAATTTCCTGGATTACAATAGTCCTGTACTGAATGAGTTTATTCGTTCTATTGATAGAGCCAACTCGAAGAAACAGCAAGCGATAGAGGTCTATTACCTTGTACGTGATCACTTTTTATACGACCCATATCATCTTGATCTTAGACCTGAAGCGCTTATCGCCAGCAATATTCTCGAACGCAGAAGAGCTTGGTGTGTTGAAAAGGCGATTGTTATGACAGCTTGTTTAAGAGCATTAGATATTCCTTCTCGGTTGGGATATGGGATTGTTATTAATCACATTGGAGTGGATAAATTAACATCTTATTTAAAACGAAAGGAAATTGTCTTTCACGGCTATGTTGAAGCTTTTATTGATGGTTCCTGGGTTAAATCTACCCCAGCTTTTGATAAGAAAGTGTGTCGCTTGTCAGGTGTTCCTCCATTGGAATGGGATGGAGAGAACGACGCCATGTTTCAAGCGTATAAAGGAGATGAGAAGTTTATGGAATACATTCATTTTTATGGTCACTTCGATGATGTACCGGTGGAATTGATGAATAGCGAGATGAAGAAGTATTATCCTCATTTATTCGATGAAGAGTACAACACAAAAGCCTTTTCATTTTTCCATTGCTAAAGCGATCTTAATATGTGTTATAACATTCAGAACAAAGCAACTACGAAAGAGTTGACCGAGCGATTCAATGCACAATTTGAATTGCCTAAATTGTACAGACCTTCGAATGAAATAAGTGGTTTTACATTCCCTTTATTGCCTATACTAAAGGCAAACAATCCTTCTCAATTTCAATATAGTTCATGGGGTTTGATACCCCATTGGGCCAAAGATCAGGATATTCGCAAGAATACCTTGAACGCGAAAATTGAGACCTTGAATGATAAACCATCCTTTAGGGATGTCCAAGAAAATAGATGCGTCCTTCCTGTTACGGGATTCTATGAATGGAAATGGTTAGATGGAAAAGGGAAGAGGAAAGAGAAGTACTTGATTAGACTTGAGCAACATGATATTTTTTGTTTAGCAGGTCTTCATTCCAAATGGATTGAGCCAAAAACAGGTGAGCCAATTGATACATTTACGCTATTGACCACTTCTGCAAATCCGATTATGGAGGAGATTCATAATACCAAAAAAAGAATGCCGCTAATGCTCGATATAAAAGGGGCCAATTCATACCTGAATAAGGGTAGAATACTGCTTAATGAGCGTTTGAACACCCGTGTTGTAGAGAGTGACGGTCAGTTAGGCCTCTTTTAGATCTGTGAACAATGTTCGTTTTTCTAACGTTGTATATATAGAACTACAAACAAAAATACAATGATACTACAGACAAAAGCTTTTTTAAACGGACTATTAATTTTCGGAATGATAGGTGCATATTTTATCATACTAGAGTCACTTGGATTGACCGACAACCTTTATTTACGATTCTTGAATTTCCTGTTTGTTTTAATTGGTGTGAATAATACCTTAAAGTCGGCAGCAGCTGAGTCAAAAAGTTATCCGCAACAATTAATAGCAGGAGCCACTACGGTGTTTACAGGTATATTTTTGAGTGCAGTATCCTTATTTATGTACTTATCTTTATTCGATACAAACTTATCCGCGTTGGCAATGACCTTGATTCCAGCGGAAACTAATCTTTCATTTGCTACGGTAATCTTTGTGGAAGGGTTTACTTCATCTCTGATGATTGTATTCATCATGTTGCAATACTGGAAAAACGTGGAGGTCTCAACCGCTAACACCTAATTAGTCAAGATTCTTATAATTTTATATTTATCTTCGTTCTCCATGAGGAGAGCGAAGATTTCTATTTTAATCCCGGCCAAAGATGAAGCGAATTTTATTGGGGAATGTCTCGATTCTATTCTTATCCAATCCTTTATTGATTGGGAAGCAATTATTGTCAATGATCACTCTGTAGATAATACATATGATATCGTCAATGCCTACTGTGAAAAAGATAAACGCATCAAGCTGTTTAACAATTTTGGCAAAGGGATTATAGAAGCCCTTAGAACGGCATTCAGTAATTCATCAGGTGATCACATTACAAGAATGGATGGGGATGACATCATGTATCCAAATAAACTTCAAATACTTTACCAAAATCTATCAAAAGCAGGTAAAGGCCATGTTGCAATTGGTGGGGTAAACTATTTTTCTGCTGACATGGTTAAATCAGGTTTTAAGAATTATGAAAACTGGTTGAATGAAAGAACTGCCGAGGGTACAAACTTTAATGATATTTTTAGAGAGTGCTCAGTACCTTCTCCAAATTGGATGCTGCACAGGGAAGACTTGGAGCTTATACATGCTTTTAATGGAGATCGATATCCAGAAGATTATGACCTGGCCTTTCGCATGCTCCTGGCTGGTTTCAAAGTGATTCCTTGCAAAGAAATAACACATCACTGGCGTGACTATCCTTCTCGGACTTCACGCACTGTTGATTGCTATAAAGACCATACATTCACGGAAATAAAATGGTATTATTTCGATTCCTTTTTTAGAGATATGTCGAAGGAACTTGTTGTTTTTGGGACAGGGGCGAGAGGTAAAAAACTTGCCGCTCATTTATTAAGTCAAGGAAATGTCTTTAAATGGGTATCTCACAATCCTGAAAAAATTGGAAAGCATATCTATGATGTCATGATCGAGGATCTTGATTCTTTTCAATGGTCGGATAAACAAATCATTGCGACAATAGCAAAAGACAAAGGGCGTAATGAAATCAATAAAATGGCAGTAGAAAACAACTTAATTATAGGAAAAGACCTTATTCATTTCGCATGATGACAAATTCTGAAATGATATATGATTGTGTTGTTATCGGAGGCGGTCAAAGCGCTCTAGCGACTGCCTATTATTTAAGACGAGCAAAACTCAACTATATTCTTCAGGATAAAAACACTGAACCGGGTGGATCATGGAATCAAGTTTGGGACTCCCTTCACTTGTTTTCGGCTGCAAAGCATAATGCTTTGCCAGGTTTTCCTATGCCATCTACACGTTCAGCGTATCCCTCAAAAAATGAGGTTGTTGATTATCTGAAACAGTATGAAAAACGATACGATTTTCCTGTAAAGCGGGAAGTGGAGGTGCAAGAAATAAAGTTGGAAAATTCTATTTTTCAACTCGTAACTAACCAAGGTGTATTTAAATCTAAGACGGTTGTTTCAGCTACTGGAACTCAAGGATCTCCTTTTACGCCTAAAATTTCAGGAATTGAATCTTTCAATGGTGATCAATATCACTCATCTGAATATAGAAGTCCTGATGATTTTCTTGGTAAGCGAACACTTGTAGTAGGTACGGGGAATTCTGGAGCGCAAATATATGCCGAATTACATCAACATACGATTTGTTTTTGGGGTGTAAATAGAAAGCCTGAATTTCTTCCTGAAAATGTTGATGGAAAGGCCCTGTTTGACCAAGCAAGTGAAATATATAAAGCTAAATTAAAGGGGGAAGAAATAGATCGCGGATTGTTTAACCTTGGGAATATTGTTTTGGTGCCAGGTGTTCTTGAAGCTTATAGGGAAGGGGCAATGGATAGGTTTGGAATTATCGATCGCTTTGAGCAAGACGAAGTGCTGTTCCGAGATGGATCACGAGAGTCCATCGATGCAATTGTATGGTGCACAGGATTTAATTATACCACAAATCATCTCAACTCTATCTTAGATTTGGATGAGAAAGGACGAACTGCAATGCAGGGTACAACGTCTTCGAAAGTACCAGGTTTGTGGTTAGTAGGATATGGAAACTGGACAGGAATGGCTTCAGCCACTATAATTGGAGTAGGGCGGACAGCAAAAGTAACAGTAAAAGAAATAATTCAATATCTAGATCTACTCTAGAATCATCTGTCTCATTTTCTCGTAAAGTACAATTCCAGAGGCAACACCTACGTTGTATGATCCAACTGTACCCAATAATGGAATCTTAGCACGTTGATGAGCTAATGAAAGCAATTCTCGTGAAATACCATCTTCTTCTGAACCCATTATGATTGCAGTAGGTCCAGAAAGAGATACATCAAAAACAAAATCATTCGTTTTCTCGGTACATGCCACAACTCTAATCCCTGAAGATTTTAAATACTCCACGGTTTTGTTTAAATCTCGAGTTTTACAAACTGGAATTTTGTGAAGGGCTCCGGAAGATGTTTTTATTGCATCACTGGTAATTAAAGCTGAATGTCTGTCTGGCACAACGATAGCGTGAACACCTGAACATTCTGCAGTTCTTGCAATCGCTCCAAAGTTTCTAACATCAGTAATACGGTCAAGAATAAGAATGTTTGGTGAATCACCTCTTCCAAATACCTCAGAAAGAATTGGATCTAAGTCTTGGTATTCAACGGGTGAGATAAAGGCAACAACACCCTGATGATTTTTAGCTGTTAAGCTATTGATCTTCTGTGCTGGAACAAATTGAAGTGTATAGTTCTTGTTCGCGAGAGCTTCCTTCAGTTCTCTAAACAAGGTTTTATCCATACCTTTTTGGATCATTATCTTGTTGATCGTCTTTTGTGCTTTGATCGCTTCTATAACCGCGTGTACACCAAATATTAGATCGTCTATTTCCCTTCGTTGTCCCATATCATTCAAATTGAGTGCAAAATTAACTCATTCCTAACACATACGGGTTTTTCAAATGATTTATTTCTAATTAATGCAGCGTTTTCTCCCTATCTAGTAAACTTTTCTACTTCTTTTTGGTTTTTAAACCGATAATCTCATCTCCCTCACTATTTTTGTACCATGTCAAGTGAAAAACGGACTAAATTTAATGTGAATGTCTTTAAGAGACTGGTGAGTTATGCCAGTCCATACAAGGGGTATTTCATTCTTGCTTTTGTATTTACTATCGGACTTTCGATAGTTGCTCCTCTTCGCCCAAGTGTGATAGGAAATATTGTTGATGAATTTGTGATTCGAACGCAAGACAAAGATGCTCTTTTTTTCTGGACAATGGTCGTATTGGGTATGCTATTTATCGAAGCACTCTTTCAGTTTTTGAATTCATATTTTGCAAATCTACTTGCACAATCTGTAATTCGGGATATACGCAAAAAACTCTTTAAGCACATGATCGCTTTTAAGATGAAGTATTTCGATCAAACACCTATAGGTTCAGTAGTAACTAGAGTAGTTTCAGATCTTGAAGCGATGTCGAATGTCTTCTCTCAAGGACTGATCAATATGTTAGGAGATATTCTTGTATTGATTACTATTCTGGGATGGATGTTCTTCACTAACCCCTTAATGGCGGTATTTGTGCTTATTCCCGTTCCATTATTAATCATTGCAACGCGAATTTTTGCAAGAGCAATGAAAAAAGCCTATCAAAAAGAGAGTAAAGAAGTAAACCGACTCAATTCATTTGTCCAAGAGCGTCTATCAGGAATGGCTATATTGCAATTGTTCAATCGTGAAAAGGTAGAGGAACAGCGTTTTGCTAAGATCAATGAAGAACACAAGAAAGCTCATATTGCCACAATTTGGGCGAATTCAATATTCTTTCCTTTTGTCGAATTTTTAAGTTCGTTATCTATTGCCTTTCTCGTTGTGTTTAGCGCCTGGAGTTTGGCAAGCGAGTTTCAAGCGGTCGGAGATGCTTCAACAGGTACGATTCTGAAGTTTATTCTTTGGGTGCATATGTTATATCGGCCAATCAGACAACTTGCTGATAAGTTTAATATCCTTCAGCGTGGAGTTGTAAGGGCAGAACGTGTATTCGCTACGATTGATACGGAAGAACAAATTCAAGATACTGGGAAGTTAGAGAACGTGGACTTCCAACAATCTATCTCATTTGATAAAGTTTGGTTTGCCTATCAAGATGAGGATTGGGTACTGAAGGATGTCAACCTAACGATTGAGCCAAATACAACAGTTGCTTTTGTTGGTGCGACGGGTGCGGGAAAAAGTTCGATTGTGAATCTTTTATCACGATTCTATGAGTATCAGAAAGGTGAAATCACGATTGGAGAAACAAATATTAAAGATATTGACCTCAATTATCTGCGTCAGAACATATCAATTGTTTTACAAGATGTCTTCCTGTTCTCCGACACCGTAATGAACAATATCACACTTGGTGACGAACGCATTACCCGGGAGCAAGTTGAAGAAGCTGCTAAGGTTGTAGGAGCTCATGATTTTATCATGCGTTTACCGAATAGTTACGATTATTTTGTGGGTGAAAGAGGCGGAGTGTTGTCAGTGGGTCAGCGACAGTTATTAGCATTTATTCGAGCGTATGTATACAACCCTCACATCTTGATTCTTGATGAAGCAACGTCAAGTGTGGATAATGAGAGTGAAGCGTTGATTCAAAATGCCACAGAAAAGTTAACTGTAGGACGAACATCCATAGTTATTGCACATAGGCTGTCAACGATACAACAAGCTGATAAAATCATTGTTTTAGATAAAGGAGAAGTCATGGAGGCTGGAAATCATCAAGATTTGTTGGCGAAGAATGGCTTTTACAAGAACCTTTATGAACGTCAGTTTTTGGCCAACGAAGATTAAGTAATATGACAAGACTAAAAATAGGAGGAGTACCAGAACATTTCAATCTACCATGGAGATTAGCAATGGAAGAAGGAGACTTCAAAGCTCAGGATATAGCACTTCACTGGGAAGATATGGGGGGAGGAACAGGTCAAATGGTTCGCGGACTCGAGAATAAAGCCTTGGACGTAGCCGTTCTTTTAACAGAAGGTATTACTAAATCAATCCTCCAAGGATTGGACGCTAAAATAGTGCAAGTGTATGTAACCTCTCCATTGCATTGGGGGATTCATGTTCCGTTCAAGTCATCGATTAAAGAGGTCCCTGACCTTGAAGATCAAACTTTTGCAATTTCCAGAGAAGGATCAGGATCTCACCTAATGTCATATGTTTTGGCAGATGAAAAAGGATGGGATATCAAGAAGCTGGACTTCAAGGTTATTGGAGATATATACGGAGGCCTATGGGCACTTGAGAATAATGAAGCTCAGGCTTTTCTATGGGAGAAGTTTACAACTCAACCCTACACCGAGCAAGAAAAGTGTAGATATATTGATGAGGTGGTTACGCCTTGGCCATGTTTTGCTATTGCCGTAAGGACAGAAGTATTAGAAGAACACCAAGACGCAATAGAGAAGATGTGCGAGATCATCAATGCGAAAGCTCAGAAACTTAAGAATAATCGAGACGCTGAGGAAATAATTGCTTGGAGGTACGGACTCAAGAAAGAGGACGTCCGCAGCTGGTTGAAAGACACAGAATGGAATTACAACGGTGAACAGTTCCCAGAAGCATTCGAAAAAGCGGTAGAATACTTGAAAAGATTGAATTTGATCTCTGAAGAAGAAGCTAAAGATTTCGATAAAAAGCTATTTGCTAAAAAAAATACGGTTCATGGCTAAAACAAGTGCAAAACAGGGAGTACAGCAATTCATAGAGCTTTGCAAAGCCAAGGGGCTTAAACATATTGTTTTTTCTCCAGGCTCGAGAAACGCTCCTTTAGTCATCGCATTTGTAAATAATGAAGCATTCACAACATATGTTATTCCCGATGAACGCAGCGCAGCATTTTATGCATTGGGTATGGCAGAAGAGCTAGCAGAGCCTGTTGCTGTTGCTTGTACATCAGGTTCTGCTTTGTTGAACTATTATCCTGCCATAAGTGAAGCCTTTTATAGAAGTATTCCGTTGATGGTTATTTCAGCAGATCGACCTTCTGAATTAATTGACCAAGGAGATGGCCAAACCATAAGGCAGGAAGGTGTCTTTAAGAATCATATTTTAGCCGAAACGTCTTTGATAGAAGAACCTCTGAATGAAGGTCAAAAACAGTTTAATGAAGATGAGGTTAACAAGATCTTTAATGAAGCAGTAAAGCCTGCTGGTGGACCAGTACACATCAACTTCCCTTTTAGTGAACCATTATACAATATGGTGGAAGTTGAAAGTCAAGAGGTAAAGGTAAACTCCATTCCTCTCGTCGAACGAAAGCTTGATCAACAGGAAAAAGAATATGCTAGAAACATTTGGAATGAAAGTCCAAAGAAGCTTATTCTTTGCGGTCAGATGCCAAAAAATCCTCAATTACTCCATCAGTTAAGGCAACTGGCGAAAGATCCTTCGGTTGCAGTTGTTGTAGAGAACACAAGTAATTTACAAGATAGATCATTCAATCATTGTATTGATAGATCGTTGAATAGCTTTCAGCACAAATGTCCAGAGCTCTTTCAACCTGACTTGATGATCACACTAGGAGATGCTGTCATTTCTAAAAAGATCAAAAAATACTTAAGAAAATACAGTCCTAAAAACCATTGGAAAGTTGGATATGCGTTTCCCGATATGGATACTTATATGTGCTTAACGAAATCTTTTGAGATGGAGCCGGCGGACTTCATAACGGTTTTAGGAGAAGAAGATTTTGATCGAAATACTTCCAGATATGGAGAACAATGGAAACAATTAGACTATCAAATTCAGTTTAAACAAGAAGCGTTTTTAAGAGAAGTAGAGTATTCTGATCTTGCAGTGTTTGAACTCTTGATGGATGCAGTTCCTGACAACGCGGTATTGCATCTTGCTAATAGTTCAGTCGTCCGTTACGCTCAATTGTTTGATGCGCTAAGCACATTAACATATCACTGTAATCGAGGAACAAGTGGAATAGATGGTTCGATCAGTACAGCTATCGGTACAGCTATCGCTCAGCCAGATAAATTGCATGTGATCATCACAGGAGATATAAGTTTCTTCTACGATAGTAATGCGTTCTGGAATAATCATGTGCCTTCGAATGTTCGTGTTTTCTTAATCAACAATAGTGGAGGTGGAATCTTCTCTATCATCCCAGGACCCAAAAGTACTCCACAAGGAGAGGATTATTTCATAACCCAGAATAATGCGGAGGCGAAAGGCATCTGTAAGGCATATAATGTGAACTATTACCGTTCAGAGAACATTCAGGAAATCGATGATCAATTACAGAAATTCTATGATTGGCAAGACAATGAGAGGTTGGCTTTAATGGAAATTGTTACTCCTCGTGATCAGAATCCAGTTGTCTTGGATCAATACTGGAAGTTTACACATATAGATGATATAAAAGAGCTAAAGGCTTAAGTT
>CBFHXS010000071.1:0-13954 GCA_965659845.1 Brumimicrobium sp.
GTCGATAAAAGTACAATTGTTGGTTTTATTCTCCCAAAAAAAAAACAGAATAGCTTAAGAAAGCGTTCATCATTATGTATTTTTGTATTCAAATCTAAGGATTAATGATAGATCGATTGTTGAGAGAATTATTCTCTATGCGCATGATGGCTTTAGGCCTTCTGATATTTCTGGTTTCAATCGCCATGGCGACGTTCATTGAGTCTGATTATGGCACGCCAGCATCAAAAATTGCAGTTTATAATGCACTTTGGTTTGAAATACTATTATTGTATTTGTCACTCTCTTTAATCGTAAACATCTTTAAATATAAGATGTATACCCGAGAGAAAGCAGCACTGTTTGCTTTTCACCTTTCCTTCTTGCTGATAATAATTGGTGCCGCCTTAACAAGATATGTTGGTTTTGAAGGACAAATGAGGATTAAAGAAAATCAAACTTCTAATGTGATTTTTAGTTCTAGTCCTTATTTGTCAATAAAAGCAAATGATGGTAAAAATCAATTTACGTATTTAGAACAGCGATGGATGTCAGAGGGTGTGGAGAACCCGTTTGATGTTGATTTTCAGTTGCCTGAACAGCCAGAGGTAAGCGTTGAATACGTTAGCTACAAAGAGAATATAATTGACTCTATTGTACAAGCTGATTCGTTAGATGGCCAAGCTTTAGAGTTTGTAATACGAGGGAAGTCTACCTATTTGTTCGAAGGTGAGCAAATGGCAATAGGAGAGATGAACTTCTCATTTGAAAAGGATGGTGCAATTCCTGGAGTTAAAATCTGGGAGGACAAAGGACAGGTATATATCCAGTCTATAAAGCCATTTCAGCGCGTTGATATGATGAAATTATCAGTGGAAGATCGAATGAAAAATCGATTGGACTCCTCTCAGGTAGATCAGATCCCTGCAGATACTGCTGTGCGATTCTTATCTTCTCAGCTTTACATGTTTCCCGGAGAAAGTATAATGTTCAAAGAGTACAAGCGTAACATTGCTAAAGTATCGATGAGAGCGGAAACTAAGGATGCCGGTGAAAACCTCTTAACCGTTCGTTTGAGTTCTCAAGGAAAAGAAAAGTTAGTCACTTTTGCAGGTGGACCTCAGTTAATTATGGGGGATAATATGACTCAATTTGCGGGCTTAAACTTTCAGTTAGGTTATGGAGCCAAGCCAATAGAAGTACCTTTTTCAATTACATGTAGAGATTTTCAATTGGACAGATATCCTGGATCTGATATGGCGAGTTCTTATGCTTCAGAAGTTACGCTTAACGATACGATTGATGACTACAGCAGAGATCAACGAATATTCATGAATAATGTAATGGATTATAAAGGCTACAGATTCTTCCAGTCAAGTTATTTCCCAGATGAATCAGGAACGATTTTAAGTGTGAACTATGATTGGTGGGGAACAAATGTGTCATATCTTGGATATTTATTGATGTCAATAGGTATGATTCTTTCACTTCTTTCTCCTGTTGGACGTATGAAAAACTTGAATGAATTGATCAGGAAATCAAGGAAAAACCGAAATAAGATGATCAAAACTTTGGCATTATTTGTAATGCTAGGTGTTTCTTCGGGTACCGTTTTGGCTCATGGAGATGATACCTCTCACGTTCATGAGGACCAAGAGCAAGTAGATGATCATAACCATGATCACGACCACGATCATGACCATGATCATGAAACCAGTGCAAAAGCCAAAGAATTTGAGGCTCCAAAAGTAGAGTTGAAATATCTTTCTAAAGAGAATGCAAAGGAAATATCTAATTTATTGGTTCAAGACTATGAAGGGCGTGTAGTACCCTTTCATACCGTTGCAGATCGAATCCTTAGAAAAGTGCATAGGAGTGATAGCTACGAAGGTAAAAATCCAGTTCAAGTATTAATGGCCTTTCATCTTTATGGTCCAGACGTTTGGTTGGATAAGAAGATAATTTATGTTTCGAGTAAAATAAGAGGTCAATTAGGCACAGGTAAGTATATTTCGCTCAATGAAATCGAAGATAAAACTGGAAACTTTAAATGGCTTGATGATTACCAGAAAGCACATGAAAAGAAAGACAGTAAAAAGAGTGAGTTCGATAAAAAGCTTTTAAAGCTAGGTGAGCGTTACAGAATCTTAAAAGAAGTTTTCCAGTATAGAAGGCTTCGTATCGTTCCTATTCCTGATGACGCTGGTGGTAAATGGGTGTGGCCTTTTGCCCAAGAACTTAGGGAGAAAGATCAGACAGGGAATCAGCTTGCTGCTCAGTTTTTGAGAAAGTCATTTGCTGTTTCTCAAGGGAAAGCTTCATTTTCAGAAGTAGAACAATTTCTAGTTCCATTGAAAACGTTACAATGGGAGTCTGTTGAAGCGTACAAGAAAGTTAATCTTAGTGCAGATTTACCAACAAAAGCTCAAGTTGATGCTGAGATCATGTACAATGAACTGAAACTCTTTAGCAAGGTTCAATATGGTTATTTATTGGTAGGGTTGGTTCTTTTGATTTTATTTTTCATTCGAGTAACAATGACCCCAACACTCAAGACGGAGTCGTTCTTTAATAAGATAAGTAAAATATTTTTCTGGTTAACAATTGTAGTTTTTCTCGCGCATGCATTTGGATTAGGAGCTCGATGGTACATTACAGGTTATGTACCTTGGAGTAAAGGTTACGAAGCGCTGGTATTTATTTCTTGGGCCACTGTATTGATTGGTTTGTTCTTTACCAAAAAGAATCCAGCTGTACTCGGTGCAACAGCACTAATAGCCTCATTATTTCTTTTAGTAACTGAGTTGAACCTGCTGGATCCAGAAATATCTTCTATTCAACCTGTGCTTAAGTCTTACTGGTTGATGATTCATGTTGCGATAATTACAGCTTCCTACGGTGCACTTGGAATAGGGGCCTTATTAGGGT
This sequence comes from Brumimicrobium sp., assembly GCA_965659845.1. Lineage (GTDB taxonomy): Bacteria > Bacteroidota > Bacteroidia > Flavobacteriales_D > Crocinitomicaceae > Brumimicrobium. Next base: position 2,908 of record CBFHXS010000071.1, read on the forward strand.
TGATTAACATCTTACTCTATCTGTTTAAGACTAAGAATAATAAGAAACGTCTTCAAATGAATATTGTTGAGATTACTTCTGTGAATGAAATGGTGATCACGATTGGATTATTTATGTTGACCATCGGAACTTTTTTGGGAGGAGTATGGGCAAATGAATCCTGGGGTAGATACTGGGGGTGGGACCCTAAAGAAACATGGGCGTTGGTTTCTGTTTTGACTTACGCTATTTTGCTTCATCTAAGATTCATACCAGGATTGAATGGTAAGTTTGCCTTTAACTTATATAGTTTATGGGGATTCTCTTCTATAATTTTCACATTCTTTGGAGTGAACTTCATATTGGTAGGTCTTCATTCATATGCTCAGGGTGAAGGTGTGGCGTCAATGCCAACGTGGGCTTGGATAACAGTCATTATTTTCGGCCTATTATCACTCGCCGCTTTAGTGAAACATATTTCAGATAGTAAATCTAAATAAATGCATTATGAGTTTACATGAATTCAAGGTAATAAATATAAAAGGAGATGAGGTTGACTTGTCTAGTCTGAGCGGTAAAAAGGTACTTGTGGTTAATACAGCTTCTGAGTGTGGACTTACTCCTCAATACGAAGAGTTAGAGAAACTATATGAAGATACCGATAGGTCTAAATTCGACATCATAGGTTTTCCTGCAAATAATTTTGGGGCTCAAGAACCAGGGTCTAATGAAGAGATTGCTTCTTTTTGCACCGCTAATTATGGTGTGAAGTTTCCAATGATGTCTAAAATCTCTGTTAAAGGTGAGGATCGTCATCCGCTATATCAGTGGTTGATTGAAGAAAGTAGGGGAAACGGTGAACATGATGAAGTGAAATGGAACTTTCATAAATTTTTAGTTGATGAGTCGGGTAACTTTGTGAAAAGTATAGAGCCTACTACATCTCCACTTGATGAAGAAATAACATCTTGGATCAATGGATAGTAAAGTTGATATTCTCGCAATAGGCGCCCATCCTGATGACGTAGAGTTATCAGCAGGAGGTACATTAATAAAAAGTATACAGCAAGGTAAAAAGGTTGCAATTGTTGATCTTACGGAGGGAGAGCTTGGTTCTAGAGGAACGGTTAGTTCTAGGTATACGGAAGCAGCTAATGCATCTGAAATCATGGGAGTGGAGTATAGAGAAAACATACGAATCGCCGATGGTTTTTTTACAGAGGATAAAGAGAGTTTGTTGCGATTAATATCCAAAATACGTCATTTTAAACCAGAAATTGTTTTGGCCAATGCAGTTAGTGATAGGCATCCAGATCATGGAAGGGGGAGTGACTTTATTTCTCGAGCATGCTTCTTATCGGGTCTTTTGAAGATCGAAACGATGCGAGATGGTAAAGATCAAAAAAAGTGGAGACCAAAAGTGATATACCATTATATCCAGGATCGCTACATTAAGCCTGACATTATTATTGATGTAACCGCTCAGAAAGATCAAAAAATGAAAGCCATATTGGCTTATGAAACTCAATTCTATAAAGAGGGGAGTGAAGGACCTAAAACACCGATTTCAGGGAAAGATTTCGTTGATTTTCTTGAAGCCCGTATGCGACAGGTTGGCCGCGATATTGGTGCTGAGTTCGCCGAAGGATTTACCGTTGAACGACCCGTTGGTGTTGAAGACTTATTCGATTTAATCTAATTCTCGATTAGGATAATTCATACAATTCATTGAATCTTTACTGAAAATCAGTTATACTTGAACAAAAGTATGCGGTGAGCAGAAAACAAGTATTATTCTTAACAAGCTGGTACCCTAGTGATGAGAACACAACACTTGGCAATTTTGTGGTTAAGCATGCACAATGTTCAGCTGAAGTAGCGAATATAACAGTGTTGTATGCAAGATCATCTTCCAAGATTAGTGAAGTAGCCATTGATGATCAAGTGGAAGATGGAGTAAGAGTTGTTCGTGTTTATTACCCTAAAGAGTCACTTAGATTCCCTTTTTTGGGGAGCTATAAAAAGTTTAAGAGCTATAAAAAAGCACTTTGGTTGGGTTTCCGCCATATCAATTTAAAGTTTGATCTTGTTCAGGTTAATGTTGCATTTCCAGCTGGATTGTTCGCTTTAGAATTAAAAAATAAGTATAATCTTCCGTTTGTTTTACTCGAGCATTGGACAGGATACCTTTCACATACGAACAGTTATAAAAGTGCACCACTTTTTCTCAAGTTGTTGCACAAAAAAGTCTTTTCAAATGCGAGTAAAGTTTTAGTAGTTTCTGATCACCTTGGAAAGTCACTAAAAGCCCTTGATTTGACAAAAGATTATATCGTTTACCCCAACGTCGTTGATCGAAAGTATTTCTATCCTCTTAATGAATTTACTGGCAAGAGTATTCTAAACATTCTTCATGTTTCTTCCTTTAATGATGAGCATAAGAATATTTCAGGAATGTTATCGGCAATAGCTTCACTTAAAAGGCAATATCATCTTAATCTCATTACTGAAGGAGAGGAATCAGATGTGTTTACATATCTCGATGATGCGGGTATAGTAAAGGAAGATGTTTCCATTAAAACAAAGTTGTCTGCAGAGGAAGTTGGAAATGAAATGCGTAAAAGTGATGTCCTTGTACTATTTAGTAATTATGAGACATTTTCTGTAGTAATAGCTGAAGCTTGGACGTGTGGACTTCCGGCCGTTTATTCAAAATGCGGAGGGCTAACAGAGATTGATAATGATACTTTGGGGAAGCAAATTGCTAAAAAGGATGAAAGAGCACTGAGTGATTATCTAGAGAGCTTTGATTCGAATAACTATTCTAAAGAAGAAATAGCGAAATATGCTCAATCTTTCGAAAAACATCAGTTATCCGATAAGATTCATGATGTTTACGACCAATTATGTTAAAATGCTGTTCAAAGCATATTTATGTTTTGTTAACATCAATTACATTTCTTAAATTCGAGAAAACTTTGAATAAAAATAAATTGTTATGAAGAAAACTCTACTTTTTGTTGTCGGACTGCTTTTTGCAGGTTCGATGAATGCACAGGTGATTTTCTCAGGTGAAGAACCTGCGGCTATCCAAGGTGCTTACGATATGACTTACGTTGATCCGGCTGCCGGTTGGGGAAGTCCAGACCTTCTTGATCCTGCTAATGCAGTACAGGATACGTTAGTTCAAATTCTTGACGGATCTGCAGCAGATTCATTGAACTGCGTGACTCCTGCAATTAATGCAGCTGATGTAGCTGGTCATATTGCTATTCTTTACAGAGGAGATTGTGAGTTTGGTACTAAAGCGCTTAACGCTGAGATAGCAGGTGCCATTGCATGTGTGATCATCAATAATGTTCCGGGAGGACCAGTAGGAATGGCTGCAGGTACTGATGGTGCAAATGTTACTATTCCGTTAGTGATGATTGGACAAACGGACGGTGAACTATTGCTTAATGAAATGCAAAATGGTCCTGTTGAAGTATTCATCGGAAACAAGACGGGATTCTATGATAATGATCTTGGTACCCAAGATGGTTCTATCTGGAGAGCAAAGAGCGCGTCAATGCCTGCTTTACTTGCTCAGAATGGAACAGAGTTCGAAGTAGATATGGGTGCAAATGTATTTAACTACGGATTTAACGATGTAACGGGGATTACGCTAACTGCAACTGTTGATTTTGGTGGTTCTACGATCTATTCTGAGACTTCACCAGCGGAAGATATCTTATCTGGTGACTCATCATTTATCATACTACCAACTTTTGCTCCAGCTACATGGTCAAATGGTACATACGAAGTGACTTACACAATCGAAAGTGATTCTGTTGATGCTTATGATTTTGATAATACAATCTCTGCTGATTTCCAGATTCACGATTCACTTTTTACATACGCAAGTATAGTTGACTCATCAGGAGCTCCTAACTCATCTGGAGGATTCCGTCCAGCAGATGCAACGGGATCATATGCTTCTTGTGTAGTGTTTAGAAACCCAAATGCAAGCAGAGTTATTCCTATCGGTCTTACTTTCTCTGCAATTAAAGGTGCAGATGCCGCAGTTCCTTCCTTGGAAGGTGAGCCAATGAGTATCATTGCATACCAGTGGAATGATAATTTCACAGATCTTAACGATGGAAACCTTGCATTCAATGATGTTCAGGAGCTTGCTTTTGACGAGTACACATACCCTTCGGATTTGTCAGGAGAGCCAGTAACTGCATTCTTTGAAACTCCTTTTGCATTGGTTGATAACCAACGTTACCTTTTCTGTGTGCAAACGTTTAATGAAGAGGTATTCATTGGTTACGATCCACAAATGGATTATACAGAGAACGTAAATGCTTATTTACAGCCTCTTTATCCAGTAGAATCTAATGGTCAGTATTCTGCAGGAGGTTTCGGAGCCGATGCTGTTCCTGGTGTTGGTGTTAACTTTATCGATGCTGCATTTTTAAATGTTCAAGAGGAGCAATTGTCAATCAATATGAATGCATATCCTTCTCCAGTTAGTAATGAATTGAACATTGACTTTAAAGGTTATGATGTTGATCATTTAGAGCTCGTAAACTTAACAGGTCAAGTTGTTTCTGCTCAATCTGTACAGACAGGAGCTGAGTCTACTAAAGTAGATGTGAATAACTTAGAAAATGGAGTTTACATTGTAAATGTATACTTAGTAAACGGAATGACAGAAACGATGCAGATCGTTGTAAGTCACTAAGAATAGAAATGCTTAAGTTATTAAAAGGGCTGCTCATAGAGTAGCCCTTTTTTAATATGTTAAACTTCTATTGAGACCGAATTGGTAGTAGAGTAGTCCCGATCTTTCTTCACCTTTCTTGTGAACAGGTTTCCCAAATTCATTGAGCATTGGATAATTAACGTTTGCCTTTCTCCATTTTTTAGGAACAAATGGTTTGTCATGCATGAATTTATTCTGTAACCCATGTCTTATTCTTTCGTGATCTATACCAACTAAAGCATGAATTCGATTTCCATAACCCATTAGGTAATCAATACCGAGTGATAATATTCCGTGGCTTTTTCTACCCAGTAGTGTTTCGCTTAGATCTTTGTACCCAACTTGATATATGCTATCTGGAGTGTTCTTCAACTTTGTCCCCCATGTTTCACCTGTCCATAACTGGGTGTTTAAGTTTAAATTTATTAGTTCATTATGATAATGGATTCCGAAATAACTTGTTCGAAAACGATCTCTACCCGTTCCAGAAAAAAGATCATTTTCAATAAGAATGCTAAACTCTTCAATGTGGATGCCAAAACCACCGCTTCTTTGAGATGTGCCTTCATTATCCAAATACCAGAGGTAGTTGTAACCTAGTCCATATTGATATTGAGTCTGATGGTTTACTCCATCAAATATGAAGTTAGGAATTGCAGTCCTGGTACCTCCAAGTAGCACTGCACCAACAGATATTCTATTTGAAATGTAATGCCTCCGTTCTGCCAGGTTTATTCTATTAAAGTAGATTTGGTGTCCAATATTCAATTGAGCGAAAGAATATGTACCATATGTCTGTATGCGAAGACCAACCCGTGTTATGTGTGTTCCGAAATTAGCTGAAACACCTATTTGCGCTCCAAAGTGATTATCTCTATATTCCTGACTCAACAGGGAAGAGGGGATAAAAAGAATAATAATTAAAAGACGACGCATCTTTAAGGTATTTCATATGCGCCTATGTCAGGAGAGCCAGGATTTCTAGTTGTCCCTTCTATATCAAATGAAACCGCGAAGTTACTAGAGCCATAGTTGTTGCATGGAGATCCAGTCTTTATCTTATAGATCAGCTCAGCCTCATCTTCGAATGCGGGGGATTGATTCCATAAATTATTTGAGAAGTTTGGATCGTCTAAAAGAGGTTCTTCCTGTGTGATTAAATTATGGGAGTAAGTGTAATTTATATCTACTGCACCATTATTCGTGATTGTATCATAAACGATTTGGGATTCACCGCTACCATAAATAATAGAGTTATAAATCTCGCCTTCATTTACAGAGCCAATATAGGTGATACCGTCTGATCGTGTAAAGTAATTCTTTATCGCAACTGCAGGTTGGTTCCCATCAGTTCCTAATCCTAGAAATTGACAATGTCTAAAATTATAATCAGCTCCTTCTAGCACGAATAAAGCATACAAGTTATTGTTGTGCACATTGAGATTTTCTCCCCAAATATACCCGCCAGAATAATTGAAAATGCCATAACTCGAATGATTGTAAATTTCTGTATTTGTAACCGTCAATGTGGGGTCTGTGTTACTTGGGTCATCACCAAATACATGGATTCCTGCTGTTCCATTTTTAATTATCGCATTATTGATAGTAGATGATCTTGCTTCTTGAAAGTATATACCATAATACTGACCTTTCACATCTTCATAAAATGGTTCTAGTCGATCGCCTTCAATGACAACTTTGTCTTCTTCACTTGATCCTCCATTAATATTAAGAGTGCCTTTGTATACAATAAGTAAGGCGTCTTTATGCAAATGAATTCGTGTGCCAGCTTGAATGTCTAAGGTTTGAGCTGAATCAACGAAGGCAAAATCGTAAATTACATGAGGTTTGTCATTAGGCAATGGATTACCATTAATTTCCATCTCATCTTGATAATAAAAATATGCATCTTGCCCCCAGGCTGCAAGCTGAACGAACTGTTCTTTCCCATTCGTAAGAAATCGAATCCGGTCTTCTATAATTAAAGGGTTTGTTTGATTGTTTGGATCTAATGTGACTTCAACGAACATGAAAAGACTATCCTTTCCAGGTATCGTAAAGTCTTCGAAAGAAGTACCTGAAATACCATCTAGGTTTATTCTGAACGGCGAGTTGCTTCCACCTTCTAACACAACAGAAGTAACATTTACGGGATTATTCGATGGATTATAGATTTTGTAGCGTTTGGTAGAAGACCCAACAGTAGTGAATACAGTGTCAAAAATAACAGTGTCTGTAGAAAAGTTTAAAGCCTCGCTAGAAAATAGATTCTCCTTCTTACATCCTGAATTTGTCAAGGTCAATAGACTACCGAGACAGGCAATTAAAAAGAAGAAGAGCGTATTACGTTTCATTTATCTATTCGTTGGTGCTAAATTAACGAATAATCGTTGGAAATATTTTCATTCACGTTGAATTCTGTATCTTTGCAACACGGATTTGAAATAATTTTAAATATTTATCCTTTCTTAGGAATATATATTGAAATTAATTTACTAAATTTGCCGTCCGTTTCGGCGAGAATTAAGAAATTTTTTGAAGATGAAAAAAGATATACATCCAGACAATTACCGTTTAGTAGTATTTAAGGATATGACGAATGAATATTCGTTCGTAACACGCTCATGCGCTCCATCTAAGGAGACTGTAAAATGGGAAGATGGAGAAGAATACCCACTAGTAAAGTTGGATATTTCTCACAAGTCACACCCGTTCTTCACAGGTAAAACGCAGTACGTGGATACTGCAGGTCGTATCGATAAATTTAAGAATCGTTATGCTCGTCACATGAAGAAAGACGAAAAGAAAGAAGAGAAGTAGTAAATACTATATTATTATAAAGGAGAGCTAATGCTCTCCTTTTTTTGTTTATACATTTCTTCTTCTGCTCACCACTTTAGGATTGAATCGAACCACCTCTTTGTCAACTTTTTCTTCTAATTTATTTGCTTCGATCTTGGCTTTTGCCATGTCCATACCTACTCGTTTTAACAACATTTTTTTACGATGTGTCCTATTTAGTAAATAAATACCCAGGTTTTCTTGGGTGTGAACAGTTCTATTTAAGCCTGTTATGTCAGACGCTCTATTTGATTTATTTGCTTTGAGTATTGATAGGTACGGGAAATAGTTGAGCGATTTCCATTTACCAATTTTTATAAATAGGAAAGTTGTATACTCTCTGTAAAGCTCATTTGAGAAATCTAACTGTACACCGCTGCGAGATGTAGACAGCATTGAGCCAGCAAGAAAAATCCCTATTCCTATGAAAATAGCTACAACCATAGAAGACAATATCATTAGTACTCCCATAAACATTAACACCACCCCAAGAGCCATTGGTGCTACTCCAAAGTTTGGACCATGGCTATAAGTTATTTCCGGATTTCCTTTGCCTATATTATTGTCAATAAGTTCTGATTCAGATGTTTTCATAATAAATGATGTAAGATTAAATATTCATGTTTGTATCATGCTACTTCCTTCAATTTAATATTTTTTTTATTCGGTTGTAACTTTTTGAGAACTTAATAGTCTTATGTACAGAAAACAGAAAAAAACAAGTTATGAAAACAGTATTAATTGCAACAATGATGATTTTATTCTTTTTTGGTACATCCTATGCTGGGGAGAATCCAAAGCTTTTAAAAGAAATAAAGCGAAAAGTATTTTTAGACTTAAGTAATGTAAAATTTGAAAAGGATAAACAAGAATTTGTTATCGTAAAGTTTAAAGTAACTAATCAACAAATAGAAGTTATGAATATTGAAGGTTCTCAAGAAGAATTGACTGAAATGATGATAAAGGAATTGGAAGAGATGGTTATCGATTCAGATGCCAAAGATGCCACAACTTACCAGTACAAATTCAAATTTGAAAAAGAGTAGTGGAGTTGGGTTTTAGTTTTAGCTTAGAAGCCTCGTTTTATCAACGAGGCTTTTTTATTTATCTATGATGTATTTAATCCATGAAAATTTTCCCTGGGTTTAATATTCCGTTTGGATCAAATACTTTTTTGATTCTCCTCATAAGATCTATACTGATTTCTGTAAAAGGAATATCCATATAACTTTTTTGAACATATCCTATTCCATGCTCTCCTGATATCGTTCCACCTAGGTCAACAGTTAACTGAAAGATTTCTCTGATTGCGTTTGGTAAATCATTGCTCCATTGTTCTTCGCTTAGTTCTCCTTTGATAATATTCACATGTAAATTACCATCTCCGGCATGACCATAGCAAACGGATCTAAAACCATATTTCTTTTCGATTGCTTTAACTCCTTTCAGTAATCTGGGTAATTCAAAACGAGGTACTACAGTGTCTTCTTCTTTGTAGATTGAATGAGCTTTCACGGCCTCACCCACCTTGCGTCGTATTTCCCAGAGTTTATCTTTCTGCGCTTGACTGTCTGCAAATAGAATATCTCCTATATCAAATCGACTAACTATTTCACCGATCTTTTCACACTCTTGCATCAATTGTTCTTCATCAAACCCATCTACTTCTATCAATAGATGAGCGGCATGCCTTTCATCTACTTCTAATGTTATGTTATCAATCTTGTCTATTGTCCATTGAATAGCGTCGCGTTCCATGAATTCCATGCCGCTAGGGGTTATTCCTTCATTAAAGATCGCTGCAACAGCCTCGCATGCTTCTTCTGCTTTCGTAAAAGGAACAAGCATTAGTAAGTCTTTAGTTGGATGAGGAATTAATTTTAAAACAATCTTAGTTATAATTCCTAAGGTGCCTTCACTTCCTACGATTAGCTGTGTTAGATTGTAGCCCGTAGCATTTTTAAGAACGTTAGCGCCTGTCCAGATGACTTCGCCATTAGGCAGCACAACCTCAAGGTTAAGGACATAATCAGCTGTTACTCCATATTTTACTGCTTTCGGTCCTCCACTATTCTCGGAAACATTCCCACCAATAAAACAGCTTCCTTTACTTGCTGGATCTGGCGGATAGAACAATCCTTTCTCTTTGACTTCATTCTGAAGCACCTCAGTGATTACTCCGGGTTCAGTTGTTAATTGATGATTCTTTTCATCTATTTCAAGTATTTTATTGAATTTCTCCATGCTAATCAAAACACCTCCTTCAATAGGTAGCATTCCTCCACTTAGACCTGATCTCGCTCCAGCTGGTGTAACAGGGATCTTATGTTCGTTACAAAAACGCATGATACCTGAGATTTGATCAACTTCCTCTGGTTTCATGACAATGTGAGGAGGGAATTTTAGGTCCTCAGTTTCATCATGGCTGTAATGATCCAGAACATCTTTAGCTGTATAGCTGATACTTGGATATAGTTGTGATAGCTTATCAATGTGTACTTGTAACATGAACAGTTTCTTTAAAAAATGAAGATAATATATTCTAATCGAAATTATGAATATGGATCATTTTTCGGTTTAATTTGTCAATTCTTTTAATAATTAGGCAAAGGGTTTTTGAAATTAAAGAATGAAAAAAGGCTGCCAAACTTGACAGCCTTTTTTGTATAGTTTGAACTATATTACTTCTTGATTAACTTGAAATTTTTGTCTCCATTCGAGACTTTTATAAAGTAAATACCCGATTCTAGTTTTGAAATATCAACTTCTAAATGGGAATTAAATTTACTCTGAAATACAGAACGACCATTGATATCACTTATGATCAATTCAACATCCTTTGATTCAGCTGAACTTATAAATAACAATTCACTTGCCGGATTGGGGTAGATTGATATTGAGTTTAGACTGTTTTCATCCAGACTGACAAAGTCAACCATTAAAGGGGTTGATTCGTCTGAACTACAGATACCATCAACAATAATTGCGGTATAATCTCCATTTGTTGTTGGAGTTATTGTAGCACCATTCTGACCACTGATTAAGATACCATCGAGATACCATTCAACGATTTGCATACCACTAATTGAAACCTCTAAGTCATCATTAGCATTTACTGTGATCGTTGGAGCATTTGGTGTAGAATTGTAGAATATAGTCATTTGATCTGTAGCATTACATCCATTAAGGTCCGCAGTTACTGTGTAAGTCTGTGTCATTGTAGGAGTGAAAGGAGAGTTATCAGAAACACCGTTGTCCCACGAAATTGTGGCTCCATCAGGATTTATAGCTGTTAATGTTACTTCATCCCCTTCACAAATTTCTAAATTTTGACCAGCGTCAATTGATGGAGTTGGATTTACTACTACTTCAATAATATCAGTAGCTGTACAACCATTATTATCTGCTGTAACGGTATAGGTTTGTGTCATGTTAGGTGTGAATGGAGTGTTATCAGTAACACTGTTGTTCCATGTTATT
>CBFHXS010000072.1:0-13807 GCA_965659845.1 Brumimicrobium sp.
AATAAAGTCATGAAACAAAAAGTCGATCGGAACATAGTACGAAAATACATATTTTAGAGCAATACATCTTAATAACGTATAGCTTAGATTAATCGTTGAGTAGGCCAACAATATATTCGTTATGATTGTTATACTTTCTTGTCATTGGCTAGTTAAAGTATTAGCTTTGAAGTTGAATAATAGTAGAAGAAAATGAAAATTATAGGTGTTAATGGATTTGGTAGAATAGGAAGGTATTTTACACGTATGAGCCTTGAAAGTGGATCAGTTCAAGTTGCGGTAGTAAACGATCTCGCAGATATTGAGACGTTGGCACATTTATTCAAATATGACTCTGTGCATCGCAGGTTAAAGCACGAATTCCATGTAGATGATAACCAAATCGTTTTTGCGAATGGAAATAAGATTATTTTCACTCAACACAAAAACCCTTCTGACATTCCATGGAAAAAACTTGGTGTTCAATATGTACTTGAATCTACAGGCATATTTAGAACTGAAGAGACAGCCGCAAAGCACTTTGAAGGAGGCGCTGAAAAAGTGATCATAAGTGCCCCTGGAAAAGGTGGGAATATCAAATCTGTCGTACTTGGTGTTAATGATGAGATAATTGATAAAACTGACAAGGTTGTATCCAATGCATCATGCACAACAAACTCTGCAGCACCTTTGGTGAAAATTATTAAATCAATGTGCGCTATTGAAAGTGCATTCATCACGACAGTTCATAGCTATACTTCAGATCAAAAATTACATGATGCTCCACACAGTGATTTAAGGAGAGCTAGAGCAGCCGCTCAATCGATCGTACCAACAACAACAGGTGCAGCTAAAGCATTAACCAAAATATTTCCTGAATTAGACGGTCATCTTGGTGGCTGTGGGATACGTGTTCCGGTTCCCGATGGTTCTTTAACAGACCTAACGATTACTGTTAAAGGAAAGGTCCCAACTGTTGAGGAGATCAATGCTCGATTTAAAAAAGCCAGTGAACATGAACTAAAAGGAATATTATCTTACACGGATGAACCGATCGTTTCTTCTGACATCATCGGTGATCCGCATAGCTGTATATATGACAGCAAACTAACTTCAGTTGTTGGAAACCTTGTTAAACTTGTAGGTTGGTATGATAATGAAGCCGGATATTCTAATCGTTTGATAGATCTCATTACTAAACTATAGTCATGGGTCTAGAGATCGAACGAAAATTCCTTGTTGACGAGGAGCAATGGAATCTCATTAAGCCTAGCAAAGGAAAACACATTCTTCAAGGATATCTATCAAAAGAAATCGAAAGTACAGTTCGTGTAAGAGTAAAGGAAGGTATTGGTTTTTTGACAATCAAAGGAAAAAACACTGGGGCCAAAAGAGCGGAATTCGAGTATGAGATTCCATTAAAAGATGCTCGTGAAATGCTTTCATCAATGTGCGATAAATATATCGATAAGGTAAGATACGAAGTAACATTCAAGGGTAAAACCTGGGAAGTTGATGAGTTTTCTTCTCCACAAAAAGGGCTAATCCTAGCTGAGGTAGAGCTTAATGATCTTGACGAACAAGTGACCTTACCAGAATGGATCACAAAAGAAGTTACAGAAGATCCTAGTTATTACAATTCAAATATGTTGTAGTCCCAAGGCACAAAAAAAGAGGCTACTCACATAGAACAGCCTCTCTCGTATGTCTTAAATTGTATTCGACTTAGATAAGCGCATCTAGCTTTGAAGTCAACTGACCTTTTGGTACAGCTCCTACTGACTTATCAGCAACCTCACCATTCTTCACAAAAAGAATTGTTGGAATGTTACGCACTCCAAATTTAGCTGAAACACCAGGGTTTGCATCTACATCTACTTTCCCAATAACTGCTTTCCCTTCGTACTCGCTACTCATTTCTTCGATGATTGGCCCTACCATTCTACAAGGTCCACACCATGCTGCCCAAAAGTCTACTACTACTGGTTTATCTGAATTCATTACAACTTCGTCGAAGTTTGCATCTGTTATTTCTACTGCCATAACTTTATTTTAATTGTTTCTAATTTTCCTTTTCAGGCTTATAAATTTATACTTTCACTTTTAAGTCTTCAAACTTTTTGCCAAATCTTTTTTCTTGCCATTATGACAGAGTTGATCACCAATCCTTACAGTTTTCAGAAGAATTAGGACTTTTAGTCGGTCAACCTCATCTTTTTCAATAAAAAACTAGCATTCATATTCTGGACGATACCGTCCCTCATTCGATAATCGAATGAAATATTTTCACCCTGTATATTAGTATCAAAATATTTATTCACTATTGATTCGCGCTCTTTAGCTAGTTCCGTAAGAGAGAGATCATGCGTTGCAATAAGCCCTTTGGTTCCTTTCTCTTCTAGCTTTTGCAGGAATTTTCGAGAACCTTCTTCCTTATCTTTTGAATTCGTCCCCTTAAGAATCTCATCTAAAATAATGAACACTTTTTCTCCTCTGTCTATGGCATCCATGATAAATCTTAAACGCAGTAATTCAGCGTGAAAATAAGATGTATCCTCGCTAAGGTCATCTGTTGTTCTCATACTTGAATAAAGTCGCAACTTAGGAAATACAAATCTTCCTGCCATGACATGAAAACCAGCCTGGGCCATCATGATATTGACTCCAACACTCCTAAGAAAAGTGCTCTTCCCTGCCATATTTGGACCCGTAATGATTGCAAATCGTTGATGAGAAGAAAGAACAAAGTCATTCTCTACTCTTTTATCTTTTGGAATTATCGGGTGTCCAAGACCTTGCATTTCAATATTCTCATTGTTTAACGCAGTGAATTGAGGTTCAGTAGTGCTTCCTCTATATATCCTCCTGTAATTCGCACCACTAATTAATGCTTCAAGTTCAAATATCATTTGCTCCCAAGTATCGATATCCTGAAGATTTTCAGCTTTCCATTTTGCGGCACGCATCGTTAACCTGATATCCCATGCTAGATAAAAATTCAATAGTATAGCTACTAGAATGTTATTTCTATACTCAGCATGCTTCACTAATGAACTTAACTGGTCTACAGATTCTTTGGCATTTCTTTCCTTCTCGAATAGATCTGCCTGATATGCCTTAAGCAAAGGAGATGTAAACTTGATTTTATTTAAATGCTCCATTTGTAGGCGCATTGCCTGGATTCCGCCACCTAACTTTTCCAACGACTGATGTAATTCGTTAGTTTGCTTCAATAGTTGACGAACCGGAAGCATTACTAATATAAATCCGATACCAAAATAAAGTCCGTGAATGAAGTCCCAAGTATACAAAAATGTTAATGCAAAGGCGATAACCGGAAGTAGGATTGAAAACACCTTCATCCAGCTTTTCTTTTCAACAGTTCGTTTTGACCAACTCGCAATAGAAAGTCCTTCTACTTCATCTTTCTGCTGCATTCCGTGTGCAAGATACTCTTGACACCAATCAGGGTGATTAGAAAGCTCTTCTACAGCTTTCAGAGCGTCATCGTGTTCCGAAACACCGTTACATAGTCGACTGGCTAAAGTTTGCTCACCCCTGACAGTTACCGTTCTATTGAGAATTTTAAAGAAACTATCCTTACCGAACACATCCATGTCATATGTAAAAGGATGCGAATGATCGATATACTGTTCACCATCTCCAAACGAACTGAAGTCATTATCTAGCGCTTTAAGTTCATTTTCATTAATCTGGATAAGGTGATTTGCAAAGTCTAATCTCTCTTTATTCTCTGCGCTTTTTCTAACGAAAACAAGAAAAATGACAACTTCAGCAATTAGAATTAGTGCTGAATAACCTCCAAGAGGATACCCTAGAAAAACTGTTATCGGAATAGCAGCAAAACTTAGTAATCTAACCGCTATCCACCATCGTGATCGAGTCAGATACTTTTGTCTTTCAACAGCGAGTAACTCCAAACGTTTCTGATGGTATTCCTTTACTTTCTTTGTAGTTGAAGTAGTCATAATCTCTCTTCTAATTATATCTTTGCGGCCATGAACAAAGGTATTGTTTACATTTTACTCTCTGGCATCTGTTTTATTGTTGTCAATATCTTTGTTAAGATTCTGGGACAAGGTCCAGAACAAACGATCATTGAAGGAATACAAAAATACCCAATCCCTGAAATAATATTGTTCCGATCGGTCATAACATTTTTGATGTGCTATACAATCATCCGATCTAAAGGGATACCGTTACTCGGAAATAATCGGAAATGGTTGGTTGTGAGAGGGATTTTTGGAACAACCGCATTGACTCTATTTTTCTATACGTTAGACAATTTACCCATAGCAATCGCTACGACTGTTCAATATTTAAGTCCGATATTCACTGTTATTATTGCGATCTTTTTATTGAAAGAAAAGGTCAAGAAAATTCAATGGTTATTTTTTCTCATTGCCTTTGCAGGAATTGTATTTATGGGACTCTCTAAGTATCTTAGTAATGACGCTGCAGTAACGACTATTAATCCATGGTGGATTCTTGCTGGAATTGCATCTGCTGCTTGTGCTGGTGTTTCCTATAATGCGATTGTAAAGTGCAAGAATACGGATGCCCCAATCACTATTGTCATGTACTTTCCTATTATTGCCATACCAGTAATGGCCGTTCTCACCGCAGCGGATTACATTGTTCCCATAGGAAAAGAATGGTGGCTTCTGTTGATCATTGGCGTATTCACTCAGTTTGCACAAGTATTAATGACAAAAGCGCTCCATTCCGACAATACAGCCACAATAACCCCCTTCAAGTATTTTGGATCTATTTATGCGCTATTTCTTGGACTCTTTTTATTTGATGAAGTCATTTCTCTTTACGGTATTGCTGGAATGGTATTAATCCTAATTGGGGTACTCGGTAACACTTATTTCAGAAACAAGAAGAGGAAAAGTCAGTTAACTTAAAAAGCAGCCTATAACATATGTTATGAGGCTGCTTTTTTTTGGACACAAAACGAAGTGACCCTCGATTATTTTGGAAGTAATACCTTATTAATGACGTGAATTACACCATTTGACTGATTTACATCGGCTATCGTTACCTTTGCATCATTGCCATTTTCATCACGTACATAGATATCTCCATCCTTTTCCCAGAAGGTTAACGTACCTCCACTTACTGTTTTCATAGCTACTTTACCATCGTTCTTTTTAATATTTTGCATCACATCTTTTGCGTTGAATTTTCCTGCAAGTACATGGTAGGTAAGAACTGTTTGAAGCGTCTTAAGATTCTTCTTTTCCAAAAGTGTTTCTACTGTTCCTTCTGGCAGCTTATCAAAAGCAGCATTTGTAGGTGCGAAAACCGTAAATGGTCCGTCAGACTGAAGCGTTTCCACTAATCCAGCTGCTTTGACCGCTGCAACTAGCGTAGTGTGGTCTTTAGAATTCACTGCATTCTCCACTATGTTTTTTGATGGATACATTGCTGCTCCTCCTACTTCTACTGTTTTTTCTTTGCTCATTTGTGCAAAAACAGGACTTGACACCATCCCTAATCCCATCACTGCAGCACTAATCATTGTTAATCTTCTAAAATTCATTGTTTTTGTTTTTAAATTCGAGTCATATACGCCATTGATCTTTGTTTGGATTTCACAATGATATATTTTTCAAAAAAAAAGCCAGAATTTTCATTCTGGCTTTCTTTGAGTATGATATAAATCAATCGTTGAATAAGTCATCATCAACTAAATTGGGTATAGTCACTTTTAATCTAGGCTCTACTTCCATTGCTCTTTTTATCGCAAAAACAGCACCTTCATTTCGCGCCCAGTTCCTTCTTGAAATACCGTTATTAACATCCCAATGTAACATCATTTTCAATCTTCTCTCTGCATCAGGAGAACCATCCAATAGCATTCCAAAACCACCATTGACGACTTCTCCCCATCCTACTCCTCCACCATTGTGAATGGAAACCCAAGTAGCGCCCCTAAAACTATCACCAATAACGTTTTGTATTGCCATGTCAGCAGTGTACATAGAACCATCATAAATATTTGAAGTTTCTCGATATGGCGAATCTGTTCCAGATACATCATGATGGTCTCTACCTAAAATTACCGGCCCAATTTCTCCAGCGGCAATTGCGTTGTTGAATGCCTCAGCAATTTTCATCCTTCCTTCGGCATCAGCGTATAAAATTCTGGCTTGAGAACCAACGACAAGGTTATTTTCTTGTGCCCCTTTTATCCACTGAATATTATCTTGCATCTGCTGTTGAATTTCAACCGGGCTGTGCTTTTTAATTTCCTCAAGTACTGCACATGCAATATCATCCGTTTTCTTAAGATCTTCAGGATCATTGGAAGCACAAACCCATCTAAATGGACCGAACCCATAATCAAAACACATTGGTCCCATGATATCCTGAACGTATGAAGGATATTTAAAATCAATATCATTCTCTGCCATGATGTCTGCTCCTGCACGCGACGATTCCAATAAGAATGCATTCCCATAATCAAAGAAGTACGTACCCTTAGATGTGTGCTTATTGACTGAGGCGGCATGACGACGCAATGTATCTTGCACTTTCTCTTTGAACTTTTCAGGCTCATCTGCCATCATTTCATTTGATTCTTCGAGAGAGTACCCGACAGGATAATAGCCTCCTGCCCATGGATTATGAAGCGAAGTCTGATCTGAACCTAAATCAATAAATACATCTTCTTCATCGAATTTCTCCCATACATCCACAATATTACCTTGGTAGGCTATGGAAACAACCTCTTTATTATTCTTGGCTTTTCTAACACGACTTACAAGTTCGTCTAGATCGGAAATAACTTCATCTACCCATCCTTGTGAATGCCTTGTTCGTGTTGCTTTTGGATTCATCTCTGCCGTTACTGATATGCATCCTGCAATATTCGCAGCTTTTGGCTGTGCACCTGACATTCCTCCGAGTCCGGCAGTAACGAATAATTTCCCAGCCAAACCTTCACCATCTTTTGCAATTTTCCTTCCTGCGTTTAATACGGTGATTGTGGTTCCGTGAACGATTCCCTGAGGTCCAATATACATGTAAGATCCTGCAGTCATCTGACCATATTGCGTTACGCCTAGTGCATTGTATTTCTCCCAGTCATCAGGTTTGGAATAATTCGGAATCATCATACCATTCGTAACAACTACTCGTGGCGCATCTTTATGAGATGGAAATAAACCCATTGGATGTCCAGAATACATAGCTAATGTCTGTTCTTCTGTCATTTCTGACAGATACTTCATTGTTAATCTATATTGTGCCCAATTTTGAAAAACGGCACCATTTCCACCATAAGTAATCAATTCATGAGGATGCTGCGCCACGGCGTAATCTAGATTATTATGGATCATCAACATAATCGCTTTCGCTTGTTCGCATTGCCCTGGATATTCTTTAATATCTCTTGCATGAAGCTTATAATCTGGACGGTAACGGTACATATAGATTCGGCCGTACTTCTCAAGCTCCTCTTTGAACTCTTTAATCAATTCAGCATGATGCTCCTTTGGGAAGTACCGTAACGCATTGCGAATAGCCAACTCCTCTTCCTCTTTCGAAAGAATCTTTTTTCTTTTGGGTGCATGATTTACTGATGGATCCCAATCCTTCTTGGGTGGGATGCTAGCAGGTATTCCGGATTGTATGTCCTTTTTTATTTCTTCTAATGTCATACTGAATATCGAGTTTTTACAAAAATAATGATTTGGGTTTACACCTTAGTTTTTTATGTAAAACTTAAACAATTTAATAGTCTATAGGTTCTATCAATACGATGACAAAAGTAAAATTACCTGAAAAAACATGTCCTGTTTGCGGGCTTCCATTCACTTGGAGAAAAAAATGGGAGAAGAATTGGGAGAAAGTAAAATACTGTTCAAAGAGATGTAGATTGAACAAATCAAGCCTAAATCGTTAAAAAACAAAACAGTCCAAATGAGACTGAATATGTATTAATTTTTTACATAAATTTGACCCGCTATTAATATTTTTACATGAGGTCTGCAACTAGAATTACTATTATCTATACACTTATCGGTATTGCTTGGATAATATTTAGTGATACGGTAGTTGATAGATTCTTTCGTCATTCTGACTTTTACTCTCAAAACTCTTTTCAACTTGCGAAAGGAATATTCTATGTTCTTGTAACTGCTATTATTCTGTATGCGTTAATTCAAAAGTACAACAGAAGACTAGAAGTTAAAGTTCGAGAACAGAAACGACTTAACGATTTGCTCGAATTCCAACGTAACAAACTAAAAGAATCTAATGACCAATTAGAGCAATTTGCCGATATTACATCCCACGACCTCAAAAGTCCATTGAGAACAATGATAAGTCTCATAGATCGATTCAAACATAAATTCGGAGATACACAAAGCGCCGATAGTTTAAAGTATATTGATGTAATAGAATCAAGTGCTCTTCAACTCTCTAGGAAAGTTGAAAAAACACTTTTGTTTTCTAAAGCAAATTATGATTCAAAAGATTACGAAAAAGTAAATATTCAAGCTCTTCTCAAAGAGGTGAAAAGTTCTCTAGCCTCCGATATAGAGGCTAAGAATGCTACTATTGAATGTAGAGAAAGAATTGTAATAAAATCTGACAAGATAATGCTTCAACATATCTTTCAGAACTTAATTGAGAATAGTATCAAGTATAGCAAATCTGATGAGAGCCCGAACATCGCTATTTCATACAAATCAGCAGATGATCATATTATGTTCAAAATTGAAGATAATGGGATTGGGATTCCGAAAGACAAACTAGAGCAAGTTTTTGAGCGATATGAACAATTGAATAAAAATGATTTCTTAAAGGGTAATGGAATAGGTTTAGCTTCTATTAAAAGGATAGTAGAACGACTACAAGGAGAAATCTGCATAGATTCAGAATTAGGAAAAGGCACCTCTGTTTACCTCAAATTACCAAAAGTAGATTAATCCTGATTTACCATAGTTTCTAAGTGTTCTAATATCTTCAACAGCTTTTCTCTATCCAAATAACTCGTGTATTTGAATACTTCTTCTCCCTTGTATATGATTGATAGTGTAGGATAAGAAACTTTTCCGTTCACTTTAGCATATCTTGATATGAACTCATGGTAACCTGTATCTAATCCCGTCGGAAAATATGAATAAATAGTCTGTTCAAACATTACCTTTTTATCAAAAGTCTCGTCAATTTCGATGTAGATGAAGTCTTCCTTAATTACTGAAGCAATTGAATCATCACCAAAGACATCATGTTTCATTGCGTTGCAATACCGGCACCATTCAGCAGTAAAAAATAAGATCAGTGGTTTATCCTCATCAGCAATTAATTCATCAATATCTAAAGCTACATCTTTTTTGTTTTGAGAGACACCAGGAGGAGCAATTAAACAAAAAAAGCTAAAAAGAAGTATTCTAAGTATCATTGAATTGTATATCTAAGTCCTAAAAAGAATCGACGTTCTTGATTTGGCCCAAATACATATGCAGCGTCAAACGTTAATCCGTAAGGATTTTCAGGAGTAACCATTACATTTCCCTGGTTGTCAAAATCAACGTTTTCATCAAAAGGATCATGTGATCTAGCAATGATAAAAGGGTTTTTTCTGTTCGGAGTCCAGTTCAGTAAGTTTTTAACTCCTCCGTAGATTTCCAAACCATTTTTGAAGGTCTTTGTTAGCTGCACGTTTTGAATACTCCAGGGATCTGAAAGCGATTGTCTTGGATCTAATTCGCTCAGTAGAGGTAATTCCATTGGACCATATAAATTCCCAGTATACTCTAATTTCATCTTTGCTTTAGGGAAATCATACCCCATATTCCATGTCATTGTATATTGTTCTTGAAATTCTTGACGCTCTTTCACACCATTTTCAAAACTTGCAACATCCATTAATGTCCCCCCCACTCTACCAGAAAGATTCTTATAGCGAATATCAACATTCAAAGATGCTCCTTGAGAGACAGCATAACCATCTAGATTTTGATAGATAATTTTCGTTTGATCCGTGTCATAATCAGGTATAATCTTATTATTGAAATAAGTATAGAAAAGTGAGGCGTCAAAAGAGAGAAAAAGCTGAGATTTGGTTACAACCTTCTTAACGAAGTTTAAGTTACCATTCCAAGAAGTCTCCGGATTCAAATCGTCAAGTATTACAAGGTCTCTTGCTCCAGAAAGTGCTGCGTGATCTTCAGTAAAGACATTTGCAACACGGTATCCTGACCCTCCACTCAATCGAAGAATATTTCTTCGGTCTTTAGAGGACCACTTATAATTTAAACGAGGGGTTACAATAGATCCGTGAATAGAATTATAATCATATCTTGCTCCGAGCAATAAACTATTCTGTTTATTGAATTTTATTTCATCCTGTATAAACACTCCTGGTAAATAGACTTCAGAGGGATCATTCAAAAACACCCCATTAAATTCACGCTCTGTTGCCGAAGTATTATCATCATAATAGGTATATCTGAGCGCCACTCCAGAAACCAACTCATGTTTTCCGAGTGATTTATACCATGTCAATTGGGAAAAACCCACATTTTGAAGACCTTGATAGTTCATTTCACCGTACACAGAATTTTGATCGTGTGAGTTTGCACTAAACGTTAACATAATCTTTTCTTTCATCGGTAATTCATAAGCTCCAAATAGCTCAAACCTACTTGTATAAATACTTTCCCCATAAATCTCATTGCCTCCTCTATATTCAGGAGTCCAATTCATCTCTCCTCCCCATCGATCTTCGTATACATATCGGCCTGCAAGTGAGAACAGTTTTCCACTCTTAAGCTTAAAATTCCATTTATTGAAAATTGAAAATCTATCTTGTAAGGTCACATCGGTAAATCCATCGTTGTTAAGATCAAGTGGATTATCGTAATTGTAATAATTCAGTCCAATAAGCGAACTAACCTTATCACCCAATGAAAATCGATAACCAAGATCAGCATTTATCTCTTGCCATGAAGTCATGAATACATCTGCTGATAGCTTTGGAGCAGTGGATGGTGATTTAGTGATCACATTTATTAACCCTCCAACCGCTTCTGACCCATAAAGTGTTGATGCTGGCCCCTTAACAATTTCAACTCTCTCTATTAAACCTTGAGGAATTCCACTTAACCCATAAACTGAAGCCAAACCACTTACAATTGGCATCCCATCAATCAAAATCATAGTATAAGGACCTTCAAGTCCATTAATATGTATATCTCCAGTAGCACAAACACTGCAATTGATCTGAGGTCTTACACCATTCACTGTTTGAAGAGATTCAAAAATAGAAGGAACCGGGTTCGCCTTAAAAAATGACTTGTCATAAACCTCTACAGGTACAGGACTATCAGACTTACGAACCGAGCGCATGGTTCCGGAAACAACAACTTCATCAAATTCACTAAAAATTGACTCAAGGACGAAGTTTACCTCGGTAATTCCATCTACATTGACCAATATGGTGTCATTTTTAAAATCATCCGAACGCGTTACCAATTTATACTCCCCCTTAGGTAAATCACTGATAGTATAATATCCCTGGTCATTTGAAGTCGCTCCTTTATTTGACTCAAGAATAATAACATCAACAAATGAAATTGGATCATTACTCTGATCTAGCACTCTTCCAAACACCTCATTTTTTTGGCCTATTACACTCATTGAAAACACGAGAAAAACTAGGACATATAATAATCGAATCATAACTTTTACAGTAATCTCAATAAATTTACCATGCAAATATAACTATATTTTTAGTCTAGCCTAAATTATATTTTATGAAAATAAATCAACGTGTACCTCCTACTACAATTATTTATTTTTTTTTGGAACAGGGTCATCACCATATCCACCCCAAGGGTGGCATGATGCAATCCGTTTAAGCGCTAGCCATCCACCTTTAAGTACACCCCACTCCTTTATTGCTTGAATAGAATAAGTTGAGCAAGTTGGATTGTAACGACATGCAGCAGGAGTTAAAGGACTAATGACCCATTGATATAGCTTTATCAAAAGAATAAAAGGGAATTGAATGATTCGTTTTAACCAATTCATTGTACAAAAGTACGGAATATCAAAGACTCTTACGATTTTATTTACCTAGGTATATTTTATATATTTGTATAAAAAATGAAATCAATATATCATCCTGCGGAATCAAGAGGACATGCCAATCACGGTTGGTTAAATTCGCATCACTCCTTCAGTTTCGCGAATTACTTCAACCCTGAAAAAATGCATTTTGGTGCGTTGCGCGTTCTAAATGATGATAGAATAGCTCCAGGCACTGGATTCGGGAAGCATCCTCATGAAAATATGGAAATTATTTCAATTCCACTCGAAGGAAACCTTCAACATGAAGATAGTATGGGGAATAAAGGCATAATTCAAAACGGAGAGGTTCAAGTAATGAGTGCAGGAACAGGAATCGTGCATAATGAGATGAACTCCAGTAAATCAAAAGAATGCGCATTTCTACAAATATGGATCATACCAAATCAGCAGAGTGTAGAACCGAGATATGGACAGAGCCAGACAAGACTTGCCGATACTCATGGAAAGTGGAATGAAATTGTAGGTCCAAAAAATGACTATGAGAACAATTGGATACATCAAGATGCAAGAATGTATTTATCCAACTTTTCTAAGGGTGTTGAAGTGGAATATTCTCTAAAAGGAGCCGATCACGGGGTATATTTTTTCTTGCTGAAAGGTGAAATTACGATTGGTGATACAACCTTGCAAAAGAGAGACGCATTAGGTGTTTGGGATTTTGAGACTACTAAAGTTTCTATAAATGAAGATTGCACTTTACTGGCGATTGAAGTTCCAATGCATTAGTTGATTGGAAAAAACATCATCACATTTCAGTTTAAAAGAAAATTAAACTATCTTTGCGAACTCATTAAAAATTAAATAATATGAATAACTACGAAACTGTTTTCATTTTAACTCCCGTTTTGTCTGAGGAACAGGCAAAGGAAGCAGTAAAAAAGTTTGAGAGTGAAATCAATTCACTCGGTGGTAAACTCAAGCACTCTGAGTCTTGGGGTCTTAAAAAATTGGCTTATCCAATTCAAAAGAAAACCACAGGATTCTACTTTTTACTGGAATTTGAAGGCGAAGGAGATCTTATCTCTAAACTGGAAGTAACATTTAAACGTGACGAGCGCATCATGCGATTCTTAACTGTGAAAATGGATAAGCATCACCAAGAGTGGGCTGAAAAGAGAAAGTCTCGCAAGAAAAATGCTAAACCAGCAGCACAAGCAGAGGCTAAGTAATTAAAGTAGAACACGAAAAAAAGAATTAGACATGGCACAAAATGATGTTAGATACCTTACTCCTGTAAACATTGAGATCAAAAAGGAGAAATACTGTCGCTTCAAGAAAAGTGGAATCAAATTCGTTGATTACAAGGATGCAGATTTCCTTTTAAAACTTTTGAACGAGCAAGGTAAAATTTTACCTCGTCGTATCACTGGTACTTCAGCGAAATACCAATCAAGAGTTAACAAGGCTATAAAAAGAGCTCGTCACCTGGCAATATTGCCTTACGTAGGAGATCAATTAAGATAGGCCTTAATTATTAACCTTTTAATAGAAAAGAAACGATGGAACTTATATTAAAAAAGAATGTAGATAAATTGGGTTACAAGGACGATATCGTTACTGTAAAACCAGGATATGCGTTGAACTTTTTGATTCCTCAAGGGTATGGAGTTATTGCTAGTGCTTCAGCTACAAAGGCTCACAAAGAAGTGTTAAAGCAAAGATCACATAAAGAAGAGAAAGTAAAAGAAGAAGCTCA
>CBFHXS010000073.1:0-13414 GCA_965659845.1 Brumimicrobium sp.
CGTTCATTATTTCATTGTTTAACTAACAAATATCGTTAAAATTACTGGAAAATAATAGAATTATCAGACGATGCTTAAGTATTCACAATTGAGTTTTTGGGAAAAAGACAGTTATTTCAATGACCTTGATGTACTTATCGTTGGCGCAGGAATAGTTGGATACAGCGCAGCAATCGAGATTAAAGAGTTATACCCAAAGAAGAAAGTATTAATTATCGAACGCGGCTATTTACCTACAGGTGCGAGCACAAAGAATGCTGGATTCACTTGTTTTGGTAGTGGTTCAGAAATACTTGAGGACCTGCAATCACAAACAGAAGAGGAAGTAATTAACTTAGTTAAAAAAAGATATGAAGGCTTAGAGATTCTCCTAAAAAGATGTGGAAAAGAGGTGATCAATTATAAAGCTACCGGTTCAATAGAACTATTTACAGCTTCCGAAAATGACAAGCTTACTTTTGATAAAGTACTGAACAACCAAGCAGCACTTAACCGTATTGTTGAAGAAGCAACAGGCATTAAAAAAAATTACGCCGAAACAACAAATACTTTTGGTTTTAAAAACATTTTTAAACTGATTAAAAATAAGGGTGAAGGTCAAATAGACACTGGTAAAATGATGCTCCGACTTCATCAAATAGCAATTTCCCAAGGTGTTCTTACACTTTTCGGAACTCGATTTAAAGGATATGAGTCATTTTCAGATAATCTTGTCAAGATCAATACAGACAAAGGTTCTTTTTTGACAAAGCAATTAATTTTTGCCACGAATGGATTATCCAAATCGCTACTTCCCGAACTAAATGTACAGCCAGCAAGAGCTCAAGTGATTATTACAAAGCCTTTAAAGAACACCTTCACAGGAACTTTTCACTATGATAAAGGTTATTATTATTTCAGAAACGTCGGAAATAGAATATTAATCGGAGGTGGAAGAAACTTAGCTTTTGAAGAAGAAAACACATCTAAGTTCAGCAATACAAGCCTGATTACTAATGAATTGAAACGACTATTATATGACGTAATTTTACCAAATACTTCATTCAGTATTGAACAAGAATGGTCTGGAATAATGGGGGTCGGTCCTAATCGAAATCCAATTGTCAAATATTTGAACGAAGATAACACAGTAATGGTGGCTATACGACTCGGTGGCATGGGAGTCGCTTTAGGAAGTACAATCGGTAAGGATATTGCGCATCTTTACAAAAATCGAAAAGTTAAATAATACATCGTAAAAAGTTTATTACTATCTTCGCCGTATGGAGAAAAAACTTGTTGAAGTCTGCTTTACACCTGATGACTACGAATACTTTAAAGGTCGATTTGAGATCGTTGTTGTTATTGATGTGTTGCGTGCTACTTCAGCAATTTGTTCCGCTATCGACAATGGAGTTTCCAGCGTGATCCCAGTCTCAACTTTAGAAGAAGCTAGAGAGCTTCAGTCAAAAGGCTTTCTTGCTGGTGCAGAACGACAAGGGAAGATCGTTGAAGGATTTGACTTTGGAAATTCTCCATACAGCTATATGGATCCAAAATTAAAGGGTAAGGATATCGTTCTTTCAACAACGAATGGAACAAGAGCTATCAATATTGCCAAAGATGCATCAATAGTTGTCATAGGAAGTTTAATCAACCTAGAAACACTTGTAAATTGGTTAAAAAAACAAGATAAAAATGTTCTTTGTTTATGTTCTGGGTGGAAAGACAACTTCAACTTAGAAGACACTATTTGTGGCGGAGCAATTGCTGACGAGCTTATTGCTTCAGGCCAATTCACTTCGAATGAGGATTCCTCTGTTGCTGCAAAGTATCTTTATCATTCTTCAAGTCATAATTACTTTGGGTTCCTCAAGTCTAGCTCTCACAGAAGAAGGCTGAAAAAATTAAATTTAAACGAAGACATTAAATATTGTTTAACCCCAAATCAAGTGGAGGTTATTCCCATTTTACAGAAAGATAAAATAGTCCCTCTGGACTACTAATTCTGTTTCGTTATTTTTGTAATGATATTTACGCTAGTATCGCGAAACAATTAATATGCGGATTTCTTTAATATTTATTTTCCTCTGTTTTTTTTCCTTTTCAGCCATTAGTGCGAAAAAGGATACTAGTTCCCTAGAATGGATTAAAGTCTATTTTAACTCTAAAGCAGATCATTCGGTAATGTTAGATAGTAATGAATCTAATGATGAATGGGATATGATTGGAGTTCTAGTCGACCAGATTAATGCTGCTAAATATAGCGTAGACTTGGCAGTTTACGACTTGCAACATATGAGGGTAGGCATGGCATTAGCTAGTGCTAGCAGGAGAGGAGTGAGAGTTCGAATTGTAACTGATGTTATTCATCGTAATCACGCCCCTCGATTTACAAATCCAATGTGGGATACGTTAAGAAAGGCAGGTATACCAAATATGGATGACAGCGGTACGATATATTGGCCGGATGGAAGAATAGAGAAACTAGATGAAAGACTACCCAACTCTGGAGCCAATATGCATCATAAGTTTGCCGTTATAGATGCTCTAAGTGAAGACCCAAATGATGATTATGTATGGACAGGTACAATGAACACAACCTACACTGGAGCTTGGAACACCAATGCTACACTACTAATTAAAGACAGTGGTGTTGCTGGAGCTTATTTTGAGGAGTTTGAACAAATGTGGGGTAGTGATGACGCTACTCCTAATAACAGGAGAGCTAGATTTCACAAAGACAAAGAAAATGTTTCGGAGAACATTCATTTTGTGAATAAAACGAAGGTTGAAGTATACTTTGGCCCTATGGATAGAAGCGGATACAAACCAAGTATTTCCGACAGAGTAACAGAATTGGTAAATGATTACGCTAAACACGATGCGCATTTCCTGGCATTTGCGATAAGCCCAAACATACCGATTAGCCAGTCACTTGTTCAACGCTCAGGAAGAGGTGAAATAACATTAGAAGGTATTATAGACCCAAATTTTTATGCGAAATATAGAAACAACAATCAAATATGGGCAAAACCTGAAATGGCGTTTGGAAATCGATTAGTCCTTCCAGCTAAAGAGGTAAGAAAGCTACATGCAAAAACGATCATCATTGATGTTAATTACCCATACCCTGAAAAACATGAAGCACTTACTATCACAGGTTCATATAATTTTTCAGCAAATGCAGAAAAAGCAAATGATGAAAACATATTGATGATCTATGACAACAAGATTGCGAATCTCTTTTATCAAGACTTCATGGGTGTTATGAGCAGAGCAAAGGGCGAGTCAAATCATCGCTATCCTACAATTGACACATCCGCTTGGTATGATCGTTTCCGTGTAAAGGAAGGTGATAAAATAGAAGTAGAACTAGAGACGAATGTGTATTACCCCGTAGAACTGCTTGGTGTAGACGCTCCTAGAAGGTGGGCGGGACATGAAGATACAACTTACTATTATTCAAGAAAATCGAAGGAATTTTTAGACTCTATATTAGATGGAACGGAACTAAAACTTGCAGGAGGAAGAGGAGTTCCGAGACATAAGTATGGTAGTCACAAGGCTTACGTTATTGCTAAGAAAGACGATCGAATCTTTCATGTTAACGCAGAAATGATTAGTTCAGGAAATGCTAGATATTCCACTTATTATTTTCAGCCCCAAGATAGCAGCTTAGTTTTTCAAATTGAAGAAAAGAGTGCGAAAGAAAATAGTCTAGGAATGTGGAAAGAACCAAGTAAAGTAGGGACAAAAGTTATCAGCAGTGATGCAGAACTGCGTAAAACCATATTCCCATTGAATATTAATAAAGCCACGCTAAAAGAACTTCAATTCCTTCCTACTGTTGGGCCAGGACGAGCTCAAACTATTATTGATTATAGAATTGATAACGGACCTTTTGAATCCTTATCACAGCTAGATGACATTCCGGGAATAGGACCCGCTACTTTAAAAAAGTTAGCTCCTTTGATTATTTTCGAATAGCTAGAGACTATTAATAAATGTTATAAAACAGAAGTGACAGACTATTTTTAATATTTTCGTCACCAAATAATATGCATTCATGATTGAAGTAAGCGGTATTTCCAAGACCTTTGAGTTATCAAAACAACAAAGAAAAGAGAACAACACCTCTGACCGAACTGCAATTGCAGTAGACGACATTAGCTTTAAATGCGAAAAGGGGAGAATATTTTCCTTACTTGGACCGAATGGTGCAGGTAAAACGACTACCCTCAGAATGTTGGCAGGTATCCTCTCTCCTACTTCAGGCTCAATCCTTATCAATAATTACGATATTCAGAAAGAACCTGCGGAAGCGAAAAAACATACAGGGTTTCTTACTGGGTCAACTGGTTTATATGAGCGCTTGACTCCTAATGAGATTATTCAATATTTTGGAAGACTCTATGGGGTTCATGATGAACTCATTGATGAGAGAAAGGAATCTTTGTATAAACTTCTAGATATGCATGACTTCCAGAATAAACGAATCGGAAGATTAAGCACAGGGATGAAACAAAAAGTCTCTATTTGTAGAACTATGATTCACGATCCAGAAGTTGTAATATTTGACGAGCCTACGAGTGGTTTAGATGTAATTACTGCGGAAAACATCATCGCATTAATTAAGGATTGTAAAGCAAAAGAGAAAACTGTTATCTTTTCATCTCATATTATGAGTGAAGTCGATTTGCTTTGTGATGACCTCGCAATTATCCACAAAGGAAAAATGATCTTTAATGATACAATGCAGTCTTACCGAGATCAAATGGTTGAAGAAAACTTAACAGCAGAATTCATACGTATTATAAACGAAGCCAAAGCACAGTCATGATATTTACAATATTTAAAAAAGAAATAAAGGATACTCTTCGAGACAGAAGAACCATCATTGCAATGATAGTCATTCCTATTCTAGTATTCCCTTTGATTCTTGGACTCGTTACTCAGGTTTCTAGTAGTTTCGAGAAAGAACAAAAAGAAGAGACTTTGAATATTGCTTTAATTAGCGATAATACGAGTAATACCTTCACCTTGGCTTTAGATGCTATTCCAGACAGTCTAGGCCCTAAAAAGTTAATCTTTCGTGATGACACTTTAGGGCTGCGTAAATTGATTGATGATGATTCAATTCAAGTTGCGATTAATATCCCGGTTAATTATGATAAAAAAATGGATGCTGGAGAGTCTGTACCGATCGAAATAATGTTGAAAGAAACAAACATCGGGTACAAGTCAAGAATTAAAAACTACATAGAAATAATTGAGAACGAAAATCTCGACGCCCGTTTGACAAAATTAAAAATTGTCAAAGAGACACTCAATCCAATAGATGAAAAGTATACGAACCTTTCTTCAAGTAAAGAGATGATCGGTAAGATAGCAGGAGGATTTCTACCTTATTTGTTTATTATTTTCGGCTTTATCGGCTGCCTCTACCCTGCCATAGATTTATTCACAGGAGAGAAAGAACGCAAAACACTCGAGACTCTTCTAACAACACCTGTTGTAAGATGGAAGATACTAGTTGGTAAAATGATGGTCGTGGTTGTCTCTGGAATAGCCGCTGCATCTTTTGCTTTGCTCGGGCTATATCTTACACTGAATGTTTTTGAGCTTGTTCCAAATGCTGAGATAATGGGAATTGTGAATAGCATTTTAAGCGTTCCGTTTATTCTTTCGCTTTACATCCTGTTGATACCATTAACGGTATTCTTTGCTGGAGTCATGATCCCTATCACAATTTCTGCAAAGTCTTTTAAAGAAGCCCAGAGTATTTTAACACCAGTAAACTTCATAATCATCTTACCTGCAATGATTGGTTTCATCCCAGGGATCGAGTTAGATTTAGCGACTGCATTCATCCCGATTGTAAATATTGTTTTAGCCACGAAAGAACTGGTAGCTGGAACCTTAAGTGTTGGATTAATGAGTCTTGTTTTCGCAGTGATGTTTCTATGTGCAACTTTCGCTGTGTTGCTTTCATACAAACGGTTTGAAAAAGAGAGTAACGTGATCTCTTAGTCTTAATCTTCGGCAAATTGTAGTAACTCATTTGCGAATTGCTCCCAAGAGTAGGTTTTAGATGGAGACAAAGAATCTGAAGGGACGTTCTGTTCAACAACATTACGTATTGATTTTGCTATTTCCGCAGCTGATATCGAAGCAGTTATCTCACCATCACTGGGATGTAGGATAAACTCTGAAAGACCACCTACATTTGTCGCAACTACGGGCTTACCGAAGTGTTTAGCTATAGCAACTATCCCACTTTGAGTCGCTGAGCGATAAGGTAAAGCTACAACCTCCGCCATGGAAAAAAAGAGTTTTACATCTTCGTCAGGAATGTATTTCAAATGAAGATGAACACGTTCTTCAAGACCATGAGAATTAATCAATTTTTGATAATGGTTAAACGATCCGTATACCTCTCCTGCTATTATTAAATTATATTGCTTAGGAAGGTGCGACATAGCTTTGATGAGTAGGTCTAAGCCCTTGTATTCGCGTATTAAACCAAAAAATAAAATCTGCTTTTTATCCAAAGGAATTGAAAGTTTCTCTTTCGCTTCAAGTTTATCTACCTTAACACCAAAATGCTCGTAAACTGGATGCAGCAATACTTTTGTTTGAATCCCGGGAAATTTAGATTCCAAGTCATTCTTGACCGCATTCGATAAAGCAATACATTTAGTATTTCTTTTAAAAAAATAATTGGATAAGCTTCTATCCATTTTACCTTGTTCATGAGGTGTGCCATTATGTACAATTGAAATCACTTTACATTTCTTGTTCATCTTGCCGGCCACATATCCTAAAGAAGGCGCCATATAGGGCATCCAATACCCTACAATTAACAGATCAGGCTTGAAATCTTTGATTTTCCTAACTGTCTGAACAAAAGAAGCAGGATTCATAGAGTTCAATATCCGCTCGGAAGGTATATGATCAGCATTATCATCTTTTTCCACAAACTGCGTCTTTCCCGGGAACAGAAAAGAAGGATATTGAGTTGTAAAGTTATAAGCCTTAACATCATGCTCTTTTTCTAAAGCACGAAATAATGCCCCATTGAACTGAGCAATACCCCCACGAAAAGGATAAAAAGTAGATAAAAACGCAATTTTCATGATTTCAAAGATAATATTTCAGTTCTGTTAAAAAGATTGTTTTGTTGTGACATATAAAATGTGTCACAACTTTTTGATCGAAAAAATTAGAAATTTGACACTTCATTTAATACATAAATGGTAATTTTAAACCTCAAACTAGAAATACACAAAGATGAAGAATATTGCAGTTATTGGTGCAGGAACGATGGGAAATGGAATTGCTCATGTATTCGCACAATTTGGTTATAATGTTGCGTTAATAGACGTGTCTGAGAACTCGTTAGAAAAAGGAATGCAAACGATTGAAAAGAATCTTGATCGTATGGTCAAGAAAGAAAAAATTTCAAACGAAGACAAAACAGCGACGCTTTCAAGGTTAAAAACATATACCTCTATTGAGGATGGTGTAAAAGATGTGGATTTGGTTGTTGAGGCAGCTACTGAAAATGAAGAACTTAAATTTAAGATCTTTAAGCAATTAGACGAGTTAACTAAACCGTCAACTATTCTTGCCTCTAACACTTCATCTATTTCGATTACAAAGATTGCTGCACAAACTTCACGACCAGATAAAGTAATCGGGATGCACTTTATGAATCCTGTACCTGTGATGAAACTTGTTGAAATCATAAGAGGCTATTCCACGTCAGATGAAGTAACTCAAGTTATCATGGACACTTCAAAAGCACTAAACAAAGTTCCTGTTGAAGTAAATGATTATCCAGGATTCGTTGCTAATCGTATTTTAATGCCGATGATCAATGAAGCAATCATCTCACTGCATGAAGGAGTAGCAGGTGTTGAAGAAATTGACACTGTAATGAAGTTAGGTATGGCTCACCCTATGGGTCCGCTTCAATTAGCTGACTTCATTGGACTTGATGTTTGCTTGGCAATTATGGAAGTCTTATACAATGGATTAGGAAATACGAAATACGCGCCATGTCCTTTATTAGTAAATATGGTTACTGCTGGTAAAAAAGGTGTCAAATCGGGAGAAGGATTTTACGATTGGAGTCATGGAACGAAAGAACTCATTGTTGCAGAGAACTTCAAAAAATAGTCACTTACGAAGTACGTATTTAAAAGGTGGCATTTTGCTGCCTTTTTTTTCTTTACGTAATATTGGAATAGCTTTTGTGTAACAAACAGCTATGGATAAACGTTATTACAATATGTCTAGATTCACTTTATTTTTTATCACGATTATTCTGCCTGGAATTCTTTTTGCCCAGCAAGCGCCTTCTGAATTGATAAAAATAGAATCTAAATTGACCGAACAGCTTAATGAGCTGAGAAGCACCCTTGACGACGAAAAAATCAAAACGCTGAATAAAACCTTCTCCTCTACTCTAGAAGAGGCATTATCAATGAAAGGTGCTTTTGACCATCCTTTTACGAATCTTCAAACCATTGGTAAAATCTATTCAGATGACCGTTTAGTTCGAATCATTACTTGGAATACACAATATGAAGACAAATCGCACGATTTTCATGGATTCATTATGAAAAAAGACGAACGACGCAATAAGGTCCATCTAGTGGAACTTAATCGTGTTCAACAGCATTTCGGAATGATCAGAGATCAATCGGTAACTCATGAGAATTGGTATGGATGCCTTTATTACGACATCATTGACGTTAAAAAGCGCAATAAGACCTATTACACACTTTTAGGGTATGACCCAAACAACCAAAGAAGTTCAATCAAATTGATTGACGCTTTATATTTTACAGGGAAATTTCCAAATTTTGGCTATCCTCTTTTTGAAACAGAAAATGGTTATTCACGAAGAGTTATTTTCGAACACTCAAATCAAGCAACAATGTCACTTAGATTTGATCAACAAAGAGGTAAAATTATATTTGACCACTTATCTCCTGAATCACCAGGAATGGAAGATTTTCGTGAATACTATGTTCCAGACATGTCCTATGACGCCTATTCATTTGAAAATAATAAATGGCACTTGATAGAAGACATTATAGCAATAAACAAAAAAGGGCAAGAAACAGTTGAACTTAAAGCATACGACAGTAAAAGTGATACAGTTGTTAGTATTGAACGAAAGAATGAATGGGAAAATCCTGAAGGTCAAAACACACCTATTAGTGGTGGAACTCACAAGGCTAATTTACCCGAAGACATCTCGGAAGATGATAAAAAAGAGAAAACGAAGAAGAAAAAATCTAAACGAAGAAGAAAAAAGAAAATTCACAAAGGTGTCGTAATTACCAATATGGGCGGAGATGATTAGTTTATTTAGTACTGCAGCAAAAATAACGCTCATTTCATTATATCACATTTATTTCGTTTATTTGTAATTGAGCGATTCTTTATGAAATTGAGAAGTAAATTATTCACCATTGTCCTTTTGAACCTATTCATGGTTCAAAATGTTTTTTCTCAAAACATTAAGACTCAAAAACCATATAAATTCATGTATGGTCTATCTTGGAACGCCATAGATGATGATGGACGTCCCTTTGAAGACCTTCTAAAGTTTCGCCCAAGATGGAACATGTTTGCTTTCCCTACGACCCTATCTTTAGATTATTATCACAAGGATGGAATGAGCTTCGAAGGAATAATTAGTTTTAACAGATACAAGTCGGACAACTTGGTTAATAACGATCTCAACAGAACGGGTGTTCTTTTCAACATAGACGCAAACTTCAAATACAGTTTTAGTGTTCTAATGGAACAACCATGGGTCGACCCGTTTGTTTTCGTTGGACTAGGATATACGAGAAGGCCGAATCCCGAGTTTAATAATATGTTTTCACCAAATCTTGGTTTTGGGGTTAATATTATGTTGAATGAAGATTTAGGTATTCAATTAAGAACCGCAGGTAAGTTTGCTGTACATCCAGTAATTTTCAGACATGATTCAAACTATTTACATCATCACTTTGGTATCATTTACAAAATGAATGCTATGCCATGGAATGAAGATTTCAGCAAGAAAAAGTACAACTGGCTTTTCAAGAATTACAGATGGAAAGGAAATCAACTGTAATATCAACTGCAACAATTTGTTTTTCAGATTCATGAATTTCTTAAACATTTTTAGCATTAATCATTAAAATCTAGCCCTCTATTATTGCTTAAAATTCAGTTAAAATTCCTATCTTCGCCTCACGAAATTTCACGAATTATGGCAAAAGATACCGCAATACAAGAGGAAAGCAAGATAGACTTTGATACATTCAAAAGCGAAGTTTTATCTGACTTTGAGTTAGCTAATCTTTCAAGAGAAGCATCTCTTTTAGGAAGAAGGGAAGTATTGACTGGTAAAGCTAAATTCGGAATTTTTGGAGACGGTAAGGAGCTTGCTCAAATTGCACTTGCTAAACAATTCAAAAATGGAGACTTTAGATCAGGTTACTACCGTGATCAAACTATAATGATGGCTATTGGCGAACTTAACGTTCAGCAATATTTCGCAGCCTTATACGCTCATACTGATCTAGAAAAAGAACCTGCTTCGGGAGGACGTCAAATGGGAGGCCACTACTCTACCCGTAACTTGGATCAAAATGGTGAGTGGAAAAATCTAATGGAACAAAAAAACAGCTCTGCCGATATTTCTCCTACTGCTGGACAAATGGCTAGACTGCTCGGACTTGCTCAAGCATCAAAAGTTTACAAACAGAATGAAGCTCTTCACAGTATAGCAAGACTTCAGAAATTTTCTAACAAAGGAAATGAAATTGCATTTGGAACCATAGGAGATGCATCAACCTCTGAAGGTCCTTTTTGGGAAACCATGAATGCTGCAGGTGTTCTTCAAGTACCAATGGTAATGTCGGTCTGGGATGACGGTTATGGCATTTCAGTTTCGAAAAAATTTCAAACGATCAAAGAAAGTATCTCTGAAGCCCTTGCAGGATTTCAGAGGACTGAAGATCAAGCCGGATTTGAAATTCTAAAAACGAAAGGTTGGGATTATCCTCACCTCTGTGCAACTTATGAAAAAGCTGCACGAATAGCGAGAGAAGAACATGTTCCTGTGCTAGTACACGTAGAAGAGGTTAATCAGCCACAAGGTCATTCGACATCTGGTTCACATGAAAGGTATAAGTCTGAAGAAAGAATGCAGTGGGAGAAAGATTTTGACTGCATTTCGAAATTCAAATCTTTCATTCTTTCTTTTAAGGGAGAAAATGGTGAATCTTTAGCGACTGAAGAACAATTAGAAGCAATCGAAAAAGAGGCTAAGAAAGAAGTTCGTTCTCAGAAAAGTCAGGCTTGGAAAGATTTTACTAATGAAATCAAACAAGATATAGCAACGTCTATTCACCTCATGAAGAATGTTGCAGAATCTAGTCCTAACAAAGCTTTCATATTGAAAGATGTTGAGCAACTAGAAAATGCCTTTGAACCTATTCGAAAAGATATCTTTAATAGAGTAAGAAATGTTATAAGAACTGTTCGAGGAGAGAATTCTGAAGCGCGAACAGAACTAATTAACTGGTTCAAATCTAAAAGAAAGGAAAATTTCAATCGTTATAGCTCTCATCTTCATTCACAGTCTGATAAGGCTACACTAAATATAGACCCTGTCGATATTGAATATTCAGATGAAGAAGAATTGGAAGATGGTAGAATCATTCTGAGAGAGAACTTTGCCAAAATTTTCGAAAAATATCCAGAAGCTTTAACATTTGGAGAAGACACAGGTAAAATTGGTGGAGTAAACCAATCAATGGAAAATATGCAGGACCAATTCGGAGAAATTCGAGTTTCAGATACTGGGATCCGCGAATGCACGATTATAGGTCAAGGAATTGGTATGGCATTGAGAGGTCTTCGTCCAATCGCTGAAATACAGTACCTTGATTATTTACTGTATGCGATTCAGGTACTATCAGATGATCTTGCTACGCTACAATATAGAACCAAAGGAGGTCAAAAAGCGCCATTAATAATTCGTACAAGAGGGCATCGCCTAGAAGGTATTTGGCATTCAGGTTCACCTATGGGTATGATTCTTAATTCTATTCGTGGTATACATGTATGTGTGCCTAGGAATATGACACAAGCCGCTGGAATGTATAATACATTAATGGAATCTGACGAACCTGCATTAGTAATCGAACCACTTAATGGTTACAGAACAAAGGAGCGTATTCCTTCGAATTTAGGAGAATTTAAAATTGCGCTAGGGCAGCCTGACATAGTTCAAGAAGGTGAGCACCTTACCATGGTTAGTTATGGTTCAACATTCAATTTATGTACTGAGGCAGCCAAGCTACTTCAACAGTCAGGTATCCAAGTTGAATTAATAGATGTTCAGACGCTCTTACCTTTCGATGTTGATCATATCATTTCAAGTTCATTAAAGAAAACAAGTCGATTAATGATCGTTGATGAAGACGTTTCTAGTGGAGCAACTGCTTTTATCCTTGATCAAGTATTGGTGAAACAGAAAGCCTACTACTTGTTGGATAGCGAACCAGTTACGTTAAGTGCTCAAGATCATCGACCAGCATACAGTACTGATGGAGATTATTTTTCTAAACCTAACGTAGACGACATTTTTGATGCTGCTTATGAACTCATGCATGAGGCTAACCCAAATAATTACCCTCGTTTAATGTGATAATAGTTACGCTCTATTGAATTACTGATGATTATCAGCTGAATTTTGTTTGATTTCTTAGTTTTGCAATGTAGATTTACATTTATACAATGAGAGCTATATTTGCATATATTCTTATGTCTCAATTAATCTTTGGATTAAGTGTGAAATCTTTTGTGGTTTTCGAGTGGAAAATGAATCAGGAACAGATTACTGAGAAATATTGTATAAACAAGGACAAGCCAATGATGAATTGTAATGGTAAATGTTATTTATCAAAGCAATTAGAAAACCTTGAACTAAAAGAAGAACAAGAAAGAAAAAACAACCCAAGTCCTGAGCCCTTGGTTGAAAATACTAATTTCGCTTGGATACTTGGACATCATGTACCAACTCCCATCATTCAATCAACATTTGAAAAAAAATCTAATGGTCTTAATCAGCCAACTTTTTGGTATGATAGAATTGATCATCAAATAGATCACCCACCACAAGTTTAATGTTTACATCAATTTATGGGCATGGTGCCCAATTTTTTTTAAACATTAAACTGAATATAATGAAAACAATTAAATTTATTTTCCCACTTATGCTTGCAGTGGGATTCATGACTGTGTCATGTAAGAAAGAAGGATGTACAGATCCTCAAGCAATCAACTATAACGAAGAAGCTAAAAAAGACGATGGAACTTGTGAGTACGAAGAATTTGGTACTACAGAGATAAAGAT
>CBFHXS010000074.1:0-13336 GCA_965659845.1 Brumimicrobium sp.
CCTTTTTTAAATAGGGGCGAAATCCTATGTTAAATGAGGCGCCAAAGTCATAGCCTGTTTCCTCCATTCCAACACCAAAACTAAATAAAACATCTTGACCACTAAAATACGTCTCTGCATTAATTCCAAAATGAGGTTGGAAATAAGAAACTTGAAAAGGGTTTGAAGCATAGACTTGAGCGTTACAATTAATACTTCCTGTTAAAAGTGAAGCAGAAAGTAGAAGTCGTGTAACATATTTCCTCATTGTTTTTTAGCTTTAAGTTCTTCCTACAAATTAACATAGAAAAAACTTGAAAGACAAAAGGAAGTGTCATTAAGACATATTTCTTTCTTTTTTTATCGCTTCGTAAGCATCTTGTATCCTTTGGAACTTTTCTTTTGCTCCTTTTTGATATTCTTCGCCCATCTGAGCAACTTTATCAGGGTGGTAGCGAACAGCCATTTTTCTGTAGGCTTTTTTAACCTCTTGATCTGTTGCCTCTTTTCTCAATCCTAAAATTTTGTAATCACTTTCAGTATCTCGATGGAACATGTTTTGGACACTGGTAAAATCCATATCAGGAACTCCCATTAATCGAGCGATATTCTTAAGTGCTGCCATTTCACTATTGGACACGTTGCCATCAGCTTTTGCAATACCAAAAAGATAATGAAGAAGCTGTATACGAACCTCTGTTTGCATTCTCTGTCGTATATCGCTGCAAATTTGATCGATAGGTAAGGTTTGATCCTGATCTATAAATGACTTCAGCGTTCTAAGGTGTGTTTGATTGAATTGAGGCCCGAATTGTTGTTTTAAGAATGCTTTGACAAATTCAAGTTCTGATTTTTTAATTTTTCCATCAGCCTTCATAATTGCTGCAGACAAGGCCAATAACATTGTAGGAAAATCGTAGCGCTGAGACTGACGTTGATAAAAATCGAAGATATCTTGAGCAGATGAGTGTTTTCGTTGATTACCTCCGCCTTGTTCGTTAACATATTTTGCCGCACGTTGAAAATTATCAATGAAAGATCCAAATAAGAATCCTAAAAAGGCTCCAAAAAAACTAAACTTGGTAAGGTAAAAACCCAATGCTGCACCAATCCATTTAAAATATCCTGTCATAATCTCAAAAAAAAGGCGGAGACTTGCTCCGCCTTTGTTATTTTATATTAATTCTATACTCCTGTTAACAAAGTTTGTTAGTGCTTCACCTTTAAGCATGCCTTGTGAAAGCATTGCTAAGTCTGTCAATTGCTTTGCTTTACCAGATTGCTCTTTGTCTTTTGAGCTCAACAACTCTGAAATCTTAGGGTGATTACTATTTACGACTAAGTTATAAGTTTCAGGAAAAGCGCCCATGAAACCGGCACCTCCCATCTGCTGTTGCTCTTGCATTCTTCTTATAAACTCTGGTTGAGTAAGCACTATAGGTGCCTCTTTTTCTGACATACTTTCAAACTGAATTTTGAATTTGTCTTTATTTACAACATCCTCAAATACAGGTTTAAGTTTTTCTTGATCTTTTTCACTTAATTTCGATGGTATATCTTCATCTTTCTTGATCAAATTGTCAAGCGTGTCGGCATCTACACGAGAGAAAGATACATTCTCTAATGTTGTTTCTATTTTTTGAATCCAGTGTGGAATCAATGGTCCCTGTAATTCAAGAACTTCATACCCACGTTCTTTTGCTGACTTGACAAAGCTGAACTGTTCTTCCTTATCGTTTGTATAAAGAATCACTGTTTTTCCATCTTTGTCAGTTTGAGTCTCCTTAACTTTTTCCTTGAACTCATCTACTGTATAGAACTTTCCTTCAGTTGTTTTAACTAGATGAAAAGCTTTCGCTTTATCAGCAAACTTATCATCAGAAAGCATACCGTATTCCGAGAATATTCTTAAATCATTCCATTTTTTCTCGAAATCTTCTCGATCTTGATTAAACATTTGTTTCAACTTATCTGCCACCTTTTTCGTAATGTGAGCTGAAATCTTTTTCACGTTACTATCACTTTGAAGGTATGAACGCGAGACATTTAATGGAATATCAGGTGAGTCAATAACACCATGCAAGAGGGTTAGAAACTCAGGTACTATTTCTTCAACATTATCTGTAATGAAGACCTGATTAGAGTACAGCTGGATTTTGTTGCGCTGAACCTCCACGTTTTCCTTAATCTTAGGGAAGTAAAGTATACCAGTAAGGTTGAAAGGATAATCTACATTCAAGTGGATATGGAATAGTGGATCTTCAAATGTTGACGGGTATAACTCGCGATAAAAACTCTTATAATTCTCATCTTTTAATTCGCTTGGCATTATTGTCCAAGCAGGATTAGTATTGTTGATCTGTTGTGGGACTTCCTTGGAAACTTTTTTAACGTTTCCTTCCTCATCTTTTTCTCCTTTTGGATCGTCCTCTTGTATAGTTGTCGTCCCAAATATTACTGGCACAGGTAAGAACTTACAGTATTTATTCAATATACCGCTAATTCTTGCATCCTCAAGAAACTCAGACGATTCTTCAGTTATATGTAGAACGATGTCTGTACCTCTTTGTTCTTTTTCTATTTCTTTAATGGTGTACTCTGTAGTACCATTACTTTGCCATTGAACAGCCTGAGCCCCTTCGTGTCTGCTAAGTGTGTTAATCTCTACATTATCAGCAACCATAAAAGCTGAATAAAAACCTAGACCAAAATGACCTATTATTGATTCTTTGTTTTCTGAATCTTTATACTGCTGAACAAATTCTTCAGCACCAGAGAAAGCGATTTGATTGATATATTTATCAATTTCGTCAGCCGTCATTCCAATACCGTTATCACGTATGGTTAATGTTTTTGCATCTTTATCAAGTATAACCTCAACCTTAAGATCATTTATTTCTTTGTCGTATTCACCATTTTTAGACAATACCTTCAATTTCTGAGAGGCATCAACAGCGTTTGAGACTAATTCTCGTAAGAAGATCTCATGATCTGAGTATAAAAACTTTTTAATGATCGGAAAGATGTTTTCCGTCTGTACGTTAATATGACCTGTTTTCATTGTTTATTACATTTTTAATTTAACAAAGTTCATGGGTCAAGCATTGTGCCATTTCAATTCTTCTGCCAAAATGACAAGATAACAAGTAAATGTAATGGTGTGAACTGTAAATTGGTCACGATTAAAATGATTCAATCCGATGTGATGTATGATTGAATTCAAAAGGTGAAGGCAGTGCCCATTTATTTCTATTGTATATCTGTAATAACACTATCCATTTTTTCGTTAGGAACGGTCAGTGAAAGAACATAATGTTCTAATTTCCATGTGCCATTATTGATTTGGAAAACCCCAGACCCTCGACATTTACCCATCCAAGTATCAAGTAATTCGTCAAACCAAATAACATCTCCGCTATTTGAGATGTAAAGATTCCTATCTACTGCTTTGAATGACCAGGCTGTACCTTTATCGAAGTATGGTTTTGAGAAAGATTTGAACTCCTCCAGGCTCCATATTTCGTTGGCATCCGTACCGATATATATCCCGGAGTCTGAAAAGGTGCTAAAGTATGCTTCAAAGTTTGTCTCAGCAGCATCTTTATGCCATTGGTCTAGTTTGCCACTAACTACATTTTTTAAATCATTTTTATTTCCAGAATGTTTATTAGTGGGCGCTGTAGAGCATCCCATAGAGATGATAAACAATAAAATAGTTAGGTATTTAAACGTTTTCATTAGAATAGGCAATGGTTAATTATGTCATTATCTCTTTACGGTAGGATAGGAGAGAGGCTCTTTGATTTCACGAGCATTGATAAACTCTCCGTTCGTTCCAAGATGAGTTAGAGCATCATCAAAGGAAATACGACTTTTATTTCTTTTCTTTTCCCAAGGAGGGGTAAATGGCTTTCTTACTATCATAGCTTTTTATTTATAAGTAAGTTAGCAAGAATGATTCCATTTTTTAATACCAATGTGTCAATGAGAGTGATTATTGATTCATTGGTACGTTATGCATTTTTAAATGTATTAATCGGCACTTGTAACCATAATTATTACCGCTAGTTGATTGTTCAGACCCATGATTGGAGCAGATGTATGCCAATTATCGTCTTTCTTTGAGGTTGTAATTTCTACCGCTTTGACAAGTTTTTCATTATCGTAGGTATTACCCTCATCTTTTTTATTCGTACTGATGATTACTTTTCCCGTCTCGTGATTTACAAGCATGAGCTTTTCAACTGCTGGTTGTTTTAGGACCTGTAAGAAATATAGGTTGACTTGATCTTTATTTTCATCTATTAACTCACTTCTTATAGCTAAAGCCAGAGTTTGTGCAATATCCTTATTCTTTAATTCTGTAAGTTGAAGAATCTTAGCATCCTGACGTTCAATTAGTACGGCAATTTCTTCGTCATGTGCTTTTTGAAGTTGAGATTTACTAATCCAGCCCCAAGCCAAGCTTGTAATGATAAGAATAACAAGGAAAAGTTTTAAAAAGTGCTTCTTCCAAAATGGAGTTGTTTCATTTGTAGAAGATTCTTCTTGTTTTAATTTTGTTTTACTTGCAGGTGTATTTGAGCTCATGATTCTAGTCTACATTTTTTAATGTTAGAGTTCCCTTTTTGTTTTCTAAGATAAGGTTTCTTCCTTTCAACGAATAAATTAGAGGACCGCTTCTTAATATTCCAAGTATTTGATTTTCTACAGTAGAGACTTCGGCACAATACATTTTAGTTGATATCAATGTAGATATGTTCATTTTATTATAGTTAAATGACAATTCTCCATGTACATCATTGCATCCAGCAAAACCGCTAAAATGTTTTGTTTCCAAATTCATTTCAAAGTGAGGAATGTCTTTTGGAAATTTTTCCGGATTGAGATCCTGTCCATTAATTGAGGATACTGCCCAAATATTATGCAAATTAGGGTTTCCTCTGTAATGACCGCATCCACTGTAATTGATTCCATCTTTTTTGTCACTCTTACGCAACATTAGGTCTACGTTTCGCCCTCCATTTCCGCATTCAACGATGTCAATGCTCAATCGCATAATGTGCGTCTCATTCTTTGCTTTTATACCAACAACATCTGCGCCTTGAGCTACGTGTAACTCATCAACAGTACCTTTGAAAACCATAGACTTCGAAAGATCTTCAAAGTATAAGTCACTATCGAATTGAACACGTAATATCCAAGAAGAATCAATTGCCTCCGCATGAAAATCAGCTAGTTTAATTGGAATTATGTCTTCAGGATTGGAATCACTCTCTTTATCTGTCATCAAATCATCTGAGTTTCCGCAAGACACAAGGGTAAAAAATAGTGCAAATGCGGCAATAAAATTATACGTTGTTTTCATAATAGGAATTCAAAATTATGTATTACTAAATGTAATCATTTTTGTCTAAGTTAAGCCACTCGAGAGTTGAATTAGCAAAAATATCTTCTTTTGTTTGTTGAGATAAATCACTGTCTGTGATGAATTTTCCAATTTCAAGGTCACCCAAAGGAAAAGGGTAATCAGAACCTAAACAAACTCTCATGCTTCCTTGAGCATTTAATATATACTTAAGCATGTCAATATCATGGGTAATGCAATCAACCCAAAACTTTCCAAGGTAATCTCTTGGGTTTACTTTGTTATCAACAGCAACTAAATCAGGCCGACAATTAAAGCCATGTTCCACTCTACCTATTGTTGGGATAAAAGATCCACCAGCATGAGAAAAACATATTCTCAAATTAGGTAATCTCTCCAAAGTGCCGCTAAAAATTAATGAACATGCTGCTCTCGATGTTTCTGCCGGCATTCCCACTAGCCAAGGCAGCCAATATTTCTGCATATCATCAAAGCCCATCATTTGCCAAGGATGAATCATAACTGCCATGCCTAATCGTTCACAAGCTTCAAAAATTGGAAAAAATCTATCTTCACTTAGGTTTTCATTATTAATGTTGGATCCTATTTGAATACCTACCATGCCTAGTTTTTGTATTCTTTCGAGTTCCTGAATTGCTAAATCTGTGTCCTGCATTGGAATAGTACCTAATCCAATATAGTTTTTTGGATATTGATTAACAAGGTCTATAATATGGTCATTCAAAAACCTGCTAACTTCCAAACCATCTGAAGGTTTAGCCCAGTAACTAAACATTACTGGAATGGTACAAACTACTTGTGTTTGAGTGTTGTTAATCTTGTATTCTTCAATGCGAACATCTTCGTCCCAACAATTTTCTTTGATTGTTCTAAAATATTTTCCTCCCTGCATCATATCTGCAGTATGGTTATCTTTACCTTCCAAAAAAATGAAATCTCCGTAGCCGAATTTTTTCGTCCAATTAGGGAGGTTTCTAGGTATAATGTGGGTGTGCATGTCTATTTTTAGCATGATCTTTTTATACTTTTTGTTTGTTGCGTGAAAATACCAAAAATTGTTTACTCTGTCATACTAGAGTAATTAACATTCGTTTCGCAGTATCTTCAAGAGTGATTTTGTAATATATCTTATTTTTAACCCTAATTTTACGAATATGAGAGCAAAATCATTAAAAAAAATAATTTTACTTTTCACCTTGGCTTTATTCGTGAGTTGTGGACCATCTCGATTTGTAGCCCCTCTTGAAAAAGGTGAAAATGCAATAAGCGTTAGTGTTGGAGGCCCAATGGCTGATGTTCCTGGCATTGCGACAATTCCTTTACCATTTACATCTTTAGGTTACGGTAGAGGCATAAC
This sequence comes from Brumimicrobium sp., assembly GCA_965659845.1. Taxonomy (GTDB): domain Bacteria; phylum Bacteroidota; class Bacteroidia; order Flavobacteriales_D; family Crocinitomicaceae; genus Brumimicrobium. The sequence goes on from CBFHXS010000074.1 coordinate 6,726, forward strand.
TTCGAATATTACGGCATTTGGAAGTTGGTATTCAACTGCTGCTGTTTTAGGAGTTGCTCAGTTCGATGGAGGTGTTACCATTCGATTGATTGAAAGTGAGAAACAAAAGCATGGTCTTTCTTGCACTCCTGCCTTTAACACTGCTTTAGACTTTTATGCTAATGAGTTTAAATTTTGGCCAAAATTTGATGCAAATTATTACTGGAAATACAACCATAGGCAACAGGTTCAGGATGATTTGCTGACCAATGGAGGGAGACCAAAATCCAACTTGTTTTATGCAGGAATCGGAACCTGGTATGAATTAGATGGGGTGAGAGCTCACAATGAAGACCAAACTACACGAGTAATACCAATGCTTAATATTGGGCATGATTTGAATTGGAAGAAATGGACTTTTACTACTGAGGTCAAGTTGATCGCGCCATTTTCGAGTAATCAAGATATTGTGGTTGACTATGTGAGTCCAATGGGTGATAAAGGAGCACTAGGATTATATTTTGGTTTTGTTAAAAGATTTTAAATAACTGGTTATGAGATATTTTTTAGTGTTTACTTTACTATTAACTTTAATTTCATGTCGCAAGAGAATGGATGATTTTTTATTTAATAATTCTGAAATTCAGGAGTATAAATTAGATGCTTTTGAAGGTGAAACGAGTTTAGAGTTACCAACTGGATATTCTTTACCCCAGAGTGATGTTCATTTATTCAATTATGAGATAGAAAGTGAAGGAGAACAACTGACGATAGAAGCCATATTTGTTGGTGATTTATCTACCATCGATCAGGATACGGTGATTTTATACTGTCACGGGAATAGAGACCATATGGATTACTATTGGTCAAGACAAAAATTATACAGTCATTTAGGACATCAAGGAAGGTTCGGTGTCTTAATGTTTGACTATCCAGGATATGGATTATCCGAAGGTAGTCCTACAGAAAAGAATATGTATGATGCTACGGAAGGCGCTCTGAATTGGCTTAAAGAACAAGGGGTAGAAAATGAGCAATTGGTGATGTTTGGTTTTTCATTAGGCAGTGCGCCAGTTTGTGAGGTTGCCGGATCAAATGATTTCTCTTTAAAACCAAATAAAATTATTTTGGAAGCTCCTTTTGCTAGCAGTGAGGTAATGGTGCAAGACGCTGCGCTATTAAATATGCCTTCATCATTTTTCGTTGATGTTAAAATCGACAATGCCGAGGAAATAAAAAAGTGTCAAGTACCATTGCTGTGGATGCATGGCAGAGCTGATGATTTTTTGTCTTTAGAAACTCATGGAGAGATCGTTTTTAAAAATCATGGTGGTCCATGGAAGAATGCACTTAGGGTTGATGGAGCTGGTCATGAAACTGTACCTGTTTTTCAAGGAATCTTAAGCTACAATGAAGAAATTCTATCATTTATAGTTTCTGATAATTAGTGGCTTAGAATAAAAATAGTTGAATTAGGGAATTAAATTATAAAAAAAGCAACTTTAACAGGTGACTATTCGTTTGTTAAATACAAAACATTAAATGATGAAAAGAAGATTAATTCTTGGCTTAATTTCAATTTTTATTTCGGTGGCATCAATAGGTCAGCAAACAGTATGTTTAGGTGACCCGGCTACAATATGTGCTGGTGACCAAATTACAATAGAAGTTTGTGGTCCGGTAGGAGGGAATGATCCTAATGTGATTTTTTTAAACAATGTTACCGAAGTTCAGTTGAATGATGATCAATTTTCTCCAGCTGTTCCTATAGGGTTTAACTTTACATTTTATGGTCAGAACTATAACCAGTGTGTTATAGCTTCAAATGGTTATCTGACATTTGGTCCGGGTAATGCTAATGGTTATTCTCCATGGTCTATTAATAACGCAGTCCCAAATGCAGGTGTTCCAACTAATTCGGTAATGGGGCCTTGGCAGGATTATAATCCAGGTGCTGGAGGTTTAGTAGGTTACACAACAATAGGTACAGCTCCGAATAGACAGTTTATAGCCCTTTGGAAAAATGTTGTAATGTTCGGAACTCAGCAGTTAGGGTGTTCTGTAATTGTTTTGCATGAAACATCTAACAAGGTTGAGGTCTTTATTGATGAAAAGCCGGTGGTTGCATGGAATGGTGGAGCAGCAATAGAAGCTACTCAAAATAATAATGGAACAATCTCCCATGTGGTGCCTGGTAGAAATTTTCCTACACAGTGGACGGCTAATCTAGATGGTCAAGAATGGATTCCAAATGGAGCGAATAATTACATTCAAAATCCAATTACGTACAGAGCTTATATAGTGGCTAATAATGCCACTACGTGGTTAGATACTGAAGGCAATACTTATACATCGAATAATAATACGATTACGGTTACTCCAACACCAGTTCCTCCTTCAGATTCTATTGGTTATTTCATTAATTATTCATCTTGTGCCGTTGGACAACAACTATTAACCTCTGATACGACATGGGTAACAGTGAATACCGTAGATGTTGCTGTTAATGGTGTAAATGATTTTTGTACTCAAGCTTCAGGAGAGGCGACTGCATTGGCGAGTGGAGGAACAGCACCATATACTTACCAATGGGACGACCCAGCGAATCAAACTACTCAAACTGCTGTGGGTTTAACACAAGGTATTTATACTGTAACTGCAACTGATGCGATTGGTTGTCAAGCTTCCGAGAATGTATTCATAGGAGATACACCCATTTCGTTAAGTACTTCATATACTCAGGTTTCTTGTCCCGGTGGCGCGGATGGTACGGCAACCGTAACAATTACGCCAACACCAACAACTGCTACTTACGATTGGTATGATGCAGGAGGACAGACAACTCAAACAGCTACAGGTTTATCCGCTGGTACTTACAATGTTGCTGTTGAGACTGGAGTAGGTTGTCAAGACACGGCTGAAGTTATCGTAGATGAAATTCCAGGTATGTTAATCGATATAGTGAATTCGACAGATGTCACTTGTAATAGCGGTAGCGACGGCGTTGCAACTGTTGAAGTAACTCAAGGTACAACTCCTTATTCTTATTCTTGGACAAATTCCGCATCGATAAGTGCTACTGCGAGTGACTTGCCTGCTGGAGTGCAAACAGTTACTGTAACTGATGCAAATGGCTGCGTTGTCTCAATAGACGTTACTATAGGTGAACCTGCAGCACTCCAAATTGATCTTATTGCTCCAGATACTACTGTTTGTGTTGGAGACTCAGCAACATTATATGCTCTTGGTTCTGGTGGAAGTTCAGATTATATTTATACATGGACATTAGATGGAAATGTTGTGGGTGTTGGGCAAACTGTTCAGGTCTTGCCTTCTGGTGATAATCAACAGTATTGTGTAACGCTTTCAGAACAGTGTGGTTCGCCGGAGACACAGGATTGTATGAGTATCAGAAATCCTGATGATATTACACCTTTAATTTCTCCAGATAGAACGGGTGATTGTTTCCCTGTTGAAGTGAATTTCGATAATATAACGAATACATCTGAAGTTATCGATTTTACTGTTTGGGAATATGGTGATGGTTCTCTTGATACTATCAACAGTTTAGATCCAACAAATCATGAGTTTGGTGAAGGTCTTTTTGATATATCTGTTGAAGTTGTTACAGAAAGTGGGTGCAGCTACTTCGCTACATTCAATGATCTAATACAAGGGTATTCTTATCCTGAAGCGGCATTTTATGTAAATCCAAATCCAGCTTCAGTGTTTGAACCAGAAGTTGATGCTTTTAGTCAATCTGGGAATAATATTATTAGTTATGAATGGATAGCAGATGGTGCAGAACCATCGTATAGTTCTTTGAAGAATCCAACTTTTACCTACCCTAACGAAGTTCAGAACTATGACTTAACTTTAATGGTAGAAAATAGTCTAGGGTGTAGAGATACAGTCACAAGGCTCGTCCGAATCCAAAATGAAGTTCTTCTCTATGCTCCAAATACATTTACTCCGGATGGTGATCAAATGAATCAAAACTGGAGAATACATATTCAAGGTGTTGATATCTATAACTTTCATTTAGAGCTCTATAACAGATGGGGTGAAATTATTTGGGAGTCGTTCGATCCTGATGGGTCTTGGGACGGCACGTACGGTGGAAACCCAGTGAAAGATGGTACATACATTTGGAAAATTCGTGCCTATGACGCTGAGAATGATAATAAATACGAATTCAATGGCTTTGTCAATGTATTAAGATAAGGCTCAAAGTTATTTAAAAAGCCGCTTCTATTGGAGCGGCTTTTTTTATGATACAATATTGAAGAAGTAAAAAAAATCTATTGATAAGATTCGACTAATACTTCAAATATAATGTATTAAATTCAATGATGTAACCAACACGTGGGTAGAAATAAAAGTGGGATAGGGTAAATAAAAAGTGGGGTAAGCTACTTGCATCGCACCGCTACAACCTCTTACCCTTGCTACGTTCCCGTCCTGGGGGATTCAGAGGGAGCTGGTCGTACAAGACTTACCCCGCCGCAAAAATAGTAATTTGATTCTGTTCTACAAGCTAAAGACGTAGATTATTTACCTATATTTTTACTAACCTCTCCTAAAACTTCTTCAACTGATTTAGTGTCATTGAAATAAGAAAGTAACTTTCTTAATACCGCATCTACAGAGGCATCAGGACAAGACGCACCTGAAGTTAAAATTATACAGGGTTTTTTATTCTTTATATAGCCTTTCGTAGTTACTACTTCCTTTTCGTGAATGTCGAAATGATTGATAGTATCACTTCCTATTATATCCGATTCACTTTGAATAAAATATGATGGATATTTTTCTTCGAGTAGCTCTACCAAATGAGTCGTGTTAGAGCTATTATAACCTCCTACAACGATTGCAAAATTTGCATCAGTCTTCATAAGGCCATACGTTGCATTTTGATTATCATTGGTAGCGTAGCATAATGTATCACGTGTATCAGCGAAATGCTCTTTAATATTTTCATCACCATGCTTATCAATCATAACTTGTCGAACATAGTCTGCAATTTCCTGTGTTTCTGTTGCTAGCATCGTTGTTTGATTTACTACACCGACCTTGTTTAAGTGAATATCAGGGTCGAAACCTTCACTGAACTTACCTTTAAAGAATGAGTAAAATTCTTCTTTATTCATTTTACCTAAAATAAAATCTGCAAGTTTTTTAGTCTCGGAAAGATCTTTAACTACTAGGGAAGGAGCATTGGAAGAACTGTGCGAAAAAGTAGCACGAGTTTCTTCATGTTTGTGTTTGCCATGTATGATAATCGTATGATTGTCTTTTCCTAATTTTTTCGATCGATTCCAAACCTTTTCAACAAATGGACAAGTGGTGTTATATTTTTGAACGTCCACGCCCATCGTAGCAAGTTTTTCTTCGATTTCGATAGTTGTTCCAAAAGCTGGGACAATCACAACATCTTGAGATTCAAGTTCACTAAAAGGAATGAGTTCATTACCTTCTGTGTCTTGTAGGAATCTTATACCATTAGATTCTAAATCTTCATTAACCAAAGGGTTGTGTATCATCTGGCTCAGTAGAAAAATTCGTTTTCCTTTATTTTCCCTTAATGCCTTGTACGATATTTCAATTGCGTTTTCAACTCCATAGCAGAAACCAAAATGGCGAGCTATATAAAATGAAACTGATCCAAAATCTAAAAAAGTTGGCGTAAAATCTCTTTTCCTCGGGTCAACTGTTTTTCTAAGCGTCTTAACCTTAGAAATTATGGGAGATTTATAAAAATCAGGTATGTCGAATTGTTTCATTTTCTATTTATCTTTATGTCAATTAAAACCAAGTTAAAGCTGAAATGTTTTGGCGCTCTCATTTAATCATGTGCTTTTAAGTCCATGTCTTTATCGTTTGCCAAAATGAAGTGAAAGCCTCTAGGGACGAATTTTTCATTCATGTAAAACCGTTGAGCATCAAAATTCTCACTGTACACATCGCATGAAAGAATTTTACATTCTTCTTTTTGACTAATTTTCTTGATGTACTGCATCATTTGTCTTCCAATACCGCTTGAACGATACTCTCTGTAGACAACAAAATGGTCCATATCCATATATTTTCCAGACCATATTTTGGTGGAGATAGTGAGACCAGAAATGCCAACCATTTCCCCATTGACATAGGCCGCAACCTGTCGATAATCACCTTTCAGCATTTCTTCAAGTAAAAATCGATATTTTTCCTTAGTGAAATTACTTGGATAAAGAATGCATAACAAGTCATAAGAATCAAGCATTTCATCTATTGTACTCAATTCTTTTATATAGGAATTTTTCATTTTAATAACTCATGATTAAACATTTTCAACAATCTTCGGTATTCATCAGTCCAGCTTGTGGGAGTAGAAAAACTATGTGCCTCAATAGGATAGCTGACTAAATCCCAGTTTTCTTTTCCTAATTCAATTAATCTTTGAGTGAGGCGAATAATGTCTTGATATTGCACATTGTCATCTATCATTCCATGAAACATAATCAGGCGGTCCGATAATCCATCAGCAAAATAAATTGGGCTACTTCTTTTAAAAGCGATACTATCCAAATCTGGAGTGTTCAATATGTTTGAGGTGTAAGGGTGGTTGTAATGAGCCCAATCAGTTACAG
>CBFHXS010000075.1:0-13120 GCA_965659845.1 Brumimicrobium sp.
CCTATTTAACGGAAAACAATAAGCCTGGTTATAAAGTAGATATTAATGGAACCTTAGCTGCTACGAATTCTAATTTCACCATGTGGCTCGAAAGAAATCGTCCAAATTCACTTTTGATATTAGGTCAAGCTGATGTTGCAAAAAATCCGAACTTTAAAAGGTTCCTAGAAAGTATTGATCAGTAAACAGAGTTGCTAATAACAATCATCTGTTTTTTCAAAAACCTTTTGTAATTTTCTTGGTTGATCCTCATACTTTTCTTTAATAGAATGCATCTTTTCAATACAATGGTCATAATCGTGAGACTGATTATACCGAGCTTTTTGGATACAATTGCAATAATCGTCCATTAATCTGTCTAATTCAGGATCGCTACAACGAGCAAAAGAGAAAGAAACTAACAAAGCAATAAAGGGAACAACTGTTCTTCTAAAATTCATATTATGCAATTTGCTTCAACGCATTCATCTTCATTTGTTTCACCATACTCACTAATCCGTTGGAACGTGTTGGCGAAAGGTGTTCTTGAAGTCCTATTTCTTTTATAAAACCCAATTCGGCCTTTGCGATATCTTTAGGATCCTCATCATTTAGCACTCTAATTAACAATGCGATTATTCCTTTTGTAATAATTGCATCAGAATCGGCTGAGTAGTGCATTTTACCATCTATCTTCTCAGCATCAAGCCAAACTCTGGATTGACAACCTTTTATAAGCCTATCATCTGTTTTTTTGGAAGTATCAATGATTGGTAAATCCTTTCCAAGTTCAATAATATACTCGTACTTATCCATCCAGTCATCATAGATTAAAAACTCATCTACAATCGCTTGCTCTTTTTCTGTTATAGTCATAATATTAATCTTTTAACATAGGAACAATCCTTTGCAACGCTGCAAGCATCAAATCCACTTCCTCAAATGTATTATAAAACGTGAAAGAAGCTCTAATTGTTCCTGGAATATCGTAAAACTGCATAACGGGCTGTGTACAGTGATGACCTGTTCGCACAGCAATCCCCATTTTATCTAATAACGTTCCAACATCATAAGGATGAGTTCCTTCAATGAGGAATGAGATGACACTAGTTTTATCTTCTGCCTCTCCATAGAACTTAATACCTTCCAAGGTGGAAAGTTTATCTTTAGCATACTGAAGCAATGCTTGCTCATGTCTAGAAACAGCTAGCATATCCAGAGAGTTCAGATATTCGAAAGCCGTACCTAATGCAATTCCACCGACGATATTCGGTGTTCCTGCCTCAAACTTATGCGGTAGAGTGTTATATGTTGTTTTTTCGAACGTAACATCCTTAATCATATCTCCTCCACCTTGATAAGGAGGCATTTCATTGAGAATTGATTCCTTACCGTATAGAACACCTACTCCCGTTGGACCAAAGATCTTATGTCCTGAAAAAGCATAAAAGTCGCAGTCAAGTTCTTGCACGTCAACCTTTACGTGTTGAATGCTTTGAGCGCCGTCAATCAGTACTTTGGCTCCCACTTCATGAGAACGATTAATAATAGATCGAATATCATTGATTGTACCCAATGAATTTGAAATATGTGTCACTGAAACCAGCTTTGTCCTTTGATTCAGAAGCGCTTCAAATTCCTCAAATATCAATTCTCCTTTTTGATTCATGGGAATAACCTTCAAAACACACCCTTTTCTTTCGCATAACATTTGCCAAGGAACAATATTTGAATGGTGCTCCATAGCTGAAATTATGATCTCATCTCCAGAGGTCAACATTTCACCAAATGAATACGCAACTAAGTTTATACTGTCAGTAGTTCCTTTCGTAAATATTATTTCATATTCATGCTTCGCATTCAAATACTTCTTAATAGTCCATCTAGATTCCTCGTAAGCCGAAGTTGCTTCTTGACTAAGTGTATGTACACCTCTATGAATATTAGCGTTCTCATTTTTGTAATAATCATCTATACGATCAATTACCTTTATCGGCTTTTGAGAAGTTGCTCCATTATCAAAATAAACCAAGGGTTTACCATGTATCTTTCTAGACAGTGTCGGGAATTCTTGTCGAATCTTAGATATGTTTAATTCAGCCATATTCATTGCATTAAAAATAATGTTCTTTTCAAGGAACAAGGGAGTTTTACTTTAGTTGAGAAAATTGATAAATCTCTATGACTAACTTATTGCTTAGAGAGCCATTCGATTGCTTTGTCCTCTCTGGAAAATATTTTGACTTTATTTTGTGTTGACTTCTTCCTATAGAATTCAGAAAGAATTCGAACTGCTAGATTACTTACAATAATAGCTTCTGCTATTTTATTATCTAATTGACTCAGGAAGTCTTGCGCATCTTTATCAGGCGAAACGTTAACTCCTCTAATGTCAATTAAAATTTTATAAGGTTTCCCACCACAAAGCGAGTGTGCAGCATCAAATTGCATTTTCGCTTCGTTAAGGTCAAATAGATTTTCAGATTCAAAAAATTTGATTCGAACAAAATCATCTTCTTTAATGATTTTTGCAACCTTTGTAGTAATAGTTTTACGTGCGACCATCACAATAGATATACCCAAATATAAAAAATATTCAATATTTGTAGTATAAATATCGGTACTAATCGATTATTACTCCTTTTTCATCGAATCTAAAATTCCCATCCGTATTCCTCAAAGAACAAATTATCTACAGAAGCTCTAACAGCTTCATTATTTATATTATCAAGTACATCTCCAATAAAAGCAGAGACCATTAACTTTTTTGCATTTTCTTTAGAAATACCACGAGATCTTAAGTAAAAAATTGCCTCCTCATCTATTTGACCTATTGTGGACCCATGTGAACATCTTACATCATCAGCATATATCTCTAACTCTGGTTTAGAGTTAACCGTTGATGTATCAGAAAGTAATACATTTCCATTCGACTGATATGCTTCTATTTTTTGAGCATCCTGTCTAACGATAACTTTACCGTTAAATACCCCAACAGATTTATCATCCATCACACCTTTATAGGTCTCACTGGATGTGCAATTTGAGTACATTTGGTCAATCAGAGTATGATTGTCTATATGTTGTTTCTCTGTACCAAGATAAACACCATTCATTTCCGTATGACAGTTTTCTCCTTCAACTAGAACATTTAGTCCATTTCGAGTTAGAAGCCCACCTGTTGTCACAGTATTGATCTTAAAATTACTATCCTTCTCCTGAACAAATAACTCATTCGAAATATGGAAAACATCTTTTGATTCGCGTTGAATTTTATTCACTCGTAAATTCGAATTAGACTCTAAATGTCCCTCAAGAACAACATTCGTAAAAGAATGTGCAGCATCTATTGAATGAAAGCTTGTCACAATTTCAGCTTGTGATCCGCGTTCTAAATGAATAAAATGCCTTGTGTTGGCAATTGTTTCTTCACCTTGAATTAGATGAATTAAGTGTATTGGCTTTTGCAGTTTTTTATTGGCCGAAACCTTGATGTTAATTCCACCTGTTTGATACGCCTTATTAATTAGAGAAAAAACGTTTTCCTCTGTATCTTCAATAAATTCTGCATAATATTCTTCAGAAATCTTATCTATTGGTGATATGTTAAGCGCATCGTCTTCTACAATAGTTGATTGCTCCTCATCAAAATAACCGTTAACAAAAACGATTTCGTTGGCATTAAGTCCTTCTATTTTCAAGTTGTCAACACCAGCGGCACTTATTGAATTCTGCTTAAGTGTTTTCTTTATTAATCTTCCCACTCGCGTGTACTTCCAATCCTCAACCCTAGTAGTTGGGAACTCCATACCATTCAAAGCCTGAAGAGCCTCTTCCCTAGTTTTCGTGAGATTACTTGGTTTTTGTAAACCTTCTACAAACGATAATACCTTATTTTCAGCCACTGCTTCCATATTGCTCTTAAACTGTTTCGTTTTCTTCAGTCAACCAATCATAACCTTTATCTTCCAGCTCTAAAGCCAACTCTTTTGGACCTGTCTTTACTATCTTACCGTCTGCAAGAACATGAACAAAATCTGGCTGAATGTAATCTAACAAACGCTGATAATGGGTAATGATTATTACTGCGTTATCTTTAGATCGCAACTTATTCACCCCATCAGAAACAACTCTTAATGCATCAATATCTAGTCCAGAATCTGTCTCATCAAGAATGGCAAGTTTAGGCTCAAGCATTGCCATTTGAAATATTTCATTTCTTTTCTTTTCTCCACCTGAAAAACCAGTGTTTACAGAACGGCTCGCAAGTTTTGGATCTAAATCAACTACTTTGGACGCCTCGCGCACACGAGCCATGAAGTCTTTCGCAGAAAGTGCTTCTTTTCCTTTGTACTCGCGAACTTCATTTATTGCTGTTTTCAAAAAGTTGATATTAGAAACTCCCGGTATTTCTACAGGATATTGAAAAGCAAGAAACAATCCTTCTTTTGCTCGATCTTCTGTTTCTAAATCCAAAAGGTCCTTTCCATCAAAGTCAACAGAACCTCCGGTAACTTCATAACCATCTTTTCCTGCCAGAACTGAAGCTAAAGTTGACTTACCTGCTCCGTTAGGACCCATGATTGCGTGAACTTCTCCTGGTTTTACGTCTAAATTAAGTCCTTTAAGTATTTCTGCTCCTTCTTCTACAGAAGCATGAAGATTTTTAATTGATAACATTTGTCTAATTCTTTTATTAATATTTACCCTACTGAGTTTTCCAGAGATATTTCCAATAGCTTTTGAGCTTCAACTGCGAATTCCATTGGTAATTTATTCAATACTTCTTTACAATATCCATTCACAATAAGACCGATAGCTTTCTCCTCATCGATGCCCCTTTGTTTGCAATAGAAAATTTGATCTTCTCCTATCTTAGATGTTGTTGCTTCGTGCTCAATCTTAGCAGAGTTGTTTTTACATTCAATGTAAGGAAAAGTATGGGCTCCCGAACGATCAGTCATCAATAGAGAGTCACATTGTGAAAAATTTCTTGCATTTTCAGCTTTTGCATGTATCTGTACTAGTCCTCTGTATGAATTTTGTGACTGACCTGCTGAAATTCCCTTGGATATAATGGTACTATTCGTATTCTTACCTAAGTGGATCATTTTAGTTCCAGTATCCGCTTGCTGATAGTTGTTGGTAACAGCAACAGAATAAAACTCACCTGTTGAGTTATCTCCTTTTAATATACAAGATGGATACTTCCATGTTACAGCTGAACCTGTCTCAACTTGAGTCCATGAAATTTTGGCATTACGCTCACAAATCCCTCGCTTCGTCACGAAATTGAAAACTCCACCCTTACCGTTCTTATCACCTGGATACCAATTCTGAACAGTAGAGTATTTGATTTCTGCATCATCCAAAGCTACAAGCTCAACTACCGCTGCGTGTAATTGATTTTCATCTCTCATTGGAGCTGTACAACCCTCAAGATAAGAAACATATGATTCTTTATCTGCAACAACGAGGGTTCTCTCGAACTGTCCTGTTCCACCCTCATTGATTCTAAAATAAGTTGAGAGCTCCATCGGGCACCTTACACCTTTTGGGATGTAGCAGAAAGACCCATCTGTAAAAACAGCACTATTTAGCGCTGCATAAAAGTTGTCTGTATGAGGAACTACTGACCCCATATACTTCTTCACTAATTCAGGGTGATCTTGCACTGCTTCAGAAAACGAACAAAAAATTATACCTAATTCGTTCAATTTCTTTTTGAATGAAGTGGCTACTGAAACTGAATCCATTACAAAATCAACAGCAGTACCTGTAAGTCTCTGTTGCTCCTCTAAGGAGATTCCCAGCTTGCTCATTGTTTCCTTCATCTCGGGATCAACATCATCCCAACTTTCATATTTCTTTGTCTGTTTAGGAGCAGCATAATAACAGATATCCTCAAAGCTTGGTTTTTCATAATGAACATGTGCCCATTCAGGCTCTTTCATTTCTCTCCAAACTTTATACGCTTCAAGACGTTTTTCTAACAACCAAAGCGGCTCTTCCTTCTTAGCGGAAATAAAGCGAATGATATCTTCGCTCAATCCATTTGGAGCACGATCAGACTCAAAGTTCGATGTGAAACCAAATTTATACTCCTGTTTTTCAAGGTCTTTTGCTAATTCTTCCTCTGTATAACCCATATTCGAGTTTTTTTGAATTTTTTAAATTGAGAAACTCTCTCCACAACCACATGTTCGATCGGCATTCGGATTCTTAAAAACGAAACCTTTACCGTTCAAGCCTCCCGAATAATCTAAAGTAGTTCCTACTAAGTATAAAAAGCTCTTTTTATCAACAACGATCTTAATACCGTTATCCTCAAAAACTTTATCATCCTCCTTCTCATTTGAATCAAAGTCCAGATCGTACATTAATCCGGAGCATCCACCTCCTTGAACCCCAACTCTTATAAAGCTGTTTGGCTCCCCAGATTCTGCCATTAACCTAACGGCTTGATCTCGAGCTGATTCTGTTACTTTTATCATAATCCGTTTTCTTTATAGTTATTTAGACTTATTTTAAATAGAGACTAAATCTTCTGCAAAAATACCTAATTAATGGTATTTGAACAAAGAAACATTCAATTATTTTGTTTGACCATTTCCAATCATTGTATCACACAAAACAATAAAAGGATTTCATTTGTTTAGAATGAGTCTTAACTTTGCAAAAAATTATTGAAATGGGAGAAGCTGGATTAGAAACTACAATTATCGATGTATTAAAAACTATATACGATCCGGAAATTCCTGTAGATGTTTACGAGTTAGGTCTGATTTACGAAGTTAAGATCAATACTGATCAGCACGTAGACATCGAAATGACCCTTACCTCACCTAACTGCCCAGTAGCAGAATCTATGCCGAAAGAAGTTGAAGATAAAGTAGCGGCAATCGATGGTGTTAAATCAGCAAAGGTCAATATCGTTTTCGAGCCGGCTTGGGACAAAGAAATGATGAGTGAAGAAGCTAAACTAGAACTTGGTTTTTTATAACCTCATCCCGAATCGATTCCTTTCAAATTCATATATTTCTCTCCAGAAGTCAACAATTTCAATGTTGGCGCAGGAGAGCATCTTAGGAACCAATGACTCCGATGAAAAACCTGGAGTACTATTTACTTCTATCACGTAAGGAACATTATTAACAATCATATAATCGACTCGTGCCAAAGACCTCATTTGAAGTAATGCGTATATTTCTCTAGTTAAATCTTGGATCTTTAAGGTCATCTCTTCAGAGATTCTTGCCGGAGTAATTTCTTGAGACTTCCCCAAGTATTTTGCCTCGAAATCAAAAAAATCAGTCTCGGTCACAATTTCTGTACAAGGCAATGCCTGTAAACCATTGTTGTTTTCATACACAGCACATGTTACCTCTGTTCCAGATAAAAAAGATTCACAAACTACAGTTCTTCCTTCCTGAAAAGCCTCTTCTATTGCAGGTCCAAGATCTTTTAATTCGTAAACTTTGGATATTCCATAACTAGAACCAGAGTCTGCTGGCTTAACGAATAAAGGAAATCCTAAATCTACTCCTATCTCCTCAACATCAAATGGTTTATTACGTAAAAGTAGTTTTGCTTTTGCAACAGGAATATCAAAACCTCTTAGAAATTGATTGCAAAACCATTTATCAAAAGAAAGCTCCGAAGATAAAGCGCTACTATTCACGAAAGGAAGCTCTTTCATTTCAAAATAGGCTTGTAATTTACCATTCTCTCCAGGGTTACCATGTATATAAATGTGACCCAGTTCTATCTTTACTTTTTCGCCGTTTTCAATTTCAAAGGAAAAGTCTTGTGTTGAAACCTCGTATTTTGCACCTTCATATTGAGCAAACCATCCCTTTTTATTAACCTCTACAAGGAAAGCATTATACTCTTCTCTATCTATGTTGGAGAGAATCATATTTGCACTTTTAAGCGAAATCTCATACTCAGATGAGTAGCCCCCACAAAATATTCCGACGTTAATCATCTATCTTTTTTTACGAAGAAAATAAATTAAAAAAGGTCTTCCTCCATATTAGGGCAAAAGTTATGAGCATGAGATTATGAATAAACAATATTAATGTTCTAACCTGTACCACTTTGGATTCCATATTCACATTTTTTTAGTTTTCTTTTGAACAAAATCATTAGTTTTGCTAGAAATACCCGTTCATCAAGCGACATGCAATTAATAAAAAAAATAGGTAATTTTCTAGTCAGCAAAAAGTTCATCATCAATGTAGGACTAATTCTGGTAGCTTGGGTTGGTATTATATGGGGAACAATGTCATATTTCGAAAGGTACACTAAATTTGGAGAAGCTTTAGAGGTTCCTAATTTCCTGGGTAACAAAGTCAGTGATATTTCTGGGCTTTTAGATGGTGAGGAACTTACATACGAGGTTCTAGACTCGGTATACAATCCTGACATCGTAGAAGGAACTATTATTTATCAAAATCCATCACCTACGGATTCATCTGGGTTGAAAGTAAAATCCGGAAGAGTTATTAAACTTAGAGTTTCCAAAAGATCCCGATTAGTTTCTGTTCCTTTGGTTGTTAGCAAAAGCCAAAGATTTGCTGAGGCGCTTTTAGTGACCCAAGGGCTAAGAACTAAAATTAAATACGTTCCAAGCAACGAAGACCAGGGCAGTGTTCTTCGCCAACGTTACAAAGGAAGACCTGTAAAAACTGGCCAACGCATTCCTATTAATTCTGTTGTCGAATTAACAGTAGGTAAGAAAACAAATGGAGAAATGGTCGTTGTTCCTAATCTTTTTGGACTGACAATAAAAGAATCAGAAGATCGTTTACAAGGAATGAATGGCTTACGTTTATTTAGCGTATGTAACGCATGTGAAACCAAACAAGATAGCCTTATGGCTAAGGTGATGAAACAAACACCTGTTTCTGGTGACAGTAGTAAAATCCCTGCTGGTTCAACAATAACTATATTCGCAAGCCCAAATAACAAAGAAGATTAATTTGGTCATGACAAAGTTCCTTTATTGCTTATTAATAAGTTTATCTCTTACGCTATTTTCTTTTGGTCAAGATAGTGAAGCTCCGATCACTGTGAATGCAGACCTTTTCAATAATAAAATTGAATCCAAAGCACTTGCTAATAGTTTTGACAGCACATTTATATATATTCCAGATACTTTATCATTACCTTTTCTCGATGACTTTTCTAGAAATAATTTCCAGCAATATAACGCAACAACAAGCGACCCTAATGTAAGTGACACCCTCTATTATCGAATGTTAGATGAATTAACGGAATTACCTTTAGATCCTAACTTAACTTTAACAGACAATAATACTTTTCGAGCGGAGTATGACATAATAAATGATACTACTATCTATTTTTATTTTGACTCTACTCGTTTTTTATATGATGACCTGGTCGATTACGCCCCAAATCATTTTCAAACCTATGCTTTTCCTCCCTACAATATTTTTGACACTATCGGTGGAGGGTCAAATGATCCAGATACTGTTTGGGTTTCAGAACCAGAATATATTCAGGACTCAGCAAGAATATTTGTCGCTCAAATCAATGCTTCTGATAAATTGTGGCTCGATGACAATGCATACCACAACTATAGATTCGCAGTTGACCCTTGGACATTGGGAGTTGTTTCTTTTGACGGGCTAGATCGTACTGGTTATCCATATATTTTTGGATCGACAGTAACTGGCACTGCAGACACTTTAACTTCAAAGCCTATCAATCTTGCTTCGGAATCTCCTTCAGACTCGATTTACTTTAGTTTTCTTTATCAACGTGAAGGATTTGGAGAGAGTCCCGAAGAGAGTGATTCACTATTTCTTGACTTTTATTCGCCTTTAAACAATGAATGGACAAGAGTGTGGAGAGTCTCTGGAGGATCTTTGGATGACTTCGAAGTAGCACATATTCCGGTAACAAATACAGATTATTTTCAAAATGGTTTTCAATTTCGTTTCATGAATTATGGCTCACTATCTGGAGGAATTGACCATTTCCATATTGATTACGTTAATTTCAGACCTTTATCTGGTTATCAAGACACTTTATTTAAGGATTTCGCATTCGTTTATCCTATCAAAACACTGTTGGAAACATATACTCATGTTCCTTGGAAACATTTCAGAAATAGTCCTAATGACAAAATGAGCGCAGCGGTTGAAGTTTCCGTAAGAAATGGAAGTGAATTAACTGAAAACAATCAGAATGGAGCTGTAAATGTATATTTAGACGGAAATACCGAAGGATCTTTTGTTCTAAACGCTTCAACGCTTTCAGGAGGAAATATAAATTATGGTCCAAGAACAACTTATACTAGTTTCCATGATTTTTCCACGGGATATTCTTACGATGCGACAATACTTAATGACACAAGTGCCACTTTTGAATATGAAGGTATTGCGAATGCTCAATTCCCAAATTATGCCTTGAATGACTCAACATTCGGAAAACAAATTTTCGAAAATTACTACGCTTATGACGACGGAACAGCGGAAAGGGCATATGGAGTTACAGGAGAGCAAGGTCTATTAGCTTACAGATTCAATGCTTATCAACCAGACTCATTACTTGCTATACAAATTCACTTTGTACCTTCTGTTGTTGATGTATCCAATAATCTTTTCTTGCTATCTGTCTGGAGTGATAACAACGGTGAACCTGGCACATTAATTTATGAAGATGAATTTTTCTTTCCCAGACAGCCAAAATACACTAGTTCAAGAAATAAGTTCACTACTTACTACTTTAAAGACACTATGAAAGTTGCCGTGGATGAAGTTTTCTATATCGGAATGCGTCAAATTGACGAAGAGCGACTAAACATAGGATATGATAAAAATACTGATGTTTCAAATGAGGTTTTCTGGAGTGTCGATGGCGGCAATGTTTGGAATAACGCGAGCTTCCCTGGAGCATTAATGATGAGACCTGTTATAACTAGCAAAATGGATTATCTATTGGGTGTTAATTCTAGTCAATTTGAAGATATTCAAACTGAAACTGAATTGATTATTTATCCCAATCCAAGCAGCCATACTGTATCCTTTCGATCAAATGTAGAAGGTAATATTGAATATGAGATGGTAAGTCTAGGGGGTAGAACGCTCTTGAGAACGAGTAATGCTAACAATATTGATATTTCTGGCTTTGAAACAGGAATTTATCTCATACGAATGTACAACAATGGTCAACCTTTGATAACAAAGAAACTAATTGTTCAGTAGCCAATAAATATGGATCAAAAAGGTAACCCACAAGATCAATCATCCGAATTTCAAGATGATAGTAGTGAACAAGAAGAACTTTTCGAACATTACAAGTTCACGGCCGATAAAGGACAAGAAGTAGTGAGAATAGATAAGTTTTTAATGGATCGAATTGCAGATACATCTAGAAATAAAATTCAGGTAGCAGCAAAGAACGGAAGTATATTGGTTGGAGGAAAGGCTGTGAAACAAAACTACAAAATCAAGCCTAATGATGAGGTTTCTATAGTTCTACCCTACCCAGTTCGCGAATTAGAGTTAATACCTCAAAACATCCCTTTAGATATTCATTATGAAGATGATACTTTAATTGTTGTAAATAAACAATCAAATATGGTCGTGCATCCAGGATACGGAAACTATTCTGGAACACTAGTTAATGCATTAGTGTATCATTTTGATCAATTACCTACAAAACAAGATGATTATTATGGCAGACCTGGACTAGTTCATCGTCTTGATAAACATACGACGGGGTTAATGGTTGTTGCGAAAACTGAACAAGCACTTACGCATTTAGCCAAACAGTTTTACGACAGAACTACAGAGCGGAAGTATTACGCATTAGTTTGGGGAGATGTTGAAGAAGACGAAGGAAGAATAGAGGGCCATTTAGGAAGATCTCTCAAAAACAGAAAAGTAATGACAGTTTTCCCTGATGGAGATTATGGAAAATATGCAGTCACAAACTATAAAGTTTTAGAAAGATATGGCTATGTCACATTAGTTCAGTGCCAATTAGAAACAGGGAGAACGCATCAGATTCGCGTTCACATGAAGTCTATAGGACATCCACTCTTCAATGATCTTGAATACGGAGGAAACAAAATACTTAAAGGAACAACTTTTTCCAAGTACAAGCAGTTCATCGAAAACAACTTTTCTTTACTTGATGGACAAGCTTTGCATGCTAAAACCTTAGGCTTTGAGCATCCAAAAACAAAAGAATATATGCGATTTGACTCTGAATTAACACCTGGATTCACTTCAGTGCTAGAGCGCTGGAGAACCTACTTGTCAGGAAGAACCAATGATTAATCGAATCTTTTTACGTCTTTATTGACGAACACGGAACAAAACCATTTAATATTTTAACCATTAGTTAAAAGAAATTATATTATTTTTGGGAGTTATTGTTTTTGAGAGACTATGAATTAATAGTGTCTCTTGTGTTTAATTTTAAATTTATTTTCTTTCTGAAGATTTCACATAACGCCTTTTATCTTATGAAAATGAAAAGTTTTGCGATCATAATCACTCTCCTTCTAAGTGCAGGAGCATTTGCTCAACCGGCAGCCGTAAAAAAAGCTGAAGTAGCTTATAAAGGAGGTATGTACTTCGAAGCTGCTGAGTTACTAACGAAAGCCTACGACCGTATTTCTCCCAAAAACGATCGAGCGGTAGCTCAAAAAGCTGACTTAGCTTATAAGGCTGCTTATTCCTATGAAAAAGCATTCAATACAGAAAAGGCAATAGAGTGGTACCAGCGGTCTATTGATCTTAAACACTTTAACGACAATCCTCTCGTATACTTTAGAATAGGTAATATCTACAGAAAAAATGGAGATTACGAAAAAGCTAAAGAATCGTACGACGAGTACCTGAAGTTAGTTCCTGGTGATAAACAAGCTGAAAATGCTTTGGCTTCTCTAGAAAAAGCCAAGGTTATGAAGGACAACCGGACTCGATATACAGTTAAGGCTGAATTTAAAATTAATGATGAAGGCATGGAGATGGCTCCATCAGTAGCTAGCCGAAGAGGAAACGAATTTGTTTATGGGTCAACACGAAAAGCGCCTGTTGGAAATGGCAAAGACCCTATAACAGGTGAAGGGTATTTCAACATTTGGCAAGTAGAAAAAGAT
>CBFHXS010000076.1:0-13000 GCA_965659845.1 Brumimicrobium sp.
ACTGTTTTTTTTATTTCAAAAATCGGAGTGCAAATATAATTGCAATTTGCGTTAAAACAAAAGAAAAAAGGTGAATTTTTAAATTATTTTATTCTAACTCAGATTTAAACTTGAAACCCAAGCGTTTACCGGTTTTTAATTCGTGAGCTGAAGAGAGTTTTTTAATCTGCATTACATTAATAAACTTGACATTTTCGTATGGAGGAGTTTGCAAATCAAATTGAATCGCATGTTTCATTGCAACCTCCAGGACTTTTAACATATCTTCTTTCTCGAAAACGGATCCTTTAAAATCCTTAAAAAGGAAACCAAGTTGTCCTTTTCCTTCAATCATATAATGACCTTCTTTATTTATAAAGATTCGTCCAATCATATAACCCGCATCATTCAACCTATTCTGCAAGAAAGAATCTGCTAAGAAATTATAAATATGTATTACTCCGCAATATGCTCGATCCTGATCCTTTTCAACATATGAGTTTTTCCAAACCCCATGTTCCTTCGGAAAGGTAAATACATTGGAATGCATATTAAATACGAGAACATCACTTCCAATGTAAGCATGAGTTTCATATTCACCATTCTCATCATACTTAAGTCTCACTCGCTCATTAGGAATCTCTTCGCGTAAACTTTTAATCTTATCCTCAATCACTGTTCGAAATGCTGCATAGGCATCACTTGTTTTCTTATAAACATCTTGCTTAAGTATAGACCTTTCTTCCAGTAATTGGGCTAGTTCATTCTTTTCGTTTTTCGCCATAATTAGTATGCTTTTGCAAATAGTACCCTCTGCTTAGAAGGCTTACCAGAATACATACAAACTCCCTCCTCTTCTTCTTGCTCTAAAGGTATACATCTGATTGTAGCCTTGGTTTCCTCTTTAATCTTTTGTTCTGTCTCTTCTGTTCCATCCCAATGCGCAGAAATGAATCCACCTTTCTCAGAAAGCACCTTTTTGAATTCTTCATAAGATTCAACAGATGTAGTATTTTCAGTTCTATGAGATTTTGCCTTTTCAAAAAGATTATTCTGAATCTCTTTTAATAAGTCAACAATATATTGGTCAACTCCTTCCCAGTCTACTAGATTCTTTTCCTTC
This sequence comes from Brumimicrobium sp., assembly GCA_965659845.1. GTDB lineage: Bacteria > Bacteroidota > Bacteroidia > Flavobacteriales_D > Crocinitomicaceae > Brumimicrobium. The sequence continues at coordinate 1,103 of CBFHXS010000076.1, forward strand.
GTATCACGTCGAGCAACTTCTGCTTTACCATTTTCTAAATCTCTTGGACCAATTGCAATTCGGACGGGTACACCTTTCGCTTCATATTCAGCAAACTTCCAACCTGGTCTTCTATTATCATCATCATCGAATTTAACAGATACACCTTTAGAAACTAAAGAGGCTTTCAATGCCAAAACCTTATCAGTGATTGCTTTGAGTTGATCTTCGCTTTTATAAATCGGTATAATTGCAACTTGAATTGGTGCAAGTTCTGGCGGTAAAACAAGTCCTTCGTCATCAGAGTGAGTCATCAGCAACCCTCCAATCAGGCGAGTAGAAACACCCCAAGAAGTCGCCCAGACATGCTCTAGCTGTCCGTCTTTATCAGCAAATTTCACATCAAAAGCTTTAGCAAAATTTTGTCCTAAAAAATGAGAAGTTCCTGCCTGTAGTGCTTTTCCATCTTGCATTAGAGCTTCGATACAATACGTTTCTTCCGCTCCTGCAAATCTCTCAGATTCCGTTTTCAAACCTTGTACAACAGGAATACCCATATAGTTTTCCAATACATCAGCATAGATACGCAACATTTGCTCTGCTTCTTGAATAGCCTCTTCTTTAGTAGAATGCGCCGTATGACCTTCTTGCCACAAAAACTCTGTAGTCCGCAGAAATAAACGTGTTCTCATTTCCCATCGCACTACGTTTGCCCATTGATTGATTTTCAATGGTAGATCTCTGTAGGACTGTACCCAACTCTTAAATGAATTCCAGATAATAGTTTCTGAAGTAGGTCGAACAATCAGTTCCTCCTCAAGCTTCGCTTCAGGATCAACAATCACATCTCCATCTTCACCATTCTTTAATCGGTAATGGGTAACAACAGCACATTCTTTGGCAAAACCTTCAACATGCTTTGCTTCCTTACTCAAATATGATTTAGGTATAAAAAGAGGGAAATATGCATTGTCATGTCCAGTTTCTTTAAATTTCTTGTCAAGGATTTCTTTAATTTTCTCCCAAATGGCATAGCCATAAGGCTTAATAACCATACACCCTCTAACATCTGAATGCTCGGCAAGATCAGCTCTTTCAACAAGCTCGTTATACCATTTTGAATAATCCTCTGAACGCTTTGTATATTTGGCTCCCATAACTTGGTACAGTATTTGTTAATTTTTAGTTAAATAAATACGAATGACGGATCTTGTCAACTACGTACTTGATTGAAGCAAAAGTAACAACTCAATTTGGAATTCGTTTGATAAATCATTAAGTTTATAACATATGATAAGTACAAAAAAAGAATATTTTTTCAGTTTATTAACTTCATTTTTTTTAATTGCCCTTTTTACAGGATGTGCTAATTATGGAATGATTTCAGAGAATGACGTTTATCTACAAAAGCCAACAGCACTTAGCACAGTTGAGGACGAAACTGATTTGACTTCATACAACGCATTTAAAGCACGCGAAAGAGGTGAGTATAAAGAAGCATATCTCATTGATCAAATGTACAGCAGAACACTTATATCTTCTGCTTTATATGGCGTCCGTCCGATGTTTGGCTCTCCATTTTCAACAGGAAACTTCATCACTTGGGGGTATAGATCACCAATTTTAGCCTATCAAAATAATTTTTATTATAATAGTTATAACCATTGGAACAATCCATGGAGCTATGGAAATACTTTTGGATTCACCGATGGGTTTCGCCCATGTGGACAAGGAGACTTCGGCTATGGATATGGCTATAACAGCATGTACCACAATTGCAATGGTTTTGGGCATGGTATTGCTTCAAGCCAACCTGATTTTAATCAAAACAACAATACCACCAACAGTAACAACCAGTTTACTGCTAGACCGAGAATTTCCTTAAGTTCAAACTCTGCACGCTCCAGTACTTACCCTAGCTCATTGAAAAGTCAAGAACTCCAACCAGGTAGCGAAGTTTACGTTAATAATGAAAAATTAGGCACTTCGAGACGAGCGATTCAGAAGAAAAGAGTTCAGGGGGCGCATATGCCATTCATCAGCGGCTCAAACGCTAGCATTTCATCTTTTCAGCGAAAAGATATGAATAGCTCTCAGCAGCAAAGAAGAGTGAATACTCAATTAACATCGAGAACTAATTATATACCTAGTAATTCTGCAAGAAGAAACGGTATAGCTCGTTCACCTAGAGCCACTGTTAATACAACAACGAGAACTGGATACTCCTCTAATCAATACAGAAGAGTTTCGCCTCAAAGTTCTGGAACATCAAGAGGGACAGGCTTTAACACTTCTAGGACGACCTCTCCAAGTATGACGAGATCAACAAGAGGAGGTTCTTCCACTTCGAAAGGAGGCTCGTCGTCGTCGAGTTCATCATCTAGAAGAAGATAAACATGAGTTATAACATTAAAAATATTGCACTAGTCTTGGTGTCACTAATGAGCACACCTTTGTTTGGTCAAAATGAAAATGACGTTCTTCGCTATAGCACTACGGATGTTTTTGGTTCTGCACGTGTCGAAGCGATGGCTGGATCATTTGGGGCATTGGGAGCTGACATCAGTGTTGCTCAAATAAACCCTGCAGGAATCGGAAGATACTCAAATTCAGATGCCTCATTCAGCTTGAACAACACATTCGTTCAAACCTATGGAAGTTACAATGGCACTTCTGTGATGGCAAGAAACAATGATTTGGTTGTTAATTCTGCGGGTATAGTTGTTACAAATGATTTGAGCGGTGAAAACACTGGACGAAAATATGGACAATTCACATTGGCATTCAATAGATTGAAGAACTTCAATTTCAATCGATCTTACGAAGGACAAAATTTTTATTCTTTACTTGATGTTTTTGCTAACATAGGGGAAGGAATAGCACCTCCCGGTATATATAATGAAAGACCCTTTACGACAGGTCTTGCCTATGACGTGTTTGCTTTAGACTATGACAACTCGAATGGTGTCTATACATCTCGTTTAACCATGGGTGATAATTATCATACCAGAGATATCACTTCAGAAGGAGGAATGAATGAATTTACGATAGGCTATTCCGAAAACTACATGAATCAATTGTATTATGGAGGAAATATTGGTATACGAACCATTAACTATGCTCAAAGCTATGATCATACAGAGCGACTTTTAGACACCGTCGGAACATCTCTTAGATCATTTAACTATTTGTATGATCAAGAGACAAGTGGAATTGGTTTGAATTTAAAATTAGGTTTAATCTATCTACCGACTAATGATATCAGGCTAGGTTTATCATTTGAGTCCCCGACTATTCTTAATCTGGAAGATGAATGGACTGCTAACATGACGGCAACTCATTATGACGGTGTCAAATTTATTGAGCCTGAATTTGTACCAGAAGGTAAATTCGCTTATTCAATGAAAACACCCATGAAGCTTCGTGGTTCTTTCGCCTACATCCTAAACATGAGAGGCGCAGTAAACATTGATCTAGAAATGGTTAGTTATGGACGTGGAGAACTCCGACCAGATCGCAGTTCAAACCTTGTTAATCCATACAGTTTCAATATTGAAAACGGAGAGGTAATCAATCAATTCCGTACAGTAATCAATGCGAGAATCGGATTTGAATATATGATTTTGCGTGACTTTTATGTTAGGGCTGGATATGCCTTTTTGCCTCAACCCTACAAAAGAGACGTTGGAAATACAATGAGAGGAAATCAAACGATATCAGGAGGTATTGGATGGGAGAACAACTGGGTTAGATTAGACGCTAGCTATCGTTTATCACAATTACATTATGACTACTACTCCTTTGATCCCTCAAAAATAGAAAACCGCACATCATTCAAGTCAAACCTGCACAACATTGTATTGAGTGCTGCACTTAAACTTTAACTTTAGCCTTTACAAGCTCGACAAATGAATCTTCTGCAATTTTAGATTGTAACCAACACTGGATATCTATATAATCTAAAATAACTCTTTCATTATCATCTTTTAAAAGGGTTTGTACTTGCTCTAGTGTCTCCTTATATATTGAAATAGACTCTAGTTTAGTTGCTGTTCGTGCAAGCTTCCTCATTTGTTTTGCAAACACAGTTTCAATCTCATAATCCCTCTTAATCTTATTTAGGTAACGAATTGCAGAGTTTGATGAATACTCTAGGAATTCATAATTCTCAAGTTCAAAATGGATTAATAAGTTCAAAATTCGCGCAAAACTGTAAAGGTCTTGTCTTAGCTTCTGTTCATTATCGTTCAGAATATCGTTGAGCACCTTAAGCGCTTTTTTATACTCACCTACACCGAAAAGTGTGTACGCAGCATTAAAGAGGAATTTAATTTGCTGCTCTTTACTAGATTTTTCAAAAATCTTCGTCTTTTCATTCTTTCTTGATTCGTATACTTCTAGAGCCTTGTTAAAATCCCCCTGCAAATTATGCAGGTTCATTTGATCAATAACACTTATATTTAGAATCTTCAAGGTTAGATCCAAAGAATTAAAACCCTTTTTACCATTCAAGGACTTAATTTCATCCAACATCTTCTGAGCCATAATGAAATTGCGTTCATCTATATAACAGCGCATTAGATGAAACAGCGTAAGGATATATCTCTTACCAAGGTCTATTCTAATCTTTGGGTTCTTATCAAGAATCTGTTTTGTTCTATTAAAAAAGGCGTAACTGTCTGAAAACTCTCTATTCGTTGCAGCGCACAACCCTTTTATATAATAACAAATAGAGGCGGCTCGAGTCGAGATTGCAGTGTTCTTCCCCTTAATTAAATAGTTATCAGATATTTCATGTACAGTTGCTCTTTCCTCATCATTTCTTGTAAACCCTCCACTCCGAAAGATCGCGTTTATTCGAGAGTAAAGTATGTGGTATTCTGCAAGATTCCGCAACTTATCAATCACCTCACTTTCCTCCTCGATTATTTTCTTGAGATCAACATTAAAATCGCCAGACTCATAAGACTCCTCAGTTAGTTGTTTCTCCCAAGAAATCAAATCAATAAGAAAATAAAATTTCTCGTGTTCATGAGCTATCCTCTTTGCACGTTTCAGAAACTTTTTACACTCTTTAAACAAAGCCTTATTGTATAAGATCTCAATATTTTTGAGTTCTTGTTTTAAAATACTTGAAATTGATTGTTCTCCATAAAACTGACGAAGACTTTTCAGTATTAATTTGTACAAATGATTTTTTTCCGAAGGAAGGTGTTTAATAAAGGTTTCATTCTTGAAATAGTCTTTCAAATCGGCCTCGTCGTATTCCTCCTGACCATCTATATAATCGAAAATCTTCAAATAGTTTTTTTCACCTGTTTGGATAGAAGATGATAATTTAAAGAACCGCTTCTCTGATTTTGTAAGCGACTTGATAAGGTCAAAGAGTTCATTACTAGGCTTCATAACGACTAATTTAAAAACAGTTATTACGAATTTAACAATTAAATACGTAAACGTGAAAAAGGGGTGTGACAAACACCCCCTTTAACCAAACAACAACAAACTAAAAACCTCTTTAATAAGGATTAAACCCGTATTCGACAATACTACTTGAGGAAAACTATATCACCTTCCTGTATCGCTACATCAGGCGAAGAAAAATTATTTATTTTCACCAGCGTTTTAAGCTGAATACCATATTCCTGTGACACCTCCCATAAAGGCTTAGATTCATTGATTTCAACTCTGACCTCATTCGAAGCTGGCCTTTTCCGCTTTCTCATAATATATATCTTATCACCTTTATGCAACAAATCTTTTGTTTGTGGAAAATCATTCCATCGGTTTAATTGACGAAGGCTCACTCCAAATTCACTAGAAATCTGATAAAATGTATCATGCTGTCCAGCTATCACATATTTTGTTTTATTGGGGTTGTAATAAATCTTATGTTTTCCCTTATTCGTTTGAGCGACTTCGCCCCTATTCGCTTTGACATTCTCGCTATTCGTTGCTACCCAATCAATGTTGCCCTCATCGTCCAGTTTATCTAGGTCATACCTTTCAATGATTTCTATTAACAACTTATGATAAATAGGGTTCGTAGCATAGCCAGCTGCTTTTAATCCTCTGGCCCAACTCTTATAATCTGTTATTTCCAAGTCAAAAAGGCTTGCGTAACGTGCACGACCTGTTAAAAAGATGCTATGATCTTCGAAAGAAACAGATGCACTGGCATATTTTCTGAAACATTCATTTGGAAGGTCATCATCGTGATAGAATGTAGCACCTTTCCAACCGTTGCATTTAATACCAAAATGATTATTCGCTTTGATCGCTAATTTAGACTTACCATGTCCACTTTCAAGTATTGCCTGAGCCATGGTAATACTTGCAGGAACCCCATGCAAAACCATTTGATTAACAGCAACATCTTTCCAATTATTGATATATTTGACGATATCATCCTCCTGGCTTCTGAGACTGAAAGAAAATAAAAATAATACAAAAAGTAATACTGAACCAACCGTTTTCATTTCATCATTGTTTGTGGTACTATTACGCCACTTATCAACAATGGTTACATAAATTGTTGAAAACTTTCACATTCGGTGTTGATAACCTCTACAACTATACTCCAGCGTATAATTCAGCCTGTTGACTTCCAATTTTTTCATCTTTTAAATACTCATCATACGGCATCATTTTATCGATCATACCATTTGGCGTAATTTCAATAATACGATTACATACCGTTCGAATCAGCTCGTGGTCATGAGATGTCATCACCAAAGTTCCACCAAAATCTGAGAGTCCATTATTCAAGGCTGTAATTGACTCGAGGTCCAAGTGATTTGTCGGCTCATCAAACATTAAGAAATTCGCTCTTTTCATCATCATTTTAGACAACATACAACGAACCTTTTCTCCTCCAGAAAGAACCTTAGCACTTTTCATCGCCTCTTCACCTGAGAACAACATCTTACCTAAGAACCCTCTTAAATAAACCTCATCTTTCTCTTCTTCGGTCTGGGCATACTCGCGAAGCCAGTCAACTAATGAATCATCTTGCTGGAAGAAACCATGATTATCATTAGGCATATAGGCAGTAGTAATTGTAGTCCCCCAATTGAAGTCACCTGTTGTAGGTGTAAGATGACCATTTAGAATTTCAAACAATGACGTCAACGCCTTAGAGCTTTTTGAAATAAAAGCGATCTTATCTCCCTTATTGACATTAATATTAACTCCCTTGAAGAGCGTTTCCCCATCATTCTCATATGATAGATTATTGACATGAAGAATTTGATCTCCTGCTTCTCTTTCCTGTTCAAAAATAATTGCAGGATATCTACGAGAAGAAGGTTGGATTTCATCTAGATCTAGCTTATCAAGTAGTTTCCTTCTACTAGTTGCTTGTTTAGACTTACTTGCATTCGCAGAGAAACGAGAAATAAATTCTTGCAGCTCCTTTTTCTTATCCTCGGCTTTTTTATTCTTATCGGCTCTTTGTCTAGATGCCAACTGGGAAGATTTATACCAAAATGTATAGTTACCCGTAAATAAATTTATTTTTGAATAATCAATATCACAAATGTGCGTACAGACTGTATCTAAAAAGTGACGGTCATGAGAAACTACTATCACAGTATTTTTAAAATCAAGCAAAAAGTCTTCTAACCACTCTATTGTTTTCAGGTCTAGGTCATTCGTAGGCTCATCCAAAATCAATAAATCTGGATTACCAAATAATGCTTGAGCAAGAAGCACACGAACCTTCATATCGTTAGGAATATCCTTCATTAGAGTATTATGATAAGACTCTTCTATTCCAAGATTAGATAATAACGTTGCGGCATCCGTTTCTGCATTCCATCCTTCCATGTCTGCAAATTCTCCCTCAAGTTCTGAAGCTTTTAAACCATCTTCCTCACTAAAATCAGGCTTCGCATACAAAGCATCTTTTTCCTGCATTATTTCGAACAAACGAACATGACCACGAATTACAGTCTGTAAAACTTCAAAATCATTGAACTCAAAGTGATCCTGTTTTAAAACCGCCATTCTTTTTCCAGGCTCAAGTTCAATGTGACCCTTTGTTGGATCTTGATCTCCAGTTAGAATTTTTAAAAATGTAGATTTCCCAGCTCCATTCGCTCCAATAACTCCATAACAGTTACCGTGCAAGAATTTAAGGTTTACATCGTCAAATAAGACGCGTTTTCCAAACTGTAAATTCAGGTTATTTACCGTAATCATATTCTGCTAAATTTTCCGCAAAGATAGACTAAAAAAACAAGTATTATTATCTACTCGTCATCAAGATTAGCTCTTAACTTTTGTCTTAGTTGGCGGTTATATGTTTCCATTAAGTACTTAAAGTAGTTCTTCGTACTCTTCGCTATACACTTCGTATATTGTTTTAATCTGTGCTCTATATGCTCTTGAAGAGCTTCTTGTAATTCAAGACCATCATAAAAATCATCTGACTTGTTATAAATCGCCTTAAAATGATTCTCTAACGAATCTTCAACTGCAGCCTTTCCCTTCTCCCCTCTATCAATATAGGCTTCATAAACCTCTTTCATATTGAATTCATCAAGAACATCTGTATCTACCTTTTCTTTGATGTGTTTTGGTAAATCATATGCTGCTTCAAAAGTTAAATCCTCTTGCTCTGACAGCTTTGACTCTAAAAAACGATCTGGGAAAAGAAATGCATCCTTCCAATTAATATAATCTTGCCATAGACCGAATCTTCGAACGTTATTTCCTAAATCAATCAAGCGGAACATGTCCTTCTTGGGTAGTCTACGAGAACCACGACCTATCATTTGATGATAAAGCGTGAGAGAACGTGTGGCTCTATTTAATATGATAGTTTCAACCGTTGGCTCATCAAATCCAGTTGTTAAGATTCCTACTGAAGTTAGGATTGCATCAGGAGTTTCCTTGAACCATTTCAAAATATCCTTTCGATCTTTATCAGAAAACGTACTATCCAAGTGACGAATTTTATACCCTCTCTTCTTAAAAGTCTCTTGAACTCTAATACTTGTCTCGATACCAGAATTAAAAACTAATGTTTTTGTACCAACAGCAACCTCTTCATAAGCAAAGAGTAGTTTCTCCTGCATGAAGTAATTACCGTAAACCTGCTCAGAGCTACTCACGGTAAAATCACCATTCGAACCTATTTTCAAACCGTGAAGGTTTACATCATAAGTATATGTTTCTGCATTGGCTAAGTAACCATTTTCAATCAAAGAAGAGATACTCTCCCCTACTTTTAATTGATCATAATGATCATTCAACGGTAACGCTTTATTCGAACTCAATGGAGTCGCTGTAACACCCAAAATATTGGCCTGTTTGTAATATTGAAATATCTTTCTGAAACTGTTGTAATGCGCTTCATCAACGATTACCAGACCTACTTGTTTAATAAAATTCTCATCTTCCTGGAGGCGATTGTTCAATGTCTCGACCATTGCTATAAAACAATTATAGTCTCCCTGATCTTCCAACGTTTTCACTTCACTGTTAATGATTTTATTTGAAACACCACTTGCCGAAAGCTGCTTGGAAGTTTGAACTGACAATTCAATTCGGTGTGTTAAAATCAAAACTTTCTTCTGCCAATGTTCGATATACTGCTTACCAATTTCAGAAAAGATTACGGTCTTACCACCTCCTGTTGGAAGTTGAAACAGCAAATTAAAGTCATTACCATTCGCTTTTAACTCGCTAATTATCTGTTCTACAGTGTTTTGCTGGAAAGGGTAAAGGGTTTTAGCTTCAAAAAGTGCTTCATCAATCATATACTCTTAGTCTGAAAAATTGGGCTACAAAAGTACGCTCTTTTTCGTGAACAAAAAAATAAATCACCATATAATACCCGCCAATCTTCGATATACTCAAAAAGATAGTTTTTCAAAAAGTAAAAAAGGGATGCCATTAATGCATCCCTTTGAATATATTCTATGAATCAATTATCCTTCCTTAGCGGCCAAATAACGCTCTGCATCTAACGCTGCCATACAACCTGTCCCAGCTGCTGTAACGGCTTGACGGTATGTCTTATCTGCGGCATCTCCAGCAACAAAAACACCTTCCACATTTGTTTTCGAAGTACCCGGCTGCTCATACTCAAGATAGCCTACCTCATCCATATTTAAATACTCTTTAAAAATGTCAGTATTCGGTTTATGTCCGATAGCAACAAAAAATCCTGTACATGGAATCTCGTGTTTTTCTTTTGTCTTATTATTGAATACACGCACACCAGTTACACCTTGTCCATCTCCGAGAACCTCATCAGTTTCTGTATTGAAAAGAATCTCAATATTCTCAGTTCTCTTCACCCTCTCCTCCATAATCTTCGAAGCTCGAAATTCATCTCTACGCACAAGCATTGTAACTTTGGTACACAATTTCGAAAGGTAATGCGCTTCTTCACATGCTGAATCTCCTGCTCCAACAATCACTGTTTCCTGACCTTTATAAAAGAATCCATCACATACAGCACAAGCCGATACTCCCCCTCCCATTTCTAAATATTTCTGTTCAGAAGGAAGACCTAAGTATTTTGCAGAAGCGCCGGTGGCGATAATTACAGTTTCAGCATGGATTTCCTTTCCATCATCCGACCAACATTTATGAACTTCTCCCGAAAAATCAACTTTGTCTATAAACCCAGGACGAACATCCGTATCAAATCTTTGAGCTTGCTGTTTAAGTTGAATCATCATTTCAGGACCAGTAACACCATCAGGATATCCCGGAAAGTTTTCCACTTCATTTGTCGTCGTTAGTTGACCACCAGGCTGAAGCCCTTCATACATGATCGGGTTCATGTCAGCACGCGCTGCATATATTGCTGCAGTATATCCTGCAGGACCAGAACCTATAATCAAACAGTTCGTTTTTTCTATCTCGCTCATATCTTTTTAATCTTATTTTTAAAGGTCAAAAATAAAAATATTCTTGTCTTAAAGAAGTATCATAGGTTGCGTTGTTTAGTTCTTTCTTGAAATGCTAAATATGTAAATCTTCATAAGAAGGAATTTCTCTGATATAGTCAATTGATTTATTATCAGCATTTACAAATGCAACAACAGTATCAATACCATTTGTAAGTACAAGCCAATTCACTTTCAAACTGAAGTTGTACTGCGCAATTTGATGAAGGGTCTGCTCATTGATCTTGATTTCAGGAGCCTTACACTCAATTATCATTATTGGTTTTCCTGACCGATCAAAAACAACTCCATCGCACCTTCTTGTCAATTTATTAACCTCAATACCATATTCTGAGGCTATTAATGAAGCTGGTATGCTTTTGTGATCAATTAAATAATGAAGAACGTGCTGCCTAACCCATTCTTCTGGAGTAACTATCAATTTTCTTTTCCTAAATATGTCCCAAACGTAAATTACCTCACCCTTCCTTGTGAGCTTCAAGTTTGCTTTGGGAAAATTCAAAGGCTTTAGCATAGCGCAAATGTAAAACTTATCTTAATTGCAGTTTACGTCAATTCGTCTTAAAAAGGAAAAGAGTTTGATGTGAAAGAGCTAGATTTATGCCTTTTTGTCTTCTTTGATCTGCGCTACATGCCATAAAGACAGAGGGATAGATAAATAAATCGATTGGATGAATTTTTGATGACTGATCAGCAAAAAAGAAATAAAAAATGGATATAAATAAATGGACAACTAAGACGCAAATGGCCGTAAATGAGGGACAACAAATCGCTCAAGAAAATGGTCAACAAGCGATCGAGACTGGACACGTACTTCGCGGTATGATAAAAGTTGACGATAGCGTCCTTCCATTCATATTTAACGAGTTAAATAGTGATCCATCTACTTTCACAATGGCACTTGATAGTATAATCAAGAGCTACCCAAAAGTTGAAGGAGGTGGAAAACCCTATCTGAGTAATACACTACAAAAAGTCTTGAACTATGGTATGA
>CBFHXS010000077.1:0-12998 GCA_965659845.1 Brumimicrobium sp.
TGAAAAAAATAAATTTTACAATCATATAAGATTAAATAAAAAACTAAAATTCCCTAACCCTACCAGCTTTATGGCTTCAAGCAAAAAAGTAATAGATGAAGCATATCCCGGTGATGTTATTGGGCTATATGACTCAGGAAATTTTAAAATTGGCGACACACTTAGTGAAGGTGAAAATTTCAACTATAAAGGAATACCTAGCTTTTCTCCTGAACTTTTCAAAGAGATTCAAAACGATAATCCTATGAAAACCAAACAACTTGAAAAAGGAGTCGCTCAGCTAACAGATGAAGGAGTTGCTCAGCTTTTCACTATGCAACCAGGAAATAGAAAAGTAATTGGAACAGTAGGAGAATTACAATTTGAAGTCATACAATACAGGTTGCAACATGAGTATGGTGCTTCTTGTAGCTTTATTCCTAAAAACTTTTTTAAAGCATGTTGGATGACGGCTAATGAATCGACAAAAATTGATGACTTTATTAAAAGAAAAGTAGGCAATATTGGATATGACAAAGACCTAAATCCAGTTTTTCTTGCACCCTCAACTTTTTTACTCAATCAAGCTGAAGCTGATTACCCAGATATAACTTTCCACAAAACATCAGAGTTTAAAGTTGCTGAAAGCAAGTAAAGTATTTTTGCTTGATAAGAATTGATATCAGGCGATACATCTCAAAAGATTTTCGCAAAAAAAAGGATGGTTAAAAAACCACCCTTTCTTTTCAATGTATTTAGATTTAAACTTTCTCTAAAGCTTGTTTTATATCATAAATTAGATCTTCTGCATCCTCTACTCCGATAGATACGCGAACGAGATCTTCAGTAACGCCCATTCTCTCTCTAGCTTCTGGTTCGATACCACAATGTGTCATTGTTTGAGGATGCTGAGCTAAACTCTCAGTACTTCCAAGACTAACAGCCAATTTGACCAATCCTAAACTATTCAAGAATTTAAATGCTGCTTTCTCCCCTCCTTTGATATCGAATGAAATCATTGCACCAGGAGAATTATACTGTCTTTTATAAATCGCATAATCCTTGCTATTCTCATCGATTAAACCAAGGTAATGTACTTTCTTTACCTTATCATGAGCATTCAAGTACTTAGCAACTTTTTGAGCATTCTCACATTGCTTTTCCATACGAATCTTTAATGTTTCTAAACTTCTAAGCATTAACCAAGCAGTATGCGGACTCACCATGTTTCCAAGGAAAGTACGTAAGGTTTTAACACGTATCATTAATTCAGCATTCGAAAGAACAGCTCCAGCAATTAAATCACTATGTCCTCCGATAAACTTAGTGGCAGAATATACAACTAAGTCTGCTCCAGCCTCTAAAGGTTTCGACCAAACAGGCCCCATATATGTATTGTCGACACAGACATAAGACTTATCATCTCCATTCTTGCATTTATCAGCAATTCTGCGACACATCTCTATGTCTATAATTGTATTCGTAGGATTTGCAGGTGTTTCAATGTAAATTAGTCCTAAACGGTCTTTCTTACCTGTTTTTTCAATAATCTCTTCTATTTCTTCCTGGGTGTTCTCCGGATGAAATACTGCATACTCCACTCCTATCTTAGGTAAAAACTCCTGAATAAAGTGATCAGTCCCTCCATATGTTGGTGAACTATATAAGATAAGATCTCCTGGCTTTAAAAATTCTAATAAAACAGTACTAATTGCAGACATACCACTTTCGAAAACTGCTGTATCATCAGCCTTGTCCCATAAAGAAAGACGGTTCTCTAATATTTCAAGGTTAGGATTATTGATTCGACTGTAAATTAAACCTAACTCCTCATCTTGCTCCTTTTCACGCAATCCATAAGCGACTTCGAAAAATGCTTTTCCTTCCTCTGCTGATTCAAATGCAAATGTTGAGGTTTGAAATATTGGAGCTTTAATAGCACCTTGAGACAATTCAGGTTTGTAACCGTGACTCATCATTAAACTTTCTGGCTTGAACTTATGGCTCATATCTTATTCTTTAATATTTACTGCAAAAATACCTAAAACAGATAATACATCTTTAATACGATTTAAATACAGTACTTATTCCTATATTTATCATTTTTTTAGTGTTTTAAACTAATTAAAAGACGTTAAGATTAATCTATAAGGAAAATATACTATGAATCGTTTAGATGAGATTGATATTGAAATTATTCGACTTTTACAGAGTGATGCAAAGATCGGAATCAAGAATATTGCGGAGCAACTCAACTTAACCAAAACTCCAGTGTATGAAAGAATCAAAAAGCTAGAACAGGATGGCATTATAGAAAAGTATGTTGCGCTAATCAACGCTAAAAAAGTTGGAGGAAACATAATTGTATTTTGTTCGGTTTCACTAGATGTACAGAAACTACCTGAAATAGAAGCTTTTAAATCTGCTATTAGAGAGTTGCCAGAAGTTCTTGAATGCTATCTCATGGGTGGCGCCAATGACTTTTTATTAAAAGTTATGGTTGAAGATCTAGATGCATACCATCAATTCTCTTCTGGAAGATTGGCAGCTTTAGAGAATGTACACCAGATTAAGAGTACCTTTGTACTGGATGAAGTAAAGAAGTCTACAGTTATTCCAACACTATAAACCAAGAACAATTGAAGGCACTTCTTTCAATGTTTGAATCTTTTGCACTTCATTATTCTCTTTGTAATGATTATGAGGATCAAATAATACTCCTCTAATTCCGCATTTTTCTGCCCCGAGAATATCAGCCTCAAAGTCATCTCCAATCATAATGGATTCATCCGACTTTGCGTTAGTCCTTTGTAAGGCACTTTTAAAAACCAGAGGGTCTGGCTTATTAACACCTACCTCCTCACTACAGAGAATGTCATCAAAGTATTCAATAAGACTACTATTACGCAGTTTTATGAATTGAACTTCTTTAAAACCATTTGTAATGATATGCAACACATGATTATTAGATTTTAACTCCTTAAGCGTTTCAATCGTATGGGGAAACAAGATAGTTTGATGCGGCGATACCTCAACATATCTGTTAGAAAGTTGAGTTGCTATTTCAGAACTATTGATATCAAAGTGAGCCAAAGCATCTATAAAACGACCAACGCGAAGATCATCTTTACTCACTTTCCCATATCTGTATTTATCCCACCATTCACTATTGATTTGTTTATAGGTATCGTGAAAAGATTCGAAAGAATCTAAATGATCATTTAGTTTCAATTCATCAAAGATGATCTGTAGGGCAGACTCGGAATTTTTTTCAAAATCCCAGAGGGTTCGATCCAAATCAAAAAACACATGCTTTGTTCTCATATTTTATAATTCACTTTAATAAGAATGTTAGGCTTGTAATGGAGATACAATCTAACGATAAGAATAAAACGATCAAAGGAAAGGTTTGTTTTTGGTGTTTGTAGAACTTTGCAGTGATTATTGTTCCTAACGGCACGGATAGAAACAATGGAAACATCCAAGTCACTCCATAAATCCCTACAGCGCTCTTTATCTTAATTATTCGTCGATTTGTGCGTGTAAATTTCCTAGGTTCTTTTATTTTTTTTCCCTTACGCTCTAAACGTATTGCTCTTCTAGCTCTTCTTTTGACTGCTAAATTCATAAAGTAGCTACTTCCAAAATAGAAAATACATGCAGAGGAAACTCCTCCTGAAATACAAACAAGGACTGTCTCCAGAAATGAAAAATCTGCTGCCCATCCAGCTATAGGAGCAAACATAAATTTCCATGTACTAAAAATAAAGACAGATAAATACTTTAACATGCTCTACACCTTGTCTCCAAATGCTAAATCACCCGCATCACCTAATCCAGGTACAATGTATGATTGCGCAGTAAGTTCATCGTCAATTGCCCCAACCCAAATTTTCGTTGATAATGGCACCTTTTTAGTTAAGTAATCCAAACCTTCTTGCGTCGCTATTCCACAAACAATATGCAACTGACGGGGAGTTCCATAAGACCTTAAAGCTTCATAAACCATTGCCATAGAACTTCCTGTTGCTAGCATTGGATCGCTTATTATTAGGGTTTTATTATCTAGTGTTGGCGAAGCACAATACTCTACATGAATATCAAAATCTTCGTCTGTTGTATGTCTTCGATATGCGCTAATAAATGCAGAATCAGCTCCATCAAAGTAATTCAACAACCCTTGGTGCATTGGAAGACCTGCTCTCAATATTGTGGCAAGGACAATCTCAGTGTTTGACAAATGAATATTTGTCTCTCCTAAAGGGGTAATGATCTCCTTTTCTTTATAGGTAAACGTTTTTGATAGCTCATACGCCATGATTTCAGAGATACGCTCTAAGTTACGTCTAAAACGCATTCTGTCATGCTGAACATCTACATCTCTTATTTCCGCCAAGAATTGACTCAGCAGTGAATTTTGTTCTGAAAAGTTTGTAATCATGTTATTGTTTTAATATTCGTTAGGAAGATAATTAAAATGTTGCTAGACTCCTTGACTTGACATATAGGATTGTAAAATAATTGTTGCACTTACCTCATCTATCAGTTCTTTGTTTCTCCTTTTCTTTTTGGAAACTCCCACATCCACAAGGGACTGCATCGCTAATTTTGAGGTAAATCGCTCGTCCATTAGTTCGATTTTTAAAAACGGAAATTCTTTATCTAAAGCCTCTTTCAGAAGACGAACATTCTCAGAGCTATGGGAATCTTGCATATTCAGCCGTTTAGGCTCTCCAAGTACAATTGTCCCCACCCCCTTTTTAGAAACTATCTCCTTTAAAAAACTCATTAGCTCACTAGATGCTACTGTTGTCAATCCAGAAGCTATGATGTTCATTTCATCAGTAATTGCTATTCCAGTTCGTTTAAGACCAAAGTCTATGGCAAGAATTCTGTTCATTATTGCTTTATAAATTGTTGAACACCTATCGTTTTATCGTCAACAGCTATGATCACATGATAAACTCCTTTTCTCAAATTACTGGTGGGAAGTACAACTTTATTACCTGAATAATCTCTGCTGAATTGATGGTTTCCTGAGTTATCGTAAATCTTGACATTTATTGCTCCACTCGCAGAGAGAAGGTCAATTGTCAAATCATTGCGTGTTGGATTAGGGTATAATTTGAATTGTTTTGATGCCAACTCATAAGTGTTTGCTGCACTCTTTCTGAATCCGAATGTGTACTCTCCTTTAAACAAGGTAGTTGCCTCCAATCGTCCATAACCATCAGTATCTCCACTGAAAGAGTTCCGTTCGTAGAATGGGTATTCCTCCCAACGCACAGATTGATTTGGTCTCCAAAGCAATACCAAACTATCTTCATGAAATGCGACTCCGTTATGGCTTGTCATTAACGCAGTATCAAGATACCCTGAACTATTTTGACGAGCATCATACGTAAAACGAGCTTCTGTTTCAAAAGAGTCAGACCAAATCCCATCTACTTTCCAGAATCGTTCGGTCGAGATCACAAACTGATTACCAATGAAAGCGCTGTTAATAGGATCTGGGGAAACACGATGATGATCTACTCTAAATAATGTGGAGTCTTCTTCACTCGTAACATCTAGAAAAAAGTATGGATAATTCAAGCTCTCCATTCCTGTTTCTTTGATAACAATAGATTCGCCAGTAACAGCATTTAGAAGTTTATCATTTTGATTCAGCCCAACCATTTCTGGAACAAAAGGAATTGTAAATGTCGCAGTTCCTGACTGACCGTTCATGATAAAATCAGTTGTAACGGTTTGCCAGTCAGTTCCAGTGAAAGTTACTTCCAATGGGATATTATTAAAGTAGTTAGGAGCCTGAAAAAGTTTCTGCTCGACATAAATCGTCACCTGATAATCTGAACCCACTGACTGGATATCGAATGAGTCTAATTCATACCCGTTAAAACCAGGATTAAAAACATAGCCATCAAAAAATGGATCTAGATCTTGTCCAGATGAAGTCTCCAATGCATTTTTAAAACCAGCAGCGTCTATATTGTCAAATGCAAAATTCGTTTGAATGTATTTTAGCCCATCAAAAAAGTCTTGATCTCCCATGTATGTTCTCATGTTATGCATCATTGTAGCTCCTTTTTGATAAGAGTGATCACCGTAAGTCGCAGAATGCGGAACACCAGAAAGCGCATAGAATTCTCCATCACTAATATGTGCCGACTGAATAACACCACGATGAACTCCTTTCAACTCCTCGATATAACGTGCGTAATCATACACATGCTCCAGGAAAATAGATTCACTGTAAGATGCTATACCCTCATTAATCCACATATCACCAGATGTCATACAGGTTACCAGATTACCCCACCAGTGGTGAGACAGCTCATGTGCCATCAAGGTTTCATACTGCAAATTACCATTTGCCGTTGCAGCTGGGTACATAATGCAAGTTGCATGCTCCATAGCGCCGCCATTGAATGGAACCAATGCAAAAGCAATCTTATTCCACTCATATGGACCATAGTTCGATTCAAAAGCATCCATTGCTCCAAATAGATTAACAAAAGATGCTTTGAAGTCAGTTGTATCTTGAGGAGCGGCAATAAGCATAACAGGAGTTTGAGTATTCGTCAAACTACTAACATAAGTCTGGTCAACATGGGTATAAGGAGCCACTCCTACACATGCCAAATAGGTTGGGATTGACTCTTCCAGAATCCATCTTCTGACATTCATTCCTCCTCCATCAATAAATTCATCTGCTATATATCCGTTGCTGTATGCAAATTTATCAGATGGAGAAACTACTGTTATATCATACGTCGCTCTTTCAACGAAATTATCAAAGCAAGGATGCCATGTTCTCCCATAATTATGTGGTTTAGCTAAAAATCCAACGCCTAAATTATATGCATAATCACCTTGAAAATAGAATCCACCAAAACCAGAAGGATCCATTTGAGGCTGACCGTTATAATAAATAGTCACAGAGTCTATATCACCTTGTGACAGTGTAGAAAGTAGATCGACTCTAAGTAAAGTATCATTGTATTGAAAAGATACTGGATTACCTGCAGAACGAACAGAGTCAATCGTAAACTGAAGTAAATCTAATGAGATCGAATTGATATTATTCATTTTACTCTCAAACTTAACACGACAACTTCCCGTAATTGTTTGCGATCCAAAATCTGAAAAGTCTAAACCAATTTTGTAATCAAGTACATCTAAAGTATCACTTCGTTGATTTTCAGTACCCGACTTTTCATTCATCTGGGCGCTTACCAGTAATGGCAACGTTGCTATAATCAATAAAAATAAGCTTCTCGTCATAGTATTTTACTTATAACGCGAATTTACACTTAATCACTCAAACTAAAAATTCAGAGAAGACTAATCTAATTGAAGATGGAGGTTTCAACCTTTGTGATTAAATTTGCATTATGACCGAAAAAGAGGCTCTTCTTTTCTTTCCGCATGATCCTAATGATGATCTTGATGATCTTTGGGAAGAACGACTCTTTGAGCAGAAACAATTCTTTTTAACTCGACCACCAATAGCGAAGGTGTTTCAAGCTAGACTGAACAAATTAGAGAAGCAATATAAGGCGTACCTCTTCCTTTCTGGAGAATTGGACAAGGTCAAAATCATGAATCACCCTGAAGTTCTTTATTCATTTCCTAATGATGTTATTGAGACATTCAACGCGTATCATTCGTCTAGGAACATATTCAAGCATGAGGTCTTAAAGTCGAGTGATTTTAACTCCTTAAGAAAAGTAATAGACGCATGGATGACGCTTGAAAACACATATGCGGCACAATGGTTTTATTCCGAGAGTAAACAAGACGATATTGACGTTGTGCAAAGCAAAGAACCGGACCCTATGGTCATTTTGGAAAAACTCAAAAAAGCTCGAATGGATAAAAACATTAAAACGTTTGATAATCTACAAAAACACTTCAATGTTTTAGATGAAGTCATTCGTAAAGAAGTAAAAAGGTTAACTTTGCTAAAGAAGGATTAATTATGGACAAAAGATTCGAAAAACTCTACGAGCAACTGGACCAACAAGAATGGCCTAGGCTTTACTTCTTTAAATTTATTGCTCCAAGTGACTCTAGAACTATTGCTCTAATCACTGGTCTTTTCGAAGATGAAAACAATATAACACTACGTCCTTCATCAAAAGGCAGCTATACAAGTGTTAGTGTTAAGGAAGTAATGATGAGCGCAGCTGACGTCATTAGTAAGTACGAAAAGGCTGCAGAAATCAAAGGAGTAATATCATTATAATATGTTTCTACTTGTCATAAATTTATCAAGAGTAATTGCAAATATTGCATGGGCGACACTGATCATTATCATTTTAATCGTCCTTTACCGACTTCTTCTAAAAAGATTAAAACGCACGAGGCCTTCTCAAGAGAATTTTTTAACACTTCATGCTATAGAGCAGAACCCTGCTTCGGGAATTATTCAGGTTTTCTTTGAGCAAGAGTTACCAAAAAACGTCAAAATATCAATTTATGATGTAAATGGAACCAAAACTAATGTTCTCGAAGAGAAACATTTTAAATCAGGAGGAAACGTGTTTTCAATAGATACTACGAAATATAAAAATGGAGAATACTTTTTGGAATTGAAAACAGAATTTCAAAAGTCCAGTAAACTATTTGAAATTAAAAATTGAGTATACACAATCGTTTAAAGTCCTAAACGTTATTTCATTTAAGTAGTTATTATTTATATTAGTCGAAATGAACACAACCATGAAGTCACTTCTCATTATTTTTTCAATTCTTATAATAGCTAACACAAACTCTTTCGCTCAGACGGATTTTGCTCCTAAAGGATCTTTTAAGGTAGAAATCGCTTTACCGAATAATGCTACGAACAGTGCATTTAGAGATTTGATGCAAGGCCTCGTATGTTTAACCCCTTCATACCAACACACCTTAGACAATACGCTTTCTTTTGGCTTTGGATTGAGGTACAATTATTTTGATGTAAACGAATTCAAAAACACAGTTGGATTAGCTGGTGGAATGCATACTGCAGGAGTATTTGGAAAAATTGGACAAGAAAAGTTTTACGGAAATTTTGGTGTTGATTACGGAGTGAGAATTGGTTACAGTATGAACTTTTTCGCCACGAATAAAAATGAAGAACTCTTAGGAGGAGCTTATTCCAATGATGCTGGTTTTGTTGAGCCTCACTTAGGTCTTGCACTTACGGCTAACGAAAACACATCTTTTCGATTAGTTTTAGGTTATGCTTTTCATGGTTTTGAATTCAGACCTAATCAAGTTGGCCTTGAGAATTTCGCAGGCGTTAATGCAGATCAGCTGAATGCAATCACAACGTACTTTACAATAGGTTTTGGTTATTCTTATTACTTTGGACAGAACTAATCCTTATTTATTCGTTTATGCCATCTTTTCATTCTATCAATGTAACGACTGAATTTATTCGGTAAATCTACTGCAACAATTATTTCTTTATCCGTAAATGGGTGTTCAAATTCGATTCTGTTTGCAGAAAGAAAGAAGCCCTTCCCTTTCAACACATCTGATTTTGAGCTATACTTCACATCACCAACAATCGGGTGGCCAGCTTCAGACAAATGGACTCTGAGTTGATGTTTTCTCCCTGTAATTGGCGATAACTCAATAATTGTATTCCATTTGTCTTGGACATGCGCAAACGATTCCTTCGCTCGATAAAGCGTTAATGCATGATTGTGATCAACCTCAGATTCGAAAATCCCCTCACCTTTAATCATACCCTGAACAATTGCAGTATACGTCTTATTAATTTTTCTTTGCTCAAACAATACGCCAAGCCTGATTCTTGAAGATGAGGTTTTCGCAACAATAACTAATCCATGAGTTTTCGCATCTAACCGATGAACAGTAAGGGGAACTGAAAGACCATCTTTCTGTGAAGACCTTTGGATATTAACTGGAATAGCATTTTGAAGTGTTTTCCATTTATTACCAGATGTAGGAAGCCCAGGAGGTTTTTCAACTATGGCAATGTAATCATCTTCGAAAAGTACGTTTAGCGCCAGGTCATAAACCTTGCTTACCGCACCTAAATATTCAAGAATTTGTATTTGATCGTTGTTTGAAACTTCATCTAAAGACTTTGCGATCTTCCCATTGATAAGAATCTGTCTTCTACCAAAAGCCTTCTTGACACCTTTCCTTGAAGGAATGCTAATCAGTTTCCCAGGCAGATATTCATAGACATTCTGAGTGTCTTCCAGTCCTTGAACTAGCTGCTCTTCTATTATTTTCCTTCCTTCAAAAATCTTCATTTCTCTTGCCTACAAATCTATGCACATTTTCATCAACTTATTAACAAATGAAAAGAAAGGTTTTTAATGATTGAGAATACCATTAACTTTGTTTATTCATTTTATTTAGCGAGTAATTATGTTAACAATAGATCCGAAAGAGATACCTGTACCGAAACTTCATCACTATTTACTTGGTGCTGTTGGACCACGTCCTATCGCTTTTGCATCAACCATTGATGAGAATGGCAATCCAAATCTTGCACCATTTAGTTTTTTTAATGTCTTTAGTGCAAACCCACCGATCATGGTATTTTCACCAGCTCGAAGTGGGAGAACTAATACAACGAAAGATACTTACGAAAATGTAAAGGTTGTGCCGGAATGTGTCATCAATATTGTAAATTACAATATCGTTGAACAAATGAGTTTAAGCTCTTCTCCATACGATAAAGACATCAGTGAATTTGTAAAGTCAGGATTGACCCCTGTGAAGTCTGATTTGGTAAAACCATTTCGCGTTAAAGAATCACCTGTTCAATTTGAGTGCAAGGTTATCGAAGTAAAAGAACTTGGAGATGGCGGAGGTGCTGGGAACCTTGTGATTTGTGAGGTGTTGAAAATTCACATTGATGAGAAAATTCTTGATGAAGACAAAATGATTGATCAGAAAAAGATTGATCTTGTTGCCAGAATGGGTGGGAATTGGTACTGCCGAGCAGATGAGAACTCAATGTTCGAAGTAGTTAAACCTGTTACCACAAAAGGAATGGGAATTGATGAAATACCTGAAGACATAAGAACAAGTAAAATACTTACTGGTAATGATTTAGGAAAGTTAGGAAGCGTTAAAGAGCTTCCAAATGAGACTGATGTTAATGAGTATAAACTCATAGAATTATCAGATCTTTTTGTAACTTTAGAAGACGAGCCAGCTAAATTAGAAGAAGAATTACATGTTCTTGCTCAGCAAAAGCTGGCGAAAAACGAGGTAGAAGACGCCTGGAAAACACTATTAGCATTTAATAATCAATAAAATACAACAACACTATGTTTACCATTTCTGGAATAGTAAAAGTAAAAAATGACACTCAGCAGATCTCTGAAAAATTTTCAAAAAGAGAATTTGTAGTTACTGATGCGTCAGGAAACTATCCACAAGATATTCTTTTTCAATTGACTCAAGACCGCACAGGATTGCTTGATGATATCAATACGAATGATGTTGTGAACGTAACCTTTAACATTAGAGGTCGTGAATGGACAAGCCCAAAAGGAGAAGTTAAATACTTCAACTCATTAGACGTTTGGAAAGTAGAGAAATCTCAAGGTGGTGGAGCTCCAACTCCTCCAGACATTGAACCTGCTTCATCTGACAGCGCTGAAACTTTAGTAGAAGAGGGAGACGACGATCTACCATTCTAAACAATGTTCACTAAAAATAGTAAAGAGGTAGTTGTTTTCACTGCCTCTTTTTTTTATGGGTACATCAAATATTTAGACCTCATCTTTTTAAATGCAATTAAGTCCTTTTCCCAAGATAGCTTTATTTCATCAGCTGATTTACCTTCAATTATCTGAAGTCTCAATTGATCTGATCCTGCCAGCAAATCAAAAAAGCGTGCTCTTTTCGTGAAAAAATCATTGCCTTCATAGTTCTGATAAGCATCTATTAGCCATGTCAAGTTTATCCCCTCCATTCTTTGACTCTTGAATTGCCCCCCAAGATCCAAACCAAAGCATACTTTACTTTCAAGCTTTGGGTGTTTTGATCCAAATCCAGGTTCTGGAGTAAATGAATACTGAAAAGATGAATCTTTAGAGAAATCTGGATGACCAAATACCTCAAAAGGTCTATCCGTTCCCCTTCCTACGCTCACAACCGTTCCTTCAAACAAACAGAGACTTGGATACAAATTAATTGATGCGTCACTACGTAAATTTGGAGAAGGTGCTACTGGTAAGCTGTATTCCATATCTCTTGAATAATTAAGGAGTGAAATTACTGATAGCTGGCACTTCACACCACTTTTCAACCAACCTTCACCATTAATCATATTTGCAATTTCCCCTACAGTCATTCCATGAACAATTGGAATAAGATGTTTTCCAACAAACGATTCGAAGCCTTCTTGCCTCAATGGCCCATCGACATAATGCCCATTTGGATTTGGTCGATCAAGCACAATTACTTTTATATCCTCCTCTGCACATGCTTCCATAACATAATGTAGCGTCGAAATATACGTGTAAAAACGCGCTCCAACATCTTGTATATCGAATATTACAGTAGAAACTCCTGCCAATTGATCGCTCTTTGGCTTTTTATTTGACCCATAGAGGGAAACTATCGGAAGGCCTGTCTGCTTATCAATACCCGACTCTACGGAAGCTCCAGCATCAGCTTTTCCTCTAAAACCATGTTCTGGGGAAAATACTTTTTGAATACGAACACCTCTTTTGATCAAAGTATCAACCAAATGACTATCCTCTACTCTACTGGTCTGGTTTGCAACAATAGCAACAGTTTCATTAATGAGTAAATCAACAAGTGTATCCATTCTTTCTGCACCCAAGACTAACTCAGGCTTCTCTGCAACGATATTCAAAGTATCCTCTTGAGTTTTAATAGAAGAAGTTAAATGAGCATTTTCTGCATGCTGACAGGATAGAAGGAAAATGAATAAAAAACTTTTTAGGCAAAGACGCATTGAGTACATTAGCAAGCATTTTAGAAAGAGTGAATAAAATCTACTTCATAGC
>CBFHXS010000078.1:0-12689 GCA_965659845.1 Brumimicrobium sp.
GAATAGATACGAACCGAGTGGCTACTTCAGCTACATACCTTTTGCACAACGAGAATTTATCAGATATTGAAAATGCCACGCAACCACCATTTTTTGAAGTTACGGATAATGAAGATTTTTACATCGTAGAAACTGAAAACGTTGGTGATGTGAATGTTTATGACGTTCAAGGACGAACCTTGTATGAAAGCACCAAGTCGCTTGCGAATTTGTGGATCCCAAAGTCAATCTTAGGAAAAGGGATTATACTTTTTGTATTTGATAATGATACAAACGTTCCAATAACGTTAAAACGCGTAAATCCTTAATCTGAATTTCAGATACACGCAAATTAATTATCTTCGTCTTTCATGGATTATTTTGTCAAAACTCCCATAGAATATTTGAAAGGTGTCGGCGCTGAGCGAGGAAAAGTCCTCCGAGAAGAGATCGGCATTGATAATATGTGGGACCTACTCAATTATTTTCCGTTTCGATATGTAGATCGCTCAAAATACAACAAAATCACTGAGCTTCCTGGATTAGTAAACGTTCCTGTTCAATTGAAAGGAACAATTAGTGGATTGGCAGAGGTAGGCAGAGGCAGAGGCGCAAGATTAACAGCAAAGTTTCAAGATGATTCAGGAGTGATAGATTTAGTTTGGTTCCAAGGAGGAAAATGGATCAAAAACAAACTCAAATCAGGAGTTCTTTATAGGGTTTACGGTCGTGCAAAATTGTACGGTGGAACCATGAACATTACTCATCCAGAAATCATTCCTTTTCAACAAGTAGCACATGAAAAAGGACTTCAGCCTGTTTATAATAGTACTGAAAAACTCACTAAGAAAGGATTGAACTCCAAAGGAGTTGAAAGACTTACCTATGAACTGGCGAATATCGTAAAGGGAAAAGCTCCTGAAATACTTCCACAATGGATTAGAGATCAAT
This sequence comes from Brumimicrobium sp., assembly GCA_965659845.1. GTDB lineage: Bacteria > Bacteroidota > Bacteroidia > Flavobacteriales_D > Crocinitomicaceae > Brumimicrobium. The sequence continues at coordinate 931 of CBFHXS010000078.1, forward strand.
ACAAACTGGTCTCAAGAGAAAATGCATATTACAACATCCATATTCCTGCTGGACCGAGAGAATTGCAACAAGCTCAGTTCCGATTAAAGTTCGAAGAATTACTTTTTCTTCAAATGGAAATGCTATTGAAGAAAGGGAAATCTCAGACTAAATCACCCGGTTATGTTTTTGAGAAAACAGGGCATTATTTTGATAAGTTTTACAAGGATCATATTCCATTTGAATTAACAGATGCCCAGAAAAGAGTGGTAAAAGAGATTCGATTAGATCTTCGTTCAGGTAAGCATATGAATAGATTGCTACAAGGTGATGTTGGAAGTGGTAAAACGCTTGTAGCTTTGTTAAGTATGTTGTTTGGTGTTGGAAATAATTTTCAAGCGGCATTAATGGCCCCTACGGAGATTTTAGCTATTCAACATTATGAAACGCTTTCAGAACTTTTGGCGCCCGTAGACATAAATGTAGTATTGCTTACAGGCTCCACAAAAAAGAAAGATCGAGCTGTTATTCACGAAGGACTGCGGGACGGATCAAACCATATCATTATTGGTACACATGCATTGCTTGAGCCTGTGGTACAATTTAAAAATTTAGGTTTAGTAGTGATTGATGAGCAACATCGATTCGGTGTGGCGCAACGTGCAAAATTGTGGCGCAAAAACGAGCGCCCTCCGCATATTTTGGTAATGACAGCAACTCCTATTCCAAGGACACTTGCGATGACTTTTTATGGAGATTTAGACGTTTCAGTAATTGATGAACTACCTCCAGGTCGAAAGCCGGTGACAACAAAGCATTTCTATGAAAGTAGTCGATTGAAAGCATTTCAACTGATTAAAGAAGAGATTGAGAAAGGACGACAGGTTTATATTGTATATCCATTAATTGAAGAGTCAGAAACACTCGACTATAACAATTTAATGGAAGGGTATGAGGGTATTTCTAAGATCTTTCCGCGACCAAAGTTTCAGGTAAGCATCGTTCACGGTCGTATGAAACCAGCGGATAAGGAGTTCGAGATGCAGCAATTTGCAAAAGGTGTTACTCAGATCATGGTTGCGACAACTGTAATCGAAGTAGGAGTGAACGTTCCGAACGCCACGGTGATGATGATTGAAAGCTCAGAAAAATTTGGTTTATCACAGTTGCATCAGTTAAGGGGTAGAGTAGGACGGGGAGCAGATCAGTCTTTTTGTATCCTAATGACCGGAAATAAAGTCTCCAAAGAAGGCAAGAAAAGGCTCCAGACAATGGTCGCTACAAATGATGGCTTCAAAATTGCAGAGGTAGATTTAGAAATTCGAGGACCTGGAGATATTATGGGAACCCAACAAAGCGGAGTACTGAATTTAAGATTAGCGGATCTTGCGCGTGATGGGCAGATTGTCTCAATTGCCAGACAAGCAGCCAAACAACTGATTCAGGATGATCCTACTTTTGAAAAGGAAGCGCATAAACTACTCAGAACTGAATTAAAAAGAATGATTAAATCGAAACCAAATTGGAGTAAAATTTCATAACTTTCTAACATGAAGAAACTAATAGTAATCTTAATCCTTTCAATTCCATTTTTTGGAGTTAGTCAGATCGGAGGTGACATTAAAAAGGATGGAAGAGCTTTAAAAACGGATAAAGCTTTTATTATTGAAGATAGTCACGAAGGAACAATCGTATTCAATATCTCTGTGAATTCGGAAGGAGAGATTACAGCAACGAAAATGGATCCTGAGAAATCAACGATCAAAAGTACACCTGCAAAGATCAAAGCAAGAAATTATATAGCTGACTTTAAGTTTGCTCCAGGAACATGGTATCCAAAATATCATCAAGGCACGATACGATTGACAATGATCAAACAGAAATAGAAATTCAGAAAATAAAAAAGCCCTCTCCTTCGAGAAGGCTTTTTTTTATTTTCTTCACTTGATTATTCTCCCGAATAGATCTTACTTACTTTATTTTTTTGAATCTCCATGATCACCTTACGTTTTAGCTTTAACGTTGGTGTCAATTCTCCAGATTCGACAGACATCTCTTCTGGAAGTAATTCGAACTTCTTGATTTGCTCATATCCACCAAACAGTTTGTTGTATTGATCAACTTCTTTTTGAACCCTTTCAATAACGCTTTGGTTTTTAATAAGGTCAGCATTTGATTTGCCTTCGACTTTAATTCCTTTACGTTCTGTCCACTCCTTTAAGAAGTCGTATGACGGTACAATTAAAGCAGCAGGATGCTTTTCTCCTTCACCGATCACCATAATTTGCTCTATAAATCGAGACTCTTTGAACTTATTCTCCATCACCTGAGGAATGATATACTTTCCTCCGGAAGTCTTGAATATTTCTTTCTTTCGGTCGGTGATCTTTAAATACTTTCCATCAACCATTTCTCCGATATCTCCAGTATGGAACCATCCATCGTCGTCTAAGACCTCTTTTGTTTTTTCTGGTTGGTTGTAATATCCCATCATAACGTTTGGTCCTTTTGCAAGGATTTCTCCATCTTCAGCAATCTTAACCTCAACACCCTCGATAGTCGTTCCTACGGTTCCGAATTTAATTCCTGCTTCTAGACCATTCACAGAAATTACAGGAGACGTTTCTGTTAATCCATATCCTTCTAAAATTGGAATTTCTGCTGCCATAAAAATACGTGCTAATCGAGGTTGCAAGGCCGCAGCGCCAGATGCAATAGCACGAACATTACCACCTAGTGCTTCTTGCCATTTAGAAAAGATTAATTTTCTGGCAATCTTTAATTTGAATTTGTACCAACCTGATTTTCCTTCTAGCTCGTATTCCTCTCCAATTTTCACAGCCCAAAAGAATAAGCTCTTTTTAATACCAGAAAGCTCATCGCCTTTAGCCATAATCTTTTCGTATACTTTTTCAATCAATCGAGGAACCGCAGTAAATATTTCAGGTTGTACTTCGCGGATATTGTCTCCAATCGTATCCATACTTTCAGCAAAGTGTATCGAAATCCCAGTTTTCATATACAAGTAGTGCAACATGCGCTCATAAACATGACATACAGGGAGAAAGCTTAACGAACTACAGTTGCTGTCTCCTGGAATTCTTGGCTCACAGGCGAGCACGTTTGAAAGTAGATTGTTGTGAGAAAGCATTACTCCTTTCGGATTACCAGTTGTCCCAGATGTATAAATCATCGTAGCAAGGTCGCCATTCTTGATCTTCTCTTTGCGTTCCTCAACCTCAGCTTGTTTTGCCCCATCAGCAGCTTGAATAATATCTGTCCAATGATCCGCTCCTTCCACTTCATCAAATGAATAATGTTTTTGAAGTGAAGGTAAATCAGCTTTGATACTACTTATTTTTTCGTAAAGGTCTTGATCTCCAGTAACACATAACTTAATGTCAGCATCACCGAAAATGTACTTATAGTCTTTTGTTGAAATATTAGGGTAGATCGGAACTCCAATTGCTCCAATTTGCTGGATTCCGATATCCATGATGTTCCATTCAACACGATTACTTGAAACTAGACCTACTTTTTGTCCGGGCTCTATTCCTAAAGCAATTAAACCCCTGGATACAAGGTTCGCTTTTTTCAAAAACTCTTCAGTACTAACAGATTCCCATTTACCGCCGATCTTTGTAGAGAACATCGTTTTTTGAGGGAAATTATCCAACTGAAAGTAGGGTACATCAAATAATCGTTCAAGTTTCTTCATGGTTTCTAATTTGTGTTTTAAATGTAGTAAAAAACCCAATAGATATTTCACAAGATGTGTAGAAACTGAATCTTTCTAACTCAAAAAGGAAGATAAGTACCCAAAAACCAAACATTTTACGCTTTTTATCGTATTTTCATGTAAGGTGATTTTACCAAGGTGTAACTTTTGCCTGTGTTAAATTGTTTTAACTGTAAACTAGCTATTTGAATAGACGAGAATACAATATCGCTGTTGATGAACATGCCAAGAATTTATACGGGTATGTTTTTAAGTATCTGCGTAATTCGGAAAACACTCAGGATATCGTACAAGATGTATTTGAAAAGCTATGGAAGAACAGGAAGAAAGTTGATTTTGATAAAAGTAAATCCTGGATGTTTAGAACGGGACATAATGCTTTAATCAATTTTTCTAAGCGACATCAAAGAACCATATACGATTCGGAAATGGTTCCTGAAAGGCAAGACAGAAACAACTCTTTCGAAACAAAAGATATTGTCGAGTTGGCATTATCACTTCTTCCGCCAGTTCAGAAAAGTATTGTGCTTTTACGGGACCTCGAAGGATACAAGTATACGGAGATCGCTGAAATACTTGAAATCTCAGAGAGTCAGGTTAAAGTTTACTTATTCAGAGCTCGTAAGAAAATTAAAAAGCAGTTAAAAGATTTAACACTAGTTCAATGAGTAAACCGTCATTTAATAACATAGACCGTTGGTTTTTTGAGTATTCGGAGGGGAATTTATCTCCAGCTCAAATTAAGGAATTTGAAATGTTCCTCAGCGAACATCCTGAACTGCAGTCTGAGTTGGATGTTTGGGAAGACTCTCGCGTACAGCCAGCAGACACGGAAGGGTTTGTTGTGAGTTCACTCCACAAACCAGTTGTCCCATATACTTCAATTTTGAAGTATGTCGGTATTTCAGTATTGTTGTTCCTTTCAGGTTTCATTGCAGCGAAATATTTTCAGAATCAACCAAAATATGTCACCTCAGTTATAGATACTTCAATCATTGAGATTGAGGATGAAGACCTATTTAATGGTAAATATGTTTTAAATGAGACATCTATTTCTGCCGAAATTGATGCTCCGTCAGCTCCAATCAAAAATAATTATTCAAATCAAGGGGTAAATCGCATCGCTTCAACGAGCTCTAATGTTCTAGCGCAAAGTAAATCAGATGTTTTAAATACTAAGAAGGAACCAACTGCATCTGATCGAGAATCATTAGCTTATAGTTCGAATGATCAAAATGCTGATGAGTTTGCGTTAACAGCAAATAACAAGAAAGTGAGTTCACAAGATCTTCCGCAAATCATTGACTATTTGAATGGAGATGATAAAGGGATGACCGAAGCGCTAGCTGAAGACAGATCCTCTGTAAAAGTGATCGAAGCTTCAAGTGCTTTTAAACGTAAAATGCGTTCCGTATTGCGTAAGATTAAACGCATGGCAGATCAGCCAATAGCTTTAAAAAACACTAAAGATCAATACTTTCATGTACCAATGATGACAGGATTTGTCGCGAATTATGGTATGGTCGGTTCGGCTCGAGGAAATCGTTTTCAAATGACTTCGAGAAATCAATGGGTTGGGCATGCAAATCAGCAGTTGCAAAATACAGCATCATGGGATGGATATGTTTATGCGCTGCGTGGTGGGCTTGGTGTAGATGTTTCTTACAGCGATTATCAAAGCAATGCAATTCAAAACTATTCAGCAGCATTGACTTATTCACCAAAGTTTTCGTTGAATAAGAATGTTTCGATCGAGCCAGCCCTGCGTTTTAAAATGGGAATGGTAGATGTGAATTCTGATTCACCTGTACTGGGTTCAAACATTGAAATGAACCGTTCTAACGTAACACCGCTATTTGTTGATGGAGAAGCACCAATTGGATCGAAACTTTGGTACAGAGATGTTGGGGTAGGTATCATGTTAAATACGAAATGGTTCTATGCTGGATTGAATGTAGATAATTTAGGTCGTCATTACAAAAATTATTATTCAACTGATATATCTGGAGATCATAGAGAAAGTACGAGTCTCACAGGTATTATTGGTACGGAATATGAATCCATTACAAAAGATATGAAGGTCAGCGGTTATGCCTTGTTTCAAAATTATGGAGATTTAAACGAATTATGGGCAGGTGTGAATGCCCAATATAAATGGATTCAAGGAGGAATTGCCACAAGCTCAAACTTAGGAATGGCCGCCTCTGTTGGAGTTGTGCTCGATAAAGTGTCATTTCACTACAACTTGGATAATACCTATAGTGCGTTGAAAGATGAGAAGTTGTTGTCTCATCAATTGACGATGCGTATTCTGATGAAACCTAGCCGTTACGCAGCTAAATTTTTAAACATGTAAGGAAGAAGAGAGAGGACTATGAAAAAGTTATCAATATTATTTTTAAGCTGTCTTTTTGCGTTCAATGTGGATGCACAAGACCCTCAGTTTTCGCAGTTTTATGCGAACCCGATATACTTGAACCCTGCTTTCGCGGGTAGTCATGGATGTCCAAGGTTCAATGCGAACTATCGTAATCAATGGCCAGCATTGTCTGGTACGTTCGTTACCTACTCCATGTCATATGATCAATATTTCAACAATATCAATGGTGGTATTGGTGTAATTGCTACACATGACCAACAAGGGAAAGGAACGATTAATCATACCACATTAAGTTTGATCTACAATTATCATTTAAAGGTGAATCGTAAGTTCACCATGATGTTTGCAGGTAAAGCTACATGGAATCAAAAATTCTTAGATTGGGACAAATTGACTTTCGGAGACATGATCGATCCACGTAGAGGGTTTATCTACGCAACAGGTGATGTGCCTAGAGGAGGTTCTAGAGGGTTCTTTGATGCCTCTGCCGGAATGGTTGGGTTTACAGAGCAGTTCTTCTTCGGAGTTTCTGCGCACCACTTGAATCGACCAAACGAATCAATGATTATTGGAGACAGTCCAATGCCGATTCGAATAAATGGACATATGGGAGCAGAGATTCCTTTGGGACAAAAGTCTCAATACACCAATGAAACGTCCATAATGCCAAATGTGATCTATCAGTATCAACAAGGGTTCATGGAATTGATGTTGGGTACATACATTAAGTATGGTGCGTTCACAGCGGGAGCCTGGTTTCGTTCACGTGATGCATTTATTTTATCAATAGGAGTAAATACAGGGACAGTTAGAATAGGTTATAGCTACGATGTAACTGTTTCAAGACTTAATAATGGGGTTTCAGGAGGTTCACATGAGATATCTCTAGGGCTTGACTTAAATTGTACTACAAGAAAGCCAAGTTTTAGAACCGTGTCATGTCCTTCTTTTTAATTTGTAACCTTATTTATAGAGTTGCGTTATTATAAAAATTGTAGAGGAAAACATTTATGAAAACAAATATCCACAATATGAAACGTTTTAAACACTGGATGATGGCAATAAGTGCCATAGCGCTGGTAGCTTCTTGTTCGAGAGAAGTATCAGACTCCACAGGTTGGGATTATAATAACCCGGGTATGGGTGGATTCCAGAAAGTACCTTACGTTGATCAAGAAACAGGTCCAGGTTTGTTATTAGTACAGGGTGGTACTTTCACGATGGGTCGTGTTGAAGATGATGTTATGTATGATTGGAATAATCGACCAAGAAGAGTAACTGTATCTTCTTTCTATATGGATCAAACAGAGGTTACAAACTTCCACTGGTTAGAGTATTTGTATTGGATTAGTCGTGCATATCAAAGTTACCCTATGATTTACAAGAATGCTCTCCCAGACACATTAGTTTGGAGATCACCTCTAGGGTTCAATGAGAAGTTTGTAGACTATTATCTCCGTCACCCAGCTTATAGAGATTACCCTGTTGTTGGTGTTTCCTGGTTACAAGCAAATGACTTCTGTAAATGGAGGACAGATAGAGTCAATGAGTATATCCTCATTCGTGAAGGGGTACTCAACCCTAACGTTAATCAAGCTGATGAAGCCACTTTCAATACTGAATCATACCTAGCAGGACAATATGAGGAAGAAGTAAGAGAAATGCTCACAGATTTAGATCCATCGAAAGCTACCGGTAAAAAAGGTAAGGAACTTGGTAAAAGACAAGTGAGAATGGAGGACGGTATTCTTTTACCTCGATACAGGCTTCCAACTGAAGCAGAATGGGAATTTGCATACTATGGGTTGATTGGTAACATGTCTGGTGAAGATTCAGAGGTGATTGACGAACGTCGCATTTACCCTTGGGATGGACACTATGTAAGACAAGATAATGAGGAGTTTCAAGGTGAAATCCGTGCTAACTTCGTGAGAGGTAGAGGAGATTATATGGGTGTTGCAGGTAACCTAAATGATGGTGCCGATGTAACTGCTCCTGTAGATTCTTACTGGCCTAATGACTATGGGCTTTATAACATGGCTGGTAACGTTGCCGAGTGGGTATTGGATGTATACAGACCACTTTCATCTGAAGATGTTGACGAATTCCGTCCATTCAGAGGGAACGTATTTCAGACCAAACAACTGAACAATGCTGGTTCTATTGCCTACAAGAATTTCCAAGTGCGTTATGACGTACATGGAATGAAAGAATATCTTAATGAGTTTGAGCGCGTAAGATATCAAAGAGTTTCTGCTTCTAAGCACGATCCAAATGATACTGTTATCCAAAGAGGTATCCAAAAGCACAATGAATCTAAGCAACCTGTAAAAAGAGGTTATGCTCCAGATCCATATTATGTTTCTCATGGTAACACTAAAGATTCTTTAGAATTGAATATTATAAGAGAAATCAATGCTGTACTGGATGAAGCAATTGAATATAAAAACAATAAAAATGATACTGAAGCATCGATGTTAATTCAAGATAGAATTTTTGATGGGATATTTGCGGACAAAATTAGAATTGGACCTTTAGGCGAAGAGTACTCTTTCGAAATCATCTCAATGTTGAGAGAAGGATTCAATGAGTACATCGAAAACACACCTGGTAAATTGAAATACCGTGAGGTAACTGAAGAAGAAAACATTGGTCGTTTGAACTATCGTCGTGCTGATTACATTGATTACATTGATGGTGATATTGAGTCCTCTATAGACTACGATAACACTGATCGTAAGAATGATATCAATGAAGCTAAAAGAGATCCAGACTTAGTTATGTATCAAGATCAATATGAAGAATATGACTTGAAAGGTAATCAAGTAAAACCAGGAGGTGATGATCGTACAGCATGGCCAACTACCCTAGTTTCCAATAAATCTAGAGTGTATAAAGGTGGTTCATGGAAAGATAGAGCAATATGGCTAGTTGGTGGAAACCGAAGATTCTTGGATGAAGACCAAGCTACTGATTATATAGGATTCAGGTGTGCTATGGATCGTGTAGGTAGTCCAACTGGGATGAACTACAGCAAGAAAAATCGTAAATAATTATCGATTCATTATATTTAAGCCCTGATTAACGTCAGGGCTTTTTTTATGACATAATATGAAACAGGTATACAATTTATTTTACGAATGTTCTGGTGTATCTACCGATACACGTAAAATTGAACCAGACAATCTTTACATTGCTTTAAAAGGCGAAAACTTCAATGGTAACCACTTTGCACAAAAAGCAATTGACCTAGGGGCAAAGTATGCAATAGTGGATGAAAAAGATTATGCAAATGGTAAAACAATATTTGCAGTTGAGGATGGTTTATCATTTTTACAAGGCTTGGCTAATTTTCATAGAGAAAAATTTTCAATTCCTGTACTAGGTATTACAGGATCGAATGGAAAAACGACAACTAAAGAACTAATCGCAGCAGTACTCAACGAGAAGTATGATGTTCTTTACACGACTGGTAACCTTAATAACCACATAGGCGTGCCTCTGACTCTACTTCAGATTTCAAATCAACACGATATTGCCATCATTGAAATGGGGGCTAGTAAACCTGGTGATATTGAAGAATTAACTGCTATTGCGAATCCGAGTCATGGAATCATTACCAATATTGGAAACGCTCATCTAGAAGGATTCGGAGGTCCTGAAGGGGTAATAAAAACAAAGAAAGAACTTTATGATTCCATTGAGCAAATTGGTGGAACTTTATTCTTGAATGTAGACGATGAAATATTATCGGAGATCATTCCGAATAATATTGAAACAATACGATATGGGGAAAGCGACTCAGCTGATGTTCATGGACAACTAGATGAATTTATTCCAGAAGTGATGTTCAGTTGGAATTCCAATAAAGGTAAAGGCCTTGAAGTTAAAACAAACATTATAGGTAAATACAATTTCTACAATATGCTCGCTGCTGTTACGATAGGTGATTACTTTGAAGTCAATGACGTAGACATAAACAGAGCCATTGCTAATTATTCTCCAAAGAATAACCGATCACAAATAGAGAAAACAAATAAGAACACCTTAATTCTTGATGCATATAATGCCAATCCCACTAGTGTTAGATCATCTCTCGAAAGCTTTAACGCTATGCCATACGCAGATAAATTCTTCGTTTTAGGAGATATGAAAGAACTAGGGATAGATTCATTAGCGTATCACAAGGAAATCATCAGTTTGACCAAAGATTTTAAGCTTCAGGGCATATTCGTGGGTGAAGAGTTCATGAAAATTGCAAAAGAGGACAATTCAATAATGGCTTTTGAAGATACTGATGAAGCGCGAAAATTTCTAATTACAGCTCAACCGTTCAATAACCTAATTCTCTTGAAGGGATCTCGATCAATTGGTTTAGAGCAGATTAAAGATATTTTTTAATTTTTTTCGCAACATCCCCCCTACTATTACGCTTCAATAACGTTGTTACAAAAAGAACCTACAACATTGGAGATTAATGAGGAAATCATAAAAGGCGTAAAAAAGAATGATCGTAAGGTCATCCTGCGTCTGTATGAGGCCACATATAATCTTTTAATAAGTGTAGCTGTGAGATATCACAGTCAACGTGAAGAGCAAATGGAAATTGTAAATAGTAGTTTCTTGAAAGTTATAGACAAAATCGATCAATACGAGGTTGGCTCTAACTTTTATGCTTGGACAAAAAGAATTGCACACCACACTGTTATTGATCATTTCAGAAGTAATAAACGTTATAAAGAATTATTTACGTATGATATCAATAACCAAAAAGCATATTTCGAGCCTTCGTCAAATGACATACATTCATTCTCAGAAAATGAACAGATTAAACAAGTTCTTGATCACCTCCCCCCAGCAACGCGCTTAAGTTTCAACTTATTCGCGATTGACGGGTACAGTTATAAAGAAATAGCAAAAGAGTTAGACATAGGATATGAAACAGTAAAGTGGCATGTAAAAGAAGCCAGAAAAAGATTAAAACAAATTTTAAAAGAAGACACCCTAGAAATTGAAAGATAGCGAAGAAAATATAGACAAAATGATGCGTGATCGCTTTTCTGATCAAAGCTTTGGTACTCCTCCTAAAGATTTTTTGGATGACCTGAATCAACGGTTAGACCAACGAGATCGAGGTGCTTTCTTTGGTCCATGGAACGGATTATTTGATATTATTCTCATTCTTCTTTTATTACTCATTCCTATAATTGACGGTACTACTCTATCCCATGCAAACTTGAAGCAAAAATCCATTGCAGAACTTCAAGAAGAAGTATTAGAGAATATTATCAATAAAAATGAATTGACAAAGAAAAACGATCCGATTTATTCATCAACTGAAGAAAAGGAATACAAGGAGCTCGAAACTGTAGACAACAAAATCAGTCAGAATAGATCAGACAAAACAATAAATATTGTAAATACAAGCAAGTCAGCACTTCAATCTACTGACGTAGATCTAAAATCAAATGAAGTCTCTAAAATAGCAAATAAGGATGTATTCAGTTCATCTACTGCAGCAACTTCCTTTAGTACAGAGAATTCTGAAAAGGCTCAGACAACAAAAACAAATTTGAAACAAGTTACTAAACTCGATAATAACGTAAGTCAATTAAATTCAACAAAACTTAAACTTTTAAAAGTTCAAGATACTTCAGAAAC
>CBFHXS010000079.1:0-12657 GCA_965659845.1 Brumimicrobium sp.
ACCTCGTTTTTGCTTTCCGAATCATCATCAACTTCTACAGGATCAATAACATTCTGGATGATTATAACGGAACCCTCTCCCAAATGGTTACAATTTATTTATAAGTATCGCGGATTTCGACTTTTCGTTATCGGTAATGGTGGTAACGGATAACAATATTTAAACAATAGTTCATGCGAACCAGCGGAAATATTCGAAATTCTATTTACAGTAATATCATATGCATAGCCGAAGGTAAATGAATTCCAATTCATACCTGCCATAATTCCGATTGCGTCATTCGGTCTGAACGTAAGTCCGCCATAAAAAGTATTATCCCATAATGCTCTCACATTTAGATCTCCACTAAATGTAACCGCATCTGTCCTTAATAATACGTTAGCCTCTAGATCCAGTTCGCTCATTCCAAATGCTTGGTCTAAACGGTAACCTCCCATTGCATAATAGTGACGTGCCGTATTGAAATTTAATTGAGTCAATTCCATCGCAGGTAAGTGAGTTGATGAAATACCTGCATACCAACCATTAAAAGACTGGTAATAAACACCAATATTTGCATCGAAAGTAGCTTCACTCACTGCAGGTGGCAAAGATCCGTCATTTGGATTGTTGTCCGGTGTTACCCAAGTAGGCGCCATACCATAACTTACCAAACCTAATCCAACGCCCATACCCAATGTACCTGAAGACATTTGTAAGTGGTATGAATAATTTAATGTTACATTGTTTTGTCTTGCAAATCCTATCGCATCGTGATAAAATGAAATTCCAGCAGCACTTGGGATGTACTGAGATATATTCGCTTCGGCATTAGCCAAAACTGAATTAGGAGCTCCGTTAAATTTATCCCATTGATTTCTGTAAATCATGGTTCCACATACTTGAGCAGGCATACCAACACCAGTTGCTCCAGGATTAATACTCATTTTATCAAAAATAAAATGCGTCAACAATTTTTCTTGTTGACTGTAGCTGATGGTTATGCTAAAACATAAAGCACTGAAAATCAGAAAATAATATTTCATAAACGCTTTTTTCTTTCAATAGTTACTACTGCTGATGATGTACTACACGACTACATCAGGCGACTAAAATAGTTAAAAAAATCAAAAAACGAAATAAAAAAAAACGATTATCTCGTAATTAAACAAAATCTAGTTTAAATAGTTCGGTCGCAGAGAATCTTTATTGGTCTAAGCACTCTAGCTTATTTTTTGGTATGTTTTCCACCAGAGATCAGGAATGTCTCCTTCCATAGCTTCTTGATATTCTTTGTAAGAGCATGGAACTAGTTGATGACGCATAAATTTAGAGTTGTTTCGAGATGGGTAGGGTACTTCCATCCACCATCTTCCGGATTTGTCACTCTTGCAGAATACGATTTCTTCATTAAGTTCCTCTAAAAATACGCGATACTTCTTGTAGTTCTTTTTACTTCCAATAGGGAAGTCACCTTTTCGTTGAGCATAGCCTTCATTAAAGTACCATATCAATTGCGCGATCATTGAAGCGCCACTTTGATTAGTGGTATTTGTTAATTCTTGATTAAACAATCCAACACTTGAAAGCTTATCGCTTATTCCTGCATATCGCATTACCGTGCATGCAGTATAAGGATCGATTCCATTTGGGTTATCAAAGTAAGGTGCATTCCAGGCTGTTGAAATGATGCTTTGTAGGTCGACACTGAGTATGTCGGTATTCCTCATAATAGGTTCAGAAACCTGAGGGTTAGACTTCAGCTCTCCAAGTCGTGCAATGTCGAAATACAAGTCATTGAAAAGATCAATTGTTTTTGGTGCGATGTAATGTTTTTGAGCCCCGATATTAGAATAGTTGAAAAGATAGCAAGGTTTTTTTAGAAGAAGTTGACTTAACCACGCGTCGTAGCTAATTTCATTTTCTGAATTACCAACATCAAGTTTATGGTCAATTGTAGTTAAGTTCACAAATTGTTCAAGGGAGGCGTATGCGTCGTACAATCCCATGGTTAAATCTTGAGACCCACCTACAATAATAGGTGTAATATTGTTTTTGACAAGTTCTGAAATTACCGATTGGATTGCATGAAGAGTGTCTTGAATACTTTCACCTGGGGCAATTGTTCCAAGGTCATATATATTGTGTGTCCAATTGTTACCAAGAAAGAGTTTATAGAGATGGGCCCTAAAATCGTCGTTAGACTGAGGACAATTTCCTCTTCTACTTTCTGGGGTATGAAATAATGCAGTGCCTTTTTTGTCTAGAGCAGGAAACTGATCCGGTCTATGGATGTGTATTTCATTACCTAATTGCTGCTCTTCAAATTCCTTATCAGCTTCAACAGGTTGGAAATAAATCGACAAGTCTTTCATGCTATCATTTTTTACAAATGTAGCTTAGAAAGAAACCTGTTTTATACAGTTGACTGTTAAGAAATGAATACTCGGCTGTCGAAAACTACTTTTTCTTAGCAGTTTTCTTGGTCGTTTTCTTAGCTGCTTTCCTCTTGCCAGTCTTTTTTGGTTGGTTTTCAGAAATCTCTATACATTCCTCGTAAGTCAGCTTTTCAGGTTCTACGTCTTTGGGAAGTTTGAAGTTCTTCTTTCCAATTTTAAGATAAGGTCCCCATCTTCCATTTAGAAGGTGCATATCATCTTGTTCAGGGAAAGATTTGATCATCTTCTTTTCGTCCTCAATACGCTTTTCCTTAATTAATTCAATGGCTCTATCAAGGTCTACCTCCATAGGGTCATCTTCTTTAAGAGAAACGAATTTTCCGTCGTGCTGAACATATGGTCCAAATCTCCCGATGTTTGCTTTCACAGCTTTTCCTTCGAATTCACCAAGAGCTCGCGGCAGTTTGAATAGTTCTAAGGCGTCTTCAAATGTTATGGTTTCAATTGATTGATTTGGTCTTAAGCTCGCAAAACGTGCTTTATTCTCGCCTTCATTCTCACCAATTTGTGCCATTGGTCCGTATCGTCCAATTCTAACTATTACTTTTTCACCTGTTTTAGGATGTTCACCAAGATGTCTTTCTCCTGATGCTCGTTCAGAATTCTCAAGTGTATCTTCTACGCTCGTATGGAAAGGATCGTAGAACTTTTGGATCATCGCTGTCCACTCTTTCATTCCTTGAGCAATCTCATCAAATTGTTGTTCAACTTCTGCAGTGAAGTTGTAATCCATTATATTTCCGAAATGCTCTACAAGGAAATCAGTAACAACCATACCAATGTCGGTAGGTGAAAGCTTATTTCTGTCACGTCCAGTGATTTCTGATTGAGACTCCTTTTCAATTCCATCACTGTTAAGCGCGTAGACTAAATAGTGTCTTTCAGTTCCATCATGCTCTTTTTTCTCAACATACCCTCTTTTCTGAATGGTAGAAATAGTTGGTGCGTATGTTGAAGGTCGGCCAATTCCAAGTTCTTCTAATTTCTTCACTAGAGAAGCTTCTACATATCTTGGTGCGGCACGGGTAAATCTTTCAGTAGCTATAATAGCATTTACATTTACTCTATCATCTACTTTAACTTCTGGTAAAAGGCCTTCAATCGCTTTTTCATCTTCGTCTTCATCTAATGAGGACTCTAAATAGACTTTAAGGAATCCATCAAACTTGATTACCTCACCTTTAACTACGAATTCATCTTTAACACCGGTAGCCCCTATTTTGATTGTTGTACGTTCTAGTTTAGCTTGGCTCATTTGAGAGGCGATTGATCTTTTCCAGATTAGATCGTATAATCGTTCCTCATCACTTGCCGAAGTTACACTTTGTCTTTCAAAATCTGTTGGTCTGATTGCTTCGTGAGCCTCTTGTGCTCCTGCTGATTTTCCTTTGTATCGTTTTGGGTTACTATATTCACTTCCGTAATTCTTGTTGATTGCAGCTTTCGCTCCATCAATCGCCGTGTCAGAGAAGTTGACACTATCAGTTCTCATATAAGTGATGTGTCCAGCTTCATATAGTTTCTGAGCCACTCCCATAGTCCTTGATACACTGAAGCCAAGCTTTAAACTGGCTTCTTGCTGAAGTGTCGAGGTAGTAAAAGGAGCTGATGGATTTTTAGTTGCTGGTTTCTTTTGAACATCAGTTATGTTGAAATCGGCACCTTTACAACTGTCAAGAAACTCTTGAGCTTCTTTTTCATTTTTTAAATTGTGTGCTAATTTTCCATCAAGTTGATCGTTTCCTTTGAAAAAGGAGCCATTCACTCTAAAGAAATTTGCTGCCTTAAAATCTTGTATTTCTCTTTCTCTTTCCACTATCAAACGAACGGCAACGGATTGTACTCGACCTGCCGAAAGGCTCGGTTTCACCTTTTTCCAAAGAACAGGAGAAAGCTCAAACCCCACAAGTCTATCCAATACTCTTCTTGCCTGCTGAGCATCTACGAGCTCCTTATTTATAGACCTCGGATTTTCGATTGCTCGTTGAACCGCTGGTTTTGTGATTTCGTTGAAAGTGATTCTTTTCGTATCTTTTGTCTCTAGTTTTAATGTTTCGTAAAGATGCCAAGAAATAGCTTCTCCTTCTCGGTCCTCATCCGTCGCGAGCCAAACTGTTTCTGCTTCTTTAACCAATTTCTTTAGTTCGGTAACAATCTGTTTTTTGTCTGCGCTTATTGCATAGTTGGGAGTAAAATTATTCTCTATGTCTATTGCAATACCTTTTTTTGCTAAGTCTCGAACATGACCATAGCTCGACTTTACTACGAAGTCTTTACCTAAATATCCTTCAATAGTTTTAGCCTTTGCAGGTGACTCAACAATAACTAGATTCTTTGCCATAATTTCTTTATAAGTTTGTCCTTGGGAGGATTTTAAATCGAGTGCAAAATAACTTCAAATTAATTCGAAAACCAAACTTGTTGTTAAATTCACTTCTCTTCAAATGATTGAAAGCACCTCTCATTTCATATCATTCTATACATTCTAATTTGCTATTTTGTTTCATTCGTCACTGGATTTTTTCTAATGAGAGTGAGGGCTATGAGAAAAAAGATAAAAATCCACAACTGACATTTTGACACGAGCCGAAGAAAGACTATCTTTGCTCCCGATAAATTTTTTTTGTGATGAGCAGTACTGTTGAGAAGGATATGGATGAAGACCGCCAAGGTGAAGCGATAATAATGGATGGTCAGGGAAAATCGAGTAAAAAACTTTATTTAGAAAGTTACGGCTGCGCAATGAATTTCGCAGATAGTGAAGTTGTTGCCTCGATACTTACGAAACAAGGGTTTTCGACAACTCAAGATCAGAGCGAAGCTGATGTAGTTTTGATTAATACGTGTAGTATTCGAGATAATGCAGAACAACGTGTTCGCAACAGACTGACTCAGTTTAATAAAGCTAAAAGAGAAAACCCAAGAATGGTAATTGGCATTCTTGGTTGCATGGCAGAGCGATTAAAAAAGCAGCTTTTAGAGGAAGAGAAATTAGTTGACCTTGTTGCTGGACCAGATGCTTACAGAGAGCTTCCTTTCTTAATAGAAGAGGTAGAAGGTGGTCAGAAGGCGGTGAATGTTCTTTTGTCGAGAGATGAAACTTATGCGGACATCAGTCCTGTGCGACTTGATAAAAATGGTGTTACTGGATTTGTGAGTATAACACGTGGTTGTGATAACATGTGTTCATTTTGTGTTGTACCATTCACAAGAGGAAGGGAGAGGAGTAGAGACCCTCATACGATAGTACAGGAGTGTGCTGCGTTGTTTAACGCTGGTTATAGAGAGGTTACTTTGTTAGGTCAAAATGTTGATAGTTATCGATGGAACATGACGAGTAAAGGACAGATTAAAGATGAAACAAAGCCAACGACAAACTTTGCTCAACTTCTTGAAATGGTAGCTCAAGTTGATCCAAAGCTTAGGATTCGTTTTTCAACATCTCACCCTAAAGATATGACAGATGATGTTTTACATGCTGTCGCTAATCATGATAATATTTGCAATTACATTCATTTACCTGTGCAATCTGGAAATTCTGAAATGTTAAAGCGTATGAATCGCGGTTATACTAGAGAATGGTATAAGAACAGAATAGATGCAATTAATCGTATTATCCCAAATTGTGGAATTACAACGGATATCATTTCTGGCTTTTGTGGTGAAACTGAAGAGGAACATCAAGATACTCTCTCTTTAATGCGTGAGGTCGAATACGATAATGCATATATGTATAAGTATTCGGAAAGACCTAAAACACTTGCTGAACGTAAGTTCGAGGACGATGTTCCTGAGGAGGTAAAGCAAAAGAGGTTAGAGGAAGTAATTACGCTTCAGCATGAACATAGTTTGAAGATTAATAAAAGTCTAATTGGAAAAACAGAAGAGGTTCTTGTTGAGACATTATCTAAGCGCTCTGATAATCAGATGATGGGTAGAACAGATCGAAATCATAAAGTGATATTTGATCGTGGCGATTCAAAGATTGGTGATTATGTAAAAGTGAAGATAACAGACTGCACTAAGGCATCATTGAAGGGAGAGTTGGTAAATTAATTTTGAATATGAATATTCAGCAAATAAAGCAACGTTTTGGAATTATAGGTAATACTCCGCGGTTGAACAGAGCGTTGGAGGTTTCGACTCAAGTGGCTCCAACAGACATTTCAGTTCTGGTAACGGGTGAGAGTGGAACGGGTAAAGAGATAATTCCTCAGGTTATTCATTCTTTGAGTGCACGTAAACACGGAAGTTATATTGCTGTGAACTGCGGAGCTATACCAGAAGGCACTATAGATTCAGAATTGTTTGGTCATGAAAAAGGTGCTTTTACGGGGGCATCTGGGAGCAGAAAGGGCTATTTTGAAGAAGCGGACGGAGGAACAATTTTTTTGGACGAAGTTGCTGAATTACCCCAACAAACGCAGGTACGATTATTAAGAGTCTTGGAAACGGGTGAATTTATTCGCGTAGGTTCATCAAAAGTTATAAAAACGGATGTTAGAGTAGTAGCAGCTACGAATGAAAACATGTCTGAAGCGATTCGAAAAGGTAAATTCCGAGAAGACCTTCTTTATCGTTTGAGTACTGTGCCAATTCAATTGCCTCCTTTAAGAGAAAGACGAGAAGATATTCACCTTCTTTTTAGGAAGTTCGCAGCGGATTTTGCTGAGAAATATAGAATGCCTGCTATTCGACTGGATGAAGATGCAGTTTTTGCACTGGAAAAGTATTCTTGGCCTGGGAATATTAGGCAATTGAAGAATATTGTTGAGCAGATTTCAGTGATTGAAAATGAACGCTCAATTACAGCCGATCGCTTACGGTCCTATCTCCCCGAAGAAGGGCAGGGTGGAGTGCCTTCCGTAGTTACTAAAGAGGACAAGAATAATGATTCTTTTTCTGATCGAGAATTGATGTATAAGTTTCTTTTCGATATGAAGAGAGATCTCAACGAATTGAAAAAATTAGTTATTGAAATCTTGAATGGGGAAAATGATGTTGATCTTACAGGATCTCAGAAAGATGTTTTAAATCGAGTTTATAGTGATATTTCAAATGAAGAGAGTAGAAAGTTGCTCGAATCTGGCAGAAGTGATATTCAGTCGGAGGATGAATACTCAACTACTTCGCATGAACCAACGATAGTTGACAGTGATTATCATGAACATATTGAGGTCGAAGAGTCTTTGTCGCTTGAGGAGAGAGAAAAAGAGTTTATTAAAAAAGCGCTCGAGAAACACAAAGGTAAACGAAAAGACGCCTCGAAAGAACTAGGTATTTCAGAGCGAACACTTTACAGGAAGATCAAAGAATATAATTTGAAATAGAACGTTGGGATGAACATGAAACTCATTTTATTAATTCCAATTGTCTTAATGACGGCTTGTTGGCCAACAAGTGTATCATTTCGAGATGGAAGTGTGCCGCCCGAATGGAAGCGTTTTATGGTCCAAACTTTAGAAAGTAAAGCGGCAAATGCACCAATTAGTTATGCCCCTAATTTAACAGAAGACTTAAAAGATGCCATTCAGAATAGAGTAGGACTTAAATTGGTTGCCAGCGAAGAGAATAATCCTCAAGTTAATGTTACTGGAATAGTACAGAGTTATTCAGTTACTCCATTATCACTTCAGGATAATACAGCAGAGATTCAGAATAGATTGACAATAAGAGCAACTTTCGAGATATTTATTAGTGAACCAGAAGAGGAGGTGATGGAGCTAAATATTTCTAGATTTTCAGATTTTGATGCTAAACAAGATGTGGGGTCTATTCAAGATCAACTTTTCGAAGAAATCAATGATCAGATTATTCAAGATGTATTAAATAAGTTACTTTCAAATTGGTAAATGATAAGTGGTGAGCAAATAGCGACATTAATTAGTCAGCCCGAAGGCATTGCGCAGGGTCAATTGAGCGATTTGGAGCAATTGAGTAAAGAATATCCATTCTCTCCAGTTTTTCCACAGTTGTATTTGAAAGGGTTAGCTATTCACGACCCTATCACTTTTGAAAAGAAATTGAAAGAATATGCTTATCGAGTACCAAATAGGTCCCAGTTATTTGCCTTGGTGAATTCAGTTTCTAATGATAAGCGCTCAGAGGAGGATGGTCTAGAAAACACTTTTATTGACCAACATGAAGTTTCGAGTAGGGTAGAAAAAGATAATCTTGATGAAAAGAAAATTTCTGATTCAAGGGAAAGCGAAGTTGAAATTTTAAATACGATTACGAGCCAAGAGGAAGTAGATTTAGGTACTTTAAGCGAAGCAGAAACAGGTTCAAAGCTAGATGAGTCAAATCAAGATGAGGCATCTATTGAATTAGATTCGGAAGACCCTAAAGAGAAATCTAAAACGGAAGTAGACAATCTTGAACGAGATATTTTAGCACATGCAGTGAGTTCTTCTATTTTATTAGAAGTGGACGAAGCAGATAGGCTGGAAGAGCGACAAGAAGATGTTAGGCAAGAATCTGAGATCCAAGTAGAGAACCAGAATCAAGAAAATAAAGAATTCTTGACAAGCCAACCTAAAGAAATAGAATGTATTGATGATGTGCAAGAGGAGTCAGGCGTTATCGATATAGAAACTGAAGAAAGGGTTGATACGAGCGGAAAAAGATCTTTTACGGGATGGATGAGCAGTTTTGTTGAGGAAGAAAACAATACTACTCCGATAAAAAAAGAAGTTGGTCTTAAGGAAAAACATAAGTTGGAAAAACCAGTTCAATCCTTCTTCTCTCCCGTTAAAAAAGCTAAGGAAAGTCTAGATGAATCAAGGCTTCCAGTGAGTGAGACCTTAGCTAAAATATACGAGGTTCAAGGTAATTATCCGAAGGCAATTGAAGCTTATGAGAAATTATTGTTGAAATTTCCAGAAAAAAAGAGTTTCTTTGCACTTCAAATTGAAAGTCTGAAGAGAAAATTAAATTAAGATATGGGAACGTTACTAACGATATTGATTGTAATTGCGAGTGTATTGCTCGTTTTATTGGTACTAATGCAAAATCCAAAAGGTGGAGGGTTGTCAACTGATTTTGGTTCAGCTCAACAATTGGGAGGAGTGAAGCAGACAACTGACTTTATTGAGAAAGCAACGTGGAGTTTAGCGGGAGTTATTGCCGTATTGAGTATAGTGATGACTTTAATGTATTCTTCTCCAGCTATCCAAGAAGATCAGCAGCAAGATACAACAGAAGAGACTACAGATGGTGGTGCTCCTTCAGGAGAAGGAAGCCCTGCTCCAGCAGGAGAGTAGAACTTATAAAAAAACTATATTTATAAAATGTCAGTGTGTCAGTCGCGCTGACATTTTTTTATGGACTTTTTTGCAGTTTTCTGACAAAATAAACCTCATTCACCTTTGGCATAAAATTGGTCGATTCGCGAGAGTAGAATTTAATTATTATTTAACAAAATAAACAAGCAATTATGTCAACATTACAACCATTGGCGGATCGAGTGCTTATAGAGCCAACTCCAGCCGAAGAAAAAACAGCGAGTGGAATCATCATTCCTGATACTGCAAAAGAAAAACCGCTCAGAGGAACGGTAGTAGCAGTTGGAAACGGAAAGAAAGATGAACCTATGACTGTAAAGAAAGGTGATTCTGTTTTGTACGGACAATACTCTGGTACAGAGATTAAGCTTGACGGAACCACTTATTTAATAATGAAGGAAGCCGATATATACGGTGTTTTTAACTAATAAAAAAAACGAAATAAAATGGCAAAAGAAATAATATTTGATGCAGCTGCCCGCGAGAAACTTAAGAATGGAGTTGACGCGTTATCAAATGCGGTTAAAGTAACATTAGGACCTAAAGGTAGAAATGTTGTTATAGATAAAAAATTTGGAGCACCTCACGTTACTAAAGATGGTGTTTCAGTTGCTAAAGAAGTTGAGTTAGAAGATCCGGTGGAGAACATGGGAGCCCAAATGGTGAAAGAAGTTGCTTCTAAAACTGCTGATATTGCCGGTGATGGAACTACTACTGCAACGGTATTGGCTCAGGCGATTATTACCACGGGACTTAAAAACGTAACTGCGGGTGCAAATCCGATGGATTTGAAAAGAGGAATAGATAAAGCAGTTCTTACTGTAGTAGGAGAGTTGAAAAAACTATCTCAAGAAGTAGGTTCAGACAATGATAAAATCAAACAAATTGCTTCGATTTCCGCGAATAACGATGAGACAATTGGATCTTTAATTGCTGAGGCAATGAAAGTTGTTGGTAACGATGGTGTAATCACTGTTGAAGAGGCCAAAGGGATTGAGACTGAAGTGAAGACTGTTGAAGGTATGCAATTCGATCGTGGATATTTATCTCCATATTTCGTTACAGATACTGAGAAAATGGTTGCCGATCTAGAGAGTCCTCAGATTTTAATCTGTGATAAGAAGATCTCTAATATGAAAGAACTTCTTCCTATTTTGGAACCTGCGGCTCAGTCAGGAAAACCATTATTGATCATTGCAGAAGACATAGATGGAGAAGCATTGACAACATTGGTTGTGAATCGTATTCGTGGTTCATTGAAAGTTGCGGCAGTAAAGGCACCTGGATTTGGAGATCGAAGAAAAGCAATGTTAGAAGATATAGCTATTCTTACTGGAGGTCAGGTAATCTCAGAAGAGAAAGGATTGACTTTAGAGAATGCTACATTAGAAATGTTAGGTTCTGCAGAAAAGATTGAGATTGATAAGGACAATACAACTATCGTGAATGGATCTGGTAAAAAAGCGGATATCAAAGCGAGAGTAGGTCAAATCAGAGCTCAGATGGAGTCTTCAACTTCTGACTATGACAAAGAAAAGATGCAAGAACGTTTAGCGAAATTAGCTGGAGGTATTGCAGTTTTATACGTTGGTGCTGCTTCTGAAGTGGAAATGAAAGAGAAGAAGGACCGTGTTGATGATGCACTTGCCGCAACTAGAGCAGCAGTAGAAGAAGGAGTTATTCCAGGAGGAGGAGTTGCTTTGATCAGAGCGATCAATGCATTAGAGAGCTTGAAAGGTGATAACGAAGATCAGAATACGGGTATTGCTATCGTAAAGAGAGCTATAGAAGAACCTATGCGTCAGATTGTAAAGAATGCTGGAGTTGAAGGAGCTATTATAGTTCAGAAAGTAAAAGAAGGAAAAGGTGATTTTGGATACAATGCTAGAGAAGAGAAGTTTGAAAATCTCTTGAAGGCAGGTGTTCTTGATCCTACTAAGGTTGCAAGAATTGCAGTTGAAAATGCAGCATCTATTGCGTCAATGATGTTAACAACGGAGTGTGTTATTGTTGACAAACCAGAAGACGAAGGTGCAAACGCTGGAGGTGGTGGAATGCCGGGTGGAATGCCAGGTGGAATGCCAGGAATGATGTAAGAAAAATAAACTTGTTAATAGAAAAGCCCGTTTTCAATTGAGAGCGGGCTTTTTTTATGTGAATGAAATGTTAGCTTAATTTGTCTGTTAGAATCTTCATTTCAATAACAGGGGAAATCTTTTCATAAAGTATATTATTTACCGCTTCTACGATCGGCATATCAACTTCGAACTTCTTATTGATTTCCATGACAGACCGAACGGCATAATAACCTTCAGCGATCATGTCCATTTCCATTTGTGCTGTTTTTACAGAGTAGCCTTTTCCGATCATGAATCCAAATGTTCTATTTCTAGAAAACTTTGA
Source organism: Brumimicrobium sp. (assembly GCA_965659845.1). Classification (GTDB taxonomy): domain Bacteria; phylum Bacteroidota; class Bacteroidia; order Flavobacteriales_D; family Crocinitomicaceae; genus Brumimicrobium. The sequence goes on from CBFHXS010000079.1 coordinate 12,125, forward strand.
ATATGCAGTTACTAACAAGTCACCTAGATAAGCACTTGTTTTTACATCTCGGTGTATCGGGCTCACCTCGTCTATAAAGTTCTCGATTTCCTGAATTGCATTTGATATAAGTACCGATTGAAAATTATCTCCATAACCCAATCCAGAACAAATACCTGATGCAATGGAATAAACATTTTTCAACACTGCGGATAATTCCGTTCCAAACAAGTCATCGGAAACAGTAGTTTTGATGTATCTGCAAGCGCATATTTCAGCCATTTCTTCTGCGATATCCTCATCTTGACAAGCAATGGTTAAATACGAGAGACGCTCTAGAGCAACTTCTTCAGCATGACAAGGTCCACAAATTATACCTATTTGGTCATATGGAGTATCGAAAGTCTTGTGGATAAAACGAGCTGGAATAGCATGATACTCTGGGATAATGCCTTTTACCGCCGAAAAGACTGTTTTACCATGCATAAGCTCTTTCGGTATATCTTCGAAAATAGAAGTTAAAAATGCCGATGGTGTTGCAATTAATATAATCT
>CBFHXS010000080.1:0-9447 GCA_965659845.1 Brumimicrobium sp.
TAACACCTTCTTTCGCTTTTTCAAAAAGAGCAATCAATGCATGTTGAACCAATGGCCCACCAGATGGTGCTTTGAAATAGGTGTTTTCTTTTTCCTCAATCGTATGAGGAGCATGATCAGTTGCAATTACATCTATTCTATTGTCTAAAACAGCTTCCCAAATTGCAGATCGGTCAGAAGCATTTTTAACCGCAGGGTTCCATTTAATGAAAGTACCTTTTTTGTCATAATCTTCTTTCGAGAACCATAGGTGATGTATACATGCCTCAGCGGTTATTCTCTTCTCAGAAAGTGGCGTTTTATTCTCGAAAAGCGATAATTCTTTAGCAGTTGAAATATGTAAAACGTGCAGTCTAGCGTTGTGTTTCTTTGCTAATTCAACCGCCATTGAAGATGAGAGGTAACAAGCCTCCTCACTTCGTATATCAGGATGATATTTGATGGGAACATCTTCTCCATATTTCTCCTTGTAAATTTCCATGTTTTTGCGCACTGTGGCTTCATCTTCACAGTGTGTTGCGATGAGCATCGGAACTTCAGAAAATATTTTGTCCAAAGTTGATGGTTCATCAACCAACATGTTTCCTGTACTCGAACCCATAAAAACTTTTACACCACAGACATTTTTGGGATCAGTTTTAAGCACCTCTTCAATGTTGTCGTTGGAAGCCCCCATAAAAAAGCTGTAATTCGCTATGCTTGATTTGGAGGCAATGTCATATTTATCTTGCAATAACTCTTGAGTCAATGCATTAGGTACCGTATTTGGCATTTCCATGAAAGAGGTGACGCCACCAGCTACAGCAGCTCTACTTTCAGTCGCTATATTTCCTTTATGTGTCAATCCAGGTTCTCGAAAGTGAACTTGATCATCAATACTTCCAGGAACAAGGTATTTCCCCGATAGGTTTATTTCCTTAGCTCCATTTCCGTTGATTTGTTGACCAATTTTCGATATTTTATCGTTTTCAATAAGAACGTCTCCAACGAATGATTTCCCTTCATTAATAATTGTCGCTTCTTTCAATAAATATTTCATAGCTCCATTTTTCTCATTTTCCACACTCCGAAGAAAGCCTCTTTAAATATTCCCGTACTCATTTTTGAAGTTCCTAATTGTCTATCAATAAAAGTGATCGGTACTTCAATAATCTTATGATCGTGTTTTTTAACACCGTATTTCATACAAATCTGAAAAGCATAACCTTTGAAGGGTATATTGTGGTACTTCACGCTTAATAATGCCTTCCGCGTATAACATTTGAATCCAGCAGTTGTGTCCTTGATACCAATGAATAAGATCATACGAACATAAATCGAGGCAAAATAAGACATCAGTATACGAAGTATCGGCCAATTCTTGATTTTACCTCCTTTACAATATCTCGAGCCAATTGCGAGTTCTGCTCCTTCTTCAGCACAAGCTTTATACAATCGAATTAAGTCATCAGGATCATGAGAAAAATCAGCATCCATTTCGAATATGTAATCATATTCGTGTTCTAAGCCCCAGTCAAAACCAGCTTTGTAAGCTGTACCGAGCCCTTGTTTGCCTTCTCTTTCTAAAAGATGAAGCTGTTCGGAATATTCCTTTTGAAGCTCTTTGACTTTTTGAGCTGTGCCGTCTGGAGAGTTGTCATCAACAATTAAAATATGGAATCCTTTATCATAGCTCACCACCTTGCGGACTATGCGCTCAACGTTTTCAATCTCGTTGTATGTTGGGATGATTACTATGCTTTCTGACACGTCGCTAAAACTTATGGATTGCTAATATAAGTGAAAAATTTATGGTGTATTAAGAGGACGCGGAAAATTAAGATATTTTATCTTTTTTGTTCATTCTCTAAATCCTCTAAAGTGTTGTGTATGAGGTCGAATTCATACCCTTTACCCACTAAAAAACGTTGGACTTTGACTTTACGTTCAAAGTTAGTTCCTTTTTTCTCTTCCCATTTCCGACGAGCTAATGAATTAAGATTTTCCAGATATGTATCTAACTCAATACTTGCTAAAGCGGATTCAATGATTTTAACAGGTATGGCTTTTTGTTTAAGGTGTGATTTTATCTTTTGACGTCCCCATTTTTTGATTCTATATTTACCAGAAACAAAACTATCAGCGTAGCGCTGCTCATCGAGAAATCGATATTCAATAAGGTGGGATAAAAGAGCATTAGTGTCCTCATTGTCTAAGCCATAATTACGTAACTTTTCAGTTACTTCCTTATGACATCTATCACGATAAGCACACCAATGCTCAACTTTATGTTTGATCTCAAGAAAGCTATATTGCTTCTCTTGACGCATTACAACTTAACTTCGTTACCCTTTTTATCTTTGAAGGAATATTGTAAAAGGTGGTAATTTGTCACTCCCACAATCTTGATCCATTTCTTATACTTAAGGAACCATTTCATCTGTTTTGAAACGAAACCTCTTTTGAAATGAGACTCAATATATGGATGAACAAATAATGTAATATCTTTTTCCTTTTTATCTTCGATGAGATACGTCAAGTTATTCTCTACTTCATCAGCAAAAAGGATACTTGCACTAATTTCACCTGTTCCTTCGCAAACAGGACACTTTTCTGAAGTCTCTATATCTGTTTCTGGTCGAACACGTTGTCTGGTTATTTCAATTACACCAAAACGTGAAGGAGGTAGGATGTTGTGTTTTGCACGGTCTGACTTCATGAAGTTTTTCATCGACTCAAAGAGTGCGCGATTATTTTCCTTCTCGTGCATGTCGATAAAATCGACGGCAACGATACCACCCATGTCTCTCAATTGGAGTACTCTTGCAAGTTCTTCAGCTGCTTCTAGGTTCGTTGCTAAGGCATTACTTTCTTGACCTTTGGCGTCTTTTCTGTTACCACTGTTAACATCGACTACGTGCATAGCTTCTGTATGCTCAATGATTAAGTATCCTCCACTTGGAAGCGGTACTTTTTTACCAAAAAGAGTTTTGATCTGCTTATTGATTCCGAATTTCTCGAATATATCAAGCTTTCCAGTATAGCGTTTCAAGATTTTCTCTCTCCCTGGTGCAATTGAGGCGATGTAGTTGTTCAACTGATCAAAAAGAGCATCGTCATTCACATGGATATTAGAGAAGTCAGCATTTAAAAGATCCCTTAAAAGAGAAGATGCTTTATTCAATTCCCCAAGAATTCGACGTGGCGGCTTAGAGTTCTGAAGATTACCGTGAAGTTTTTTCCACTTATCAAGTAAAGTTTTCAGATCCTGATCTAATTGCTCAATCTTTTTGTTCTTAGCAACAGTACGAATGATTACACCGAAGTTTTTCGGTTTCACACTCTTCATTATATCTCTCAGACGATCACGTTCTTTATGATCTTTAATCTTTTGAGAAATTGACACCTTATTAGAAAATGGAACGAGCACAAGATACCTGCCTGCTAAAGTCACTTCAGCACTAAGCCTTGGACCTTTGCTGGAAATAGGTTCTTTTGCCACTTGAACCATTATATGCTGAGATGACGAGACCACATCAGTGATTTTCCCATCTTTAGGGATGTCATCTTCAGATTTAAAGTATAAGAGGTCGGCAACATTTTGTTTGCCTTGCAACGTTTTCTGGGTAAACTTATTGAGAGAATGATACTGGGGTCCTAAATCAAGATAATGAAGGAACGCATCTTTTTCGTATCCTACGTCCACAAAACAAGCATTTAAGCTCGGGACGACTTTTCTCACTTTACCGTGGTATATGTCACCAACGGAAAAGTCAGAGTTTCCTCTTTCTTCGTGAAGTTCAATAAGCTTCCCGTCTTTTAGTAGTGCAAGCCAAACGCTCCCTTTGCGGGAGTCGACTACTAATTCGTAATTCACGGAAGCCGTATTTAAGTTTATAAATGCAAATGACTTAGCAGTTTTACTACTAAGTCCATTTGCGTGAATTCCTATAACAAGAAGGTATTATTTCTTCTTCTTGTGACGGTTTTTTCTTAGACGTTTTTTACGCTTGTGCGTAGACATCTTATGTCTTTTTCTTTTTTTACCACTTGGCATAACTATATATTTTAAATGTTAATATTCTCTTTATCAATAGTGTTTCTGTAAAACAAAACACTCCTGCTATAAAAACAGGAGTGCAAAGATACAAATAACTTTGTTAAGTCCCAAGCACAGGACTAAATTTCATTTATTTCACTTTAACGTTTGTTTTAACGTCTTCTACAAATGTTTTCGCAGGCTTGAAAGATGGTATATTGTGCGCTGGAATAATGATCGTAGTATTCTTCGAAATGTTACGACCAGTTTTTTCAGCTCTTTCTTTCACAACAAAGCTTCCGAAACCTCTCAAATATACATTCTCTCCTTTAGTAAGGCTGTTCTTTACAGATCCCATGAATGCTTCTACAGTCTTTTGCACTTCATTCTTCTCTAATCCAATCTCCTCAGCGATTTCAGCAACAATATCTGCTTTTGTCATATCTAATCTAAATTTAAAATTAACAACATTGTGATTTTCAAATACAAAGGTAGTCAGCATATTCCTTTTATCTTTGTAAACAAGCTATTAAACTTCAAACTTTTACCCTAATGCAGGATTTTTCTCTATTAATTCGCCTCTGGTATCGACAAAATTCTCGAGCGCTCCCGTGGAGGTCTACAAATGACCCTTATTTTATCTGGTTATCGGAAATTATTCTGCAGCAAACCCGTGTAGAACAAGGTAAATCTTATTATGAAAAGTTTATAGATCATTACCCTGATGTTTTTCAGTTGGCGAAAGCTGATGAAGAGGATGTATTGAATTTGTGGCAAGGTTTGGGCTATTATAGTAGAGCTAGAAATTTACACTTTGCAGCAAAGCAGATTGTTGATGATTTTAAGGGTAAATTCCCAACTAGTTTTAAAGATATTAAGTCATTAAAAGGGGTGGGGGATTATACCGCGGCGGCAATTGCCTCTTTTGCATATGGTTTACCTCATGCTGTAGTTGACGGGAACGTTTACAGAGTGCTGTCGAGGTATTATGCGGAAGAAACACCCATTGATTCTTCCAAAGGCCAAAAGTTATTTAAAATATATGCTCAAGAACTGCTGTCTGTTGATGATCCTGGTGAACATAATCAGGCGATTATGGAGATAGGTTCTCAGGTTTGTAAACCAAAAAATCCGGATTGTTCTAGTTGTCCTGTAAGCCAAATGTGTCAATCTTATAGGTCAAGAAATATGCTTAATTATCCAGTGAAGTCCAAAAAGGTTAAGGTTAAAGATAGATATTTTCATTACTTATTATATAGTGATGTTAAGTTTCAGATCCATAAAAGAATCAACCAGGGCATTTGGCAAAATATGTATGAGTTCCCTTTGTTTGAATCAGATGTAAAAATGGAGAGAAGTGACCTTGAAGGAGCGATAAAAAAGAAATTTAATGTTGTTGTCAAGAGTGAGGTTGCTGAGTATACGCATATATTAAGTCATCAAAGGATACATGCGGTATTCTGGCGCGTTGAAGGTGAAGTTAATGCAACGGATGACTTTTTAAGTGTCGATTTGAATGAGATAGACGATTATCCATTGCCTCGTTTGATTCATCGTTTTTTGGAGGAGAATACACCTGAATAGGGTAAAAATTAGTTGCCAATATTCTTGCGTGCAATTTTCGATGATTTACCATTTTTATCTTACATTTGTTATATGGCAGGTAGCGTAAATAAAGTTATATTGATTGGTAACCTAGGGAAGGATCCTGAGGTAAGAGTTTTGGAGAATGGAACCAAGTTAGTTAGATTCTCAATTGCAACTTCAGAAACATATAATGATAAAGCAACTGGTGAACGAAGAGAGATCACTGATTGGCATAATATTGTAGTTTGGAGAGCACTAGCAGATGTAGCTGATAAATACCTATCGAAAGGTCAAAAAGTGTACGTTGAAGGTAAACTAAAAACTCGTTCTTGGCAAGATGAGTCAGGTGCAACCAAATACGCAACAGAAGTTGTAGCAGATAATTTTACTATGCTTAGCCCAAAGTCAGAAACAGCTACTGGGGGGAATACGCCGAATTATTCTTCTCAAGATACTCCTCAAAAACCACAGCCAATGAAGGAAGATTTATCGGTTGATGATGATGACGATTTGCCGTTTTAAATAGATTGTAAATGGACGACTCGGAACCCCTTAGTTTATTTTTACTCTCAACATCTCAGCAATTTGATTCAGAATTTTGGATATCTGTAGTTGTATTGCTTATACTTCTAATGGCCTCTGCATTAATTTCCGGATCTGAAGTCGCCTTTTTTTCGCTTACACCAGAAGAAAGAGAAGAACTACAAAAAAATGGTGATGATAAGTCTGGCGTGGCAAATACTCTACTTAAAAATCCAAAAGATTTACTGGCCACAATATTGATTACAAATAACTTTGTGAATGTTGGGATTGTAATTCTTTCAAGTTATCTATTTTCAATAATATATCCTGTTCCTATTGATGGTGGTGTAGATTACTTGCGTTCAGCATTAGAAATAGGAGTGATAACATTTGTAATCTTGCTCATTGGTGAAGTTGTGCCGAAAATCTATGCCAATAGAAATAGTTTAACTTTAGTAAATATAATGTCTAAGCCATTACTTGTTTTGGGTAAAATACCCCCATTTTCATGGTTGCGACTTTTTCTGGTGAATGGGACTGATGTGATTTTGAAGTACGCTAGAAAGCGACAGCTTGATGTATCAACTGATGATTTGGAAAATGCGATTGCGCTAACAAGGGAAGATAACTCATCTTCAGATGAACAGAAAATCCTTGAAGGAATAGTAAACTTTGGAAATACGGATGTTCGTCAGATTATGCGCTCTAGAGTAGATGTTATTGCTGTAGACGAGAGTGTTTCTTATAAAGATTTAATGACTGTTATTTTAGATTCTGGATACTCCAGAATTCCAGTTTTTAAAGATAACTTTGATGAGGTTATAGGTATACTATTTGTTAAAGACTTATTGAAACACTTGGATGAAACAGATGACTTTAATTGGAGTCAATTAATTCGAACTCCTTTCTTCGTTCCTGAGAATAAAAAGATCGATGATTTACTAAAAGAGTTTCAAGAGTTAAAGATGCACATGGCCGTTGTAGTTGATGAGTATGGCGGAGCTTCAGGTGTAGTTACACTCGAAGATGTTCTTGAAGAAATTGTAGGGGAAATAACAGACGAGTTTGACGATGATGATATCGTTTATACTAAAGTGGATGAAAATACTTTCTTGTTTGAAGGGAAGACCCCATTAGTCGATATGTATAAGGTTCTAGATATTGATGGTAAAGAATTTGAAAACGTCAAAGGTGAGTCAGATTCCATTGCGGGGTTTCTAATAGAACAGTCAGGGAAGATTTTGAAAAACAATGAATCTTTTGAATTCGAAGATTTAAAGTTTGTAGTTGAATCTTCGGATAAAAAAAGGGTTAAACTCGTGAAAATTATAAAATATTCAATTGATGAAGAAGAATAGTTGGTTCATAGCTTTTGCAATGATTATTCTTTTCTCAGCTTGTGACGAGAAAAAAACAGTGCCAAAGCCGCCTACGTATTTAGAAGTAGATATGCCTGATAGGGATTATTCAATGTTTTTAGATAGTTGTCGATATTCTTATGAGAAACCCGATTATTTCGAAGTTAAAAATGTTCGAGGAAGTGAATGTAACCGCGACATTTCTTTCGGTAAATTGAATGGTACGCTTCATTTAAGTGTTATTGATATGGATACTTCATTGGCCACTTATGTGAATTATGCCATTGATAAGGTAGGTGAGCATAAGGTAAAGGCTACTGCTATTTTGGATACGAACATTATCCGTTCGGATGCAAATGTATACGGAACTTTCTTTGAGTTACAGGGGAATGTGGCTTCTCCTTTTCAATTTTACTTAACAGATAGTACTGATAGATTTTACAGTGGCGTAGTTTATTTCAATACAAGACCTAACTATGATTCTATTTTACCTACTTTGAAATATGTTAAAAAGGATCTAATGCACTTTATGAATACATTAAATTGGTAAAATCCTAACCAATAGCTATTTTCCTCAGCTAATAAGGTCTATTTTAGGCTAATAAATTCGTATATTTCGAGAAATGCGAAACTATGAATAGAATATTTACATTTACATTACTATTGCTTTCCGGATTTGCTTTTGGTCAGCAGCAATACGCTAAAGCCAGGATATGGGCTGATGCCTCTGAAATTCAGCAGCTTGCTGAACTAGGGTTGGCTGTGGATCATGGTGTACATAAAAAGAACACATTTATAATCAGTGATTTTTCTGTCGCTGGATTAGAAAAAGCTAAGTCGGCGGGTTTTCAAGTAGACATATTGATTGAAGACGTTCAAAAGCATTACTCTTCAGCAGAATATCAAAATCAAGCCCCTTTGAAAAATGCGGCTTGTCCTAATGAAGAAGGGACTTCATACAGTCCTGCGGTTCCTACGAATTTTCAATTGGGGTCAATGGCAGGTTTTTATACATATCAAGAGTATCTGGATGAATTAGATGCAATGGTAAGTCAATATCCTAATCTAATTTCTCCGAGGGCACAGATTTCTGATACGTTAACTCATGAAGGGAGACCTATTTATTATGTGAAAATTTCAAATGATCCCAATGTAGATCAAGGGAAGCCAAGAGTTTTGTATTCGGCAATCCATCATGCAAGAGAACCGGGATCTCTATCACAAACGATATTTTATATGTGGTATTTGTTAGAGAATTATGGAACAGATCCGGAGGTGACTTATTTGGTAGATAACTTGGAGATAATGTGTGTTCCAGTAGTTAATCCTGATGGATACATTCATAATGTTGTGAATGATCCAAATGGAGGTGGAATGCATAGAAAAAATAAGAACCCTAATGTTGGGAGTTCTAACCCTGGTGTAGACCTTAATAGAAACTATTCGTACCAATGGGGGACAACTGGTGTTGACCTTGGAGACCAGAATAGTGATGTTTACCCTGGTTCAGGACCTTTTTCAGAGCCAGAGACTAAAAACATGAAAAAAGTAGCTGAAAACTGGAACATTTCTTTGGCACACAATTCTCATACTCACGGTGGTTTACAATTGTACCCGATTGGTGCAACATCCCAGGAACTAGCAGCAGACGATTCATATTTTAATGCGATATCTAGTCATCAAGTTAAGTACAACGGGTATGATGCGATTAAAAGTTCTGGGCTTTATCCTGCATCAGGAGATTCGGATGATTATATGTACAAGGACGAGAATATTTTTGCAATGACTCCTGAGGTTGGCTTCAATGGTTTTTGGCCACCTCAATCTGTAATTACTTCTGATTGCATTGATATGTTGCACATGAACTTAGTACTTTCTCACTTAGCTTTGGTTTATGGTGTTACAGAAAATCTCGATGTAGTATCTACAATCAATGATATGACGGGAGATTTCAATTATGAG
>CBFHXS010000080.1:9546-12537 GCA_965659845.1 Brumimicrobium sp.
ATTCAACGTTTAGGTTTACAGGTAGGTGCTTTAACTGTTTCCATTGAACCGATTTCTGGAATTCAGTCCGTCGGTAATGCAGATGTATACAATCTTCTGTTGGAGGAAACTCAAACCGGTGCGATTTCATATACATTGGACCCAGCTATTCAATATGGTGATGAAATAAAGTATGTTCTTGTGACTGATAACGGAGACTGGGAGCATAGAGATACTATTGTGAAAACCTTTGGAAGTGCAACTTTGCAATTTACTGACCCAGCTGCCACACTTGACAATTGGACGGGTGATTGGTCTTTGACAACGGAAGATTTTTATTCTGCTGACTACTCTTTTACTGATAGTCCAAATGAGAATTATTCAAGTGGAGACATTTCAGAGTTTGTGTTTAATAATACGATTGATTTAACAGATGCAACATCAGCTGCGGTTAAGTTTAGAGCTAAATGGGATATAGAAAACAATTGGGACTATGCTCAATTTCAAGTTTCTACTGATAATGGTAATAGTTGGATTGCACAGTGCGGAAGATATACAAATCCTGGAGCGCAGAATCAAGGAAACCCTCAGCCAATTGGTGATCCGCTTTACGACGGTGTCCAAAATGATTGGATACTTGAAGAAATCAATTTGAGTGATTATTTAGGTGAAGAGGTAATGTTCAGATTTATCCTAGTTACTGATAATTTTGTACAAGAGGATGGATACTATTTTGATGATTTCGAAATCCTTTATGACCTTTCTTCTGATGTTTCAATAGAAGAGAATGAAATACTAACATTTAATATGTTTCCGAATCCAGCAAACGACAAGGTCAAAATTGCTTTTGATAAATTCCTAGATTCTGGACAGCTAAATATTTTCAATAACATGGGGCAGTTGGTAAAGAGTTTATCTATAAATACTCAAACCAATACGCTCATTGTTTCAACGGATGATTTACCTCAGGGTGTCTATCACGTAAGTTTGAAACTACATGGAGAGCCTATGACTCCGCAGCGCTTGGTAATTGTAAAATAAAAGATTAAGTAATTTTAACAGAAAGAGAGGCTTATACGTCTCTCTTTTTTTATTGATAGTGTATCAATTCACCTTTGAGACTTAAAGCAGATTTAGCTTTGTTCCAGATGTATATGGAATACTGTATATCGCCATCACAAACGATTGAAGAGTTTAAGAATAAGTACCTAGGAGCCTCCCAAATATTAACAGTTTCATAAAAAAGCTGCCTTCCACTTTTATCTTTAACTGAAAGAACTAAATACTGGTCTTCAATACATGTATTTGAGTCTAGTTTCAATTGGAAAAACGAATCTTTTCCAGGAATTTTTGCAGAACTAACAAGTTCGATAAACTCTTGTTTTCTTTCCTTGATATCCAACGGAACAATGTCTGAACACTCAACCTCCTTGCCGTCTCTCAAAGCTATAAGGTAAGAAATTAAATTTATATTATCACTTTGAATAATCTCTGGGTGTGATGATAATGCCACCATTAAATCACTCATTTTATTCGGTGTCCAAACTTGAAGTTTCTTTTGAGAATAAGTACTTGACAAATTAAAAGGTATAGAAATATTATTCACTTGTTTAGGTATAGAATGATTGTCATAATGTACTTGGTAGACTTTTTGAGTTGTCAACGACTGTGCTTTTTGTAGTTCAATATTAGAGGGTACTTCGATGAATACATGGGCTTGGTCATCTATGTTAATCGTCTTATTGATTTCTTTAAAAACGTATCTTAAAAGTGAATCGGATGACCATCTTTTCAAAACAAGAGGGTTTGATAGTGTTTTTAGGTCGAGTGATATTGTTTTTCCAGTAAAATTCTGTTTCGATAAAACTGCATTGAATTCTATCAGCTTTAAAAGTTGATTCTGAAACTTACATTCGTTAATTGAATCAATCTCCGTATCGCTGAGATCATAAAAGTTAATTAGATCATCATCGCAATTTATGACCTCATGATCGTGAAATAACCATAGCGTTGAATCTCGGCTCATTTGAATGTCAATCTCTGTACCGTCTGTTCTATTTATGGCGTTTGTGATGGAAGGGAGTCCGTTTTCATGCCATGCATTTGGTGTATTCATTTCAATTGGGCCGCTACCTTTATGTCCAATGAATTTAATGTTTTGAGAAATAGGAATAGGGTTCTTGCAATAGGTTTCATTGCTCATGGAGTTACAACCAACCATTAAAATAGCTATACTAAAATAAAAAGCTACGTAATGTACTTTATTAATTTCCACGGAGCTCAATTTTATGAACAGTAGTCTCAAAGGTAATTTGATCCTTTGAAATATTCCAGAAATATAAGGAAATCTCATCACCTTTTTTTAATTCAAATTCCATGTTATTCTTAATATTGAATTTGATATTTCTTATTTCACTGATTGATTTTTCGACTAATTCAAGATTAATCTTCTTCCATAAATAATTCTGCTCTCCTCTCTTAATTGAAACAATTAGCATGGGTTGTGATTCGTCTGTAAAGCTTTTACTTCTTTTCCATCCCCTCCCTAAAGATAGATCGATTAATAAGTTTAATCCATTCATTTTATAAGGCAATGCTTGACTAAAGAGATTTTGAAATTCAGAGGAGTCAGAGATGTCTAATCTGAACTCCCCATTCTTATACAGAACATTGCCTTGTTTGCCTGAACGAAGCATATTTTTACTTACGGTATAGGTGTGAATTGTTTTGTAAGCTCTAAATAATAATTCGCTGTCGTCTATTCTGTTAGTTTTTCTCAACGCTAAGTTAGGTTCCACATGAAAGTATTTACCGTCTGAGCTAAAATAATCTTTGTGTAGAAAGTCCTTATATTTCCTGTCATTTCGCATAAAGAGAATAGTTCTTTGATTTCTATATTCTTTAATAGTATCAAAAGGCGCTCCTAACCAATGTGTGTTTTCAATCGCTCTGAAGGGATACTTTTGCTTAATCAATTCATAAATGGAAGGTGCAATATCTAGGTGAGAATTT
>CBFHXS010000081.1:0-12114 GCA_965659845.1 Brumimicrobium sp.
AAAATTTAATAATTATTTCAGATAAAATTAGGTGTACTTTATGCGGAACGATTTAATTATTCTATTTTTAAAGTGAAGGATTCTATTTATTTAAATTTATTTATTCTTGAAAAACATTTTAAATACCCACCGAGAGCTAAGGAGAATTGAGACATTAGTTGAAAATAGAACTGTATATGGTGCTGAATATGCAGAGTTAAACATCTACGAGACTTTTCAAAAGGCTGAAGGAATTTATCTTGAGTTTAATTATCCTATACTGGCAAGTATGATTTCGGGTAAAAAGATTATGCATTTAGAAGATTCCGATTGTTTTGACTTTTTACCGGGCGAATCGGTGGTCTTGCCTTCCAACAAAAAAATGGTCATTGATTTCCCTGAGTCCTCTTTTAGCACTCCAACGCAGTGTCTGGCACTTGGTATTCAAAATGATAAAATTGAAGAAACGCTCAATAGCTTTCGAAGCTTGGCTGAAATAATAGGTGATGAACAATTACCGCTTCAATTGAACGCAAAAATATGTCATCTTGATGATAATCCAAATATTGCGCTGTTGATCCAACGATTGACAAACACGTTTATCCAGAATAATAGCGCTAAAGATGTTTTAATAGATGTTATGCTTAAGGAGTTGATTATTCGGTTGCTTCAAACGAATGCTAAAATTTCCCTCGTTACTGAAAGTTCTTCTTTATTCAATAATAATAGACTGGCTTTTATTGTAAAATACATGAGAGAGAATTTTAGAGAAAACATCACTGTTGATAGTTTGGCGAAAAAAGCCTGTATGAGTACATCTAATTTTTACAAGAAGTTCAAAAATACTTTTGGGGAAACACCAGTTGAACATTTGAACGCACTTCGGATTAAGTTTGCAAAAAAAATGATAAGAAACTCAAACAAGCAAATAGTTGAAATAGCTGAACTTTCAGGGTTTAATAGTTCGAGTTACTTTAATCGAATTTTTAAGAAAACGGTTGGTTTAACTCCAAATCAGTATCGAATAAGTCTACCTTCATCAAGGTTTGATATTGCTTAAAAATCCACCCATTTCTTTTCTCAGTATTCGCCAAGCGTTCTCTATCACATAAAATTAAAGATCAATGACACGCTATGAAACCTTAAGCTTCTGACTGATGGGGTCAGAATTACAGCAGATAAACCGTAAGAGTACCTTAACTCTGGAGCAAAGTTGAAGTTTTTCAATGCTTTGTCTAATCCAATACCAGCATCAATAGCGAGTACGGGATGGTTATGTTGGTATTGTGACTTAACTGAAATTGGAATTTTTAGATTAGGACCAAAATAGAAATAGGGGCTTAAGTTTTCATTGTTCTTTTTGAAGATAAAATGAGTCATGAATTCAAGACTAATGGGTAACACTTCGTATTTGTATTTTGAGTCTTCATTAAAGTTTAATATGAGTTCGTTGTTATTGAAAGACAACTCCGCTTTTGGAGAGATTGACAGAAATTTGAATACTCTATAATCTGCTAACACTCCTAGTCGGACACCGAGGTCATTTGATATTGGGGCAAAACTAGGTAGTTCGTAAGGCGAAAATAAAAACGAGTGATTTAGCCCTGCATTAAACCCAAGTTTCCATCTTCTTTGATCAGCAGTAATGTCTGATTGGGAAAACACAGCGCTGGAGCTTATCATTAGTCCTAAAACAAAAATCATCTTCTTCATAAATTAAGGAATTGATTAAGTATATTTTTGTCATGCGCTTTGTTTGGTTTGTAAACGGAGGTCTAACAATTATATTGCAAGTGTAATGGTGTATACTCTCAAAGCAACGTTATATGCTACTCAAAGTGATCTATCAATTAACTTGATGCACTGGTCTATTAATGAATAAAATGTCTTAAGCAGCTATTCTAATTCATATTGATTAGTTCAAACGAACTGGTATTCTCCAGGCGATACTCAGTAATGTATTACTTGCCAAAGGGGCTCCATAATAACGATAGTTAGTCAGTTTAAATCCAAGAGCTCCCACCTGAACAGAAAAGTAAAAACCTCCCAAGAATCCAGGTCCTCCTTCACGAGGGTCTAAAAACTTTGGTTTGTTAACTCCTTGGTCATCGAGAATGATTTGATCATACAATTCTGCAGATGTAGGGTCTTCAAATTCTTGCCCCCAGGACATGTGTCCTCCAAAGATGAATCCAGCAGAAGAGGAGAGGAAAGAAGTTGCATTTCCTTTGTCCATTGTGATTCCAAAAGGAACCAGGAAAAGAGGGGAAATGTCAAATCCTATATTAGCGAATAAATTAACTGTGTTGACTGTTCCGGTTCCATAGGTCTCAAGTTTATCTAATTTTCTACGAAACTCATTCGGTTCGTCACCTTTTGCATCTAATTCACTACCATGTCCTATTCTTCCTCCTTCTAAGGTGATTCCTCCATCTATGGGTCCGCCGCGAGCTTCTGCGACCAAACCTGCAAGAAAAGAGCTAGGAGCAAAAGCTGTCCTTCTGGGATTCATCCATGAGATTTTAGGTCCAATTCCAAAGTGAGGTCCAATATCTTGAACACCAACATTCATCTGTTGCACATTCACGTCAGCTGTCGTATACGTAGTGTAGTATTCTACTCTTCCCCCGTTACCTGTGTATCGTGTTCCTGTGCGGTATGTTTTAGACTTAACATTAGAAACTGTTGTTTGAGTTGCTGGAACGCTAACCATATCTGGTGAGAAGTGCCATTTCATAGCGTCTATACGAAAGGTGATTGAAGGATAGAATCCAGCTCCTTTATAGTAATCGGGTTCGTCACCCATCGATAATCCCAAACGGGTATTTAGGTTTAATTCTATGGATCCAAATGGGACGCGTACTCTATACCCAGGATTTAGTCCGAAATATAAAATACTGTTTTGTGCATCTCCAGAGTAATTATTGATGTTGTGAAAGCGAAATGTCCCAAACTCTAGAGCTAAAACAGGATGACCTCTGAATACTCGATTTTCAGATTTTTGAGCACCAAACGTGAGTATTGGCAAAGGGAAATTTGCTCCAACGGCAAACTGTGCCCCAAATTCTCGAGTATCTATATTTTCGGTGAAGGAAAAACCTAAGGGAATTGTGCCGTTTACATTCGCTTTTCCAAAGCCAAGTTTAAGTTCAAGAACATCGGAAAGAATATTCACTCCTACCCAGGGTTGGTCATGACTGACGAGGTCGCCTAGTCCAGGACGGTATAACATAATTCCTATCCCACCGTGATTTTTATCCAACTCGATTTGATTTTCACGGTAATCTCTTTTCATTTCAGGTGTGACCTCTTGGGAATAAGAGAATTTAAAGAGAGAAAGTGTAATGACACAAAATAGTAACGTTTTCATTTGGTGTAAAGTGTTGTATAATGGTGTCAAAATTAGTGAATTATAACTTTAATAACAGTGGTAATTACCTCCTAATGTTTAGGTAATTTTACCCATTTTTCTATCCTATTCATGATAGTTAACGATCCGATCAGATTTCCGCTCATCATATTAATTATTCAGAGCGTCAATGATTGTAGATCGGGCTATTTATTATTTGTTCTTCTTGAGTACTATTTAACAGGCCTTTTTACTATCTTTCGTTTATAAATTCCATCGACTGAATGCGAGTTCTACTCTCTGTGCTGATTTCTTTATTTTATTTTGGTCTTTTCGCTCAAGATCAAAATCCTCTTTCATCCTTTAATGTGCTTGAAAACAGTCTGAAATATACTGCTCCAGATAGTTTAAAGTCATATGCAAATTCACTTGATTCTAATACTATTCAGGGTCGAGCATTCAAAGAGTGGTTTACAGGCCGTAGTTATTTTTGGAACTCTGATTATCCAAATGCTTATTTGCATTTGGAAAAGGCATTAGAGTTAATCAAGCAACTCGATGATGAAATCCTGCTCGGTGAACTATATCTTCATCTTTCAGCTGCCTTGGCTGTCGTGGATGAGCAAGGAAGGGCATTGTCATATGCGCTAGAAGCCAATGAATTACTTTCGGAACATGGGTCAAATGAACAACAAACAAGAGCAGCGATCACTCTTGGTGAAATGTATAGAAAGATTGGTGATTATAAAAATGCTTTATCTATTTTAAATCGTACACTACATTCGACAGCCGATTTATCGATCAATAGAGCACGATGCTTAAACCGACTTGCTGCTGTATCTTCAGAAGTTGGAAAGCTAGACTCTTCAATGTATTACTCTTACAGCTCACTTGAGATCGCCAATATGATCGGTGATCCAAATCTAATTGCCACATCAGAAAATGAGATAGGGTATGCTTTAAGATTACAAGATAAGTTTCAAGAATCACTCCTTCATTTTTTTAAAGCAGACTCATTATGGAGGTCTATTGGAATGTTGCGTTATGCGAGCAATCCAATTCATCATGCGGCTGTTGTTTATCGAAGTATCGGAGAGGTGGGAAAAGGTTTGAGGATCACTCATGAAGCCTATGCGAATACAAAGGGAAAGGGCTGGTACCAAATTGAAATGAATCAATTGGACGACCTTAAAGCCATGCACGATTTATTAAACAATGAAGATTCTGTTCTTTATTACGATAGAGAGCGACTTCAGGCCGCAATTAATTTCCGGACAAAACAGTTTGAGGTGAATACAAAGATGGTTGAAATTCTCTATGCTCAAAAAGAAAATGAACGAACGATACGCGAGCAAGGTATAAAAATAAGGAATGAAGCGCTTGAAAAGGAGGCTATCAACAGGGAGCGGACAACACTTTTGATTATAGTTTCTTTGATTGTGATCATTTTATTGATCATTTTTATTTATGCCTTTAATCAGCGTAAACTTCAGAAAAGGTTGGGAATAGAAAATGCAGATAAAGAGAAAAAGAATGAACAGCTTTTAGTTGCTTTAGGAGCAAATGAGGCGCTAATTCAAGAAATTAGTCATCGTGTTAAGAATAACTTAGCAGTATTATCTGGACTTTTGACAATGCAAGCCAATCGTTCTGATAATGAGAAGGTGAAAAAAGAGCTAACTGATAGTATATTGCGAATTGAGTCTATTTCTACGATCCATAAGAAATTATATGATAAACGAACCGATGCAAAAGTTGATCTTAAGGAAGCATTGTCTGAGTTATGTCAGAACGTGGTCTCCGCCATGGGGAAAAATCCTTCCGAAGATCTAGAAATGAATTTGGATGAGGTAGAGCTTGATATTGCAGAGGCAGTGACGCTTTGTTTAATTGTTAACGAAGCCATTACGAACAGTTGCAAGTATGGTAATGTTAGTAGTGACAATATGCTACACGTGAATCTTGTCAGTACCAGTGATAAATTGATCTGCAAGATCTTAGATCATGGTCCTGGTTTTGATGAAAAAGAAATCCCTAAGGAGTCTAAAAGTTTAGGAGTGTATCTTATTCGATTATTGTCGAAACAACTGGGCGCAAAATTGAATTGGCTAAAAACACAAGAATCATTTATTTTGAGTATTGAATTGAAGACTGATGGAGAGGATTAAGCGTGTATTGATTGTAGAGGATGAGTTAGTAATTGCTGAAAATACAAAGTTCCATTTAAAGGAGCTAATAGACGGGGTTGAAGTTGAGGTGGCAGGGAGCTCTCAGGAAGCTTTAGCAATCCTTGAGGATTTTACTCCGGTTTTGATTTTATTAGACATTCGTCTTGGTAAAAATGATAGCGGTATTGATTTCGCCGAGAAGTTAATCAAATTAAATATCCCTTTTATTTTCCTTACTGCTCATGGTGATGAAAAAACTGTATCTAAAGCGATTTCAAAAGAACCCATCGGATATATGGTAAAACCAATATCTAAGCAAGACTTACTTGTTAACTTTAAGTTAGCGCTAACGAAAATATCTTCGATTAGGTATTATATCTTCAAAGACGGGACACACGATGTTCGTTTACCTGAAGATTCTATTGTTTACTTGCAGGTGGATGGTAATTATACTGAAATCTATACACCAGAGAAACGCTATGTAGAGCGCAAAAGCTTGACTAAAATCATAGAAGAATTAGAGGTTGAATTGATCCGCATTCACCGCAATACATATGTCAATCCTGATTATATCAAAGAGGCAAATGCATCCGCATATCTGACAACAGGAGCTGTTTTGCCTATCTCAAGAAACTACAAAAAAGAGCTTCAGGAACGTTTGTTTTCAAAGTAAAAAAGAGATCATTTTGTAGCTTATTTGCATTTCATCATCAAAAAAATGCATCTCGTCACCTAGTCTATTTGAATATGCCTTGAATTATTTTTCAATTCGTTCTTTTGAACTGTAAAACTTAAAAACGAATACTTATGAAAAAACTATTTACTACGCTACTTGCTGCTGCTGGAATGATGACGATTTCTCATTCGCAGACCGCACTTGATTTTGATGGAGCCGATGATATAGTCGCTGCCGGTAATCAGATCTCAACCGATCTCGTCGGTACTAATACATTTACGGTAGAGGCTTGGGTCAATCCGTCAACTACAACGGGACTCGGTGTTATTATTGGAAACTACAATTACCCTGTGAATAATGGACAGATGCAGTTTCTTCTTAGAAGAGACAACGATCAGTATTCATTTTGGATTGATGATGGAGATGCAACGGGCAACCACCCTGTTCTTTCTGGAGCTGGTACAGTCGTGACAGGACAATGGCAACATGTTACTGGTGTCTGGGATGGAAGCGAAATAAGAATATACCTTGATGGAGTTTTAATGAATACTACAACTTCAATGACTGGACCTGGATTTCCAAGTTATTTGAACGATTTAGTCTTTGGGAACAATGTTTTTACAGAGGCATTTACCGGTCAAATTGATAATATTAGGGTATGGGAGAATGTTAGAACTGCTACGGAGATTAATGAATTTATGTCTTGTGAGGTTACTACAAATACTCCTGGCTTGTTAGCTTCGTACCATTTTAATGATGGATTAGATGGTGGTGCGAACGCTACGAATACAGTATTGTTTGATAATTCAGGTAATGGATATCATGGGACGTTGCAGAATTTTGCTTTGACAGGAGCTTCTTCCAATTTTACTACTTCTAATCGTACAGATTATATTAGTGTTCAAGCCTCTCTCGGATCTGCTTCAACTCTAGACCGCACAAATCCTCATCAAGCTGGAGACTTCAATGGCGATGGATTCGATGATATCTTAGCAACAACTAGTGGTGGATCACACAGTATTTATTTTAGTGATGGATTCGGTCATTTTGAAACACCAGTGGCAGTGCTTAACCCAATTGGAGGAAGCTACGATGTCGCTGATATTGATAACGATGGTGATATTGATATGATCAACTATGGGGGTAATGAATTCAAAGTTTACGTAAATGACGGTTCAGGAAACTTCACAGAACTATCACCTGTAGCCCTTAATGGTACTGGTGGTGTAAATGTCGCCAGAATAGGTGATATAAATGGAGATAACCTTTCTGATGTAATCACTGGAAATAATGGAACAGGTGCAACAGACTTGAATGAGATCTGGATCAATAATGGAACAGTTGGTAACCCAACATTTACGTTTTCAGAAGGCCTCAACAGCACATACGGTGCAATTTCAAGCATTGCGATTGGAGATATAGATAATGATGGCTACGTGGATTTAGCATTTAGTTCCGGAGCCGGAGCAGCTGTAATTCACAACAACGATAATAATACTGCCTTTCCTCAAGGACAAGTAGTTGGTGGATATAATTCTTTTATTCGTTTCATTGATTGGAATCAGGATGGTCATTTAGACCTTGTTTCAAGTGATGGTTACAACAACTGGGGCGTTCGAGTATTTTACAACAATACGACAGGAACATTTCTAACAGATGCCTCGATCGCTGTTTCTATAGGCGGAGGAATCGATTATTTCTCTTATGCTCCAGTGCGTTACACTGATATGAATGGAGATGGATTTATGGATGTTCTTACTCGTTATTGGGGAGGTCCTGGTGCTGGATTGTTCTTAAGCAATGGATGTGCTTTGACACTTCAGTCTGGATGTGAATATAAACTAGGACCTGCTGATAATGGTGTTGCTTTTGGTGATTTTAATGGGGATGGAACACAAGATGTATTTTGTGGCGCGCGTGATCGAAAGTCGTCTGTTTCTTTAAATTTCTTGTCGCCAGTTTCTACTCCTAATCTGTCTGATATTACATCAACTTCAGGCGATGAAGTTTGTGAGGGTGATCAAATCTCTATAGAGGCGATAGTATCAAATACAGGTGCGATTCTATGGTTCTCAAATGCGGATGGAAGTACTCAAATTGGTGCAGGTTCACCTTTTTCACCAACTGCAGGACCAGGTACATATGAGTACTATGTAGGTTCTGAAAACCCAAATGGTTGTAGATCTCTTCTTGATACGGTTGAAGTTGTTGTGAACAATAATCCCACTGCAGCTTTAAATACGACAACTTCTGTTACTTCTTTAGATTGTTTTGGTGATACCGATGGTGAACTTAATGTTGACGTTACATTAAATGGAACAGCGACATCTTCAACTTATGAATGGGATGATGTATCTTCTTCTACTACTCAAAATTTAACTGGACTGGGAGCAGGAACATATATGATTACAGTTACTGATAACAATGGTTGTACAGCAACAGTATCTGGAACTGTAACTCAACCTGACGCATTAGCTGGTGCAGCAACAGCCACCGATGTTCTTTGTAATGGAGATACAGATGGAGAAGTAACGTTGACTGTAACTGGTGGAACAACAAACTATTCGTTTGAATGGGATGATACTTCGACGTCAACAACGCAAGACTTAAGTGGTTTGGGAGCAGGAACATATACTGTTGATATTACTGATGCGAATGGTTGTACAGCGCAAGCTACTGCAACTGTTGCTGAGCCAACAACATTGTCAGGGACGGCTACAACTAGCGCTGAGACGAGCGGAAATGACGGTTCGATTGATCTTACTCCAGCGGGAGGTACTGCACCTTACGATTATAACTGGACGGGTCCAAACGGATTTGCTTCAACCGATCAGAATCTAACAGGATTGGAAGGCGGTTCTTACGAAGTAACAATTACAGATGATAACGGATGTACTTTCGTGACTCAGGTAACTGCAGATTCTTTCGTAGGTCTCGAGAATATCGAATCTCTAAACTTTAAGGTTTATCCGAATCCAACGAATGGCTCATTCAATATGGAAACTAAATCAAATGGTAAAGTTGAGATCCTAAGCCTTAGTGGAAAAATAGTATACACTACTACTATTGAAAAAGGGAAAACTCTATTGAACGTTGATGGATTAGCACAAGGAGTGTATACACTTCGATTTGCATCCGGAAGCACTTCTCAAATTAAGAAGTTGGTTGTTCGTTAATAGTTTTTCATAAACCAACAAGGGGTCACCTTCACACGGGTGGCCTCTTTTTTTGATGTTTTATTATTCTGAGTTAAAAGCAAAAACCCCTTACATTAATGCAAGGGGTTTTTAATTAATGATGTTTTGAATTTTACATTGCTCCTTTAGAACTGTAAGCCTCCATATATTCTTTTACTTCTGACAATAACTCTTCTGCATCACTTTGCTTAATCGCATACTCTTCTTTTTCTTCTCCATTTACTTCTTTGATCATTTTATCATTTGCATAATAGTACATTTTATCGATTGATTCGTTGTCTTTACCGCGCGTTCCTTCTCCATTATCTTCAATCACCGCAAGCACAAGATTTCCATCTTTCAAATAGAATTCCTCAGTACGTTTTGATACTTCTTCGTACGGATAAGTTTTGATGCGTACAACATTTCCCTCCATTGTATAAAAGTGAATTTTGCTCCATTTCTGTTTTACTTTTGGCCGCATTCCTTCATTAGAAATTTCTACGCCCGCTCCGATGCTCTCTTCTATACTTAATCTATAATCGTCAATGCTCATTGCAATTGAGTCAGTGTTGATCTCTTCAATGAGATCTTCTTCGTCATCCATTTCTTTCTCAATGATCACCTCTTTTTCGATTTTCTCTACTGCCTCATTCTCTGATTCTCCGCAGCTAAACAAGGCCGTTGTGGTCAAAGCAGCAAAAACTAAGTAACTTACTTTTTTCATAATATCTATTTTCTATGTAAATATACAATTGAATTTATAACACCTTGATAGTGCTGCTATTAAAAGGTGTTATTTGTAATACAAAATAGTAGAGGTAATGTTAATTTTTGATGCGTAATAGAGCTGAGGTTATTCTCATCCATGAGCTGTTCATAAGCAATACAATGTCAGATGGCGCATTTTTAAGTTAACTATATTGATCAAATATGGCGATACCAAAATCAAAGTAATTGTCAAATTTGAGACAATTATGTATCAATGTGTTAGATGTATCACAGCGCATTGCATTTCAGACTATAAGTTATATCATTGTCAGTTACATACTTATTACTACTAACATGATTGAGTTACATTTGCGTAAACTCTGCCAAAAGATTGCTTATTTTTTCTTCTTTGGTATGAGTTCATTCTTCACTTTTGCACAAGAAGTTCAGTATGAGGATTTAATTCCTTATGAGTCAGCAATAAAGAATCAGATTGATTTAGATGAGATTAGGATTCAGAATAGCCTGACAAAAGAAGCATTCTCGGCGGTTAAGTGTGAAATCGACTTATTAGTTCTTAATGCAGCATTCCTAAGATTTACTAATGGTACGAAACCCATTTTCACAAAACAAGAAATTACAGCTATAGAGGATGAAATAACACATGTGATTGAAGCTCGATTATCAGGAGAAGATCATGAGCATAACTATTCTTTTTTAGATTCCATAAAATACATTCCTAAACGAATTCCTCGAGAACTATTTAGAGATACTTCTGGATATCAGATTAAGTCGAATACATGTGTAAATGCTGATTTTGAGAATAATAATCTTAATGGTTGGTCAGGAGGTTTCGCAACAAGTGGAGGAGAGGGAAATATTAATCCTGGATTTGATAGTGATGCAATGAATAGCAACACAGGAAACCATACAATAATGGGTCCCGGTGCAGGAATGGACGGCCCAAGTAACAATAATTTACCGAGAGTATTTCCCGGTGGAGGAGATTATTCACTTCGGTTGGGAAATCAACAAACAGGTTATCAGGCTGCACGAATTTCTTACTCTTTCACGGTAACAGCGAACACGGAGATCTTTCTCTATCATTTTGCTGCTGTGATGCAAGACCCAGGCCACTCTTTGAGTGAACAACCTTTTCTCAGAATCAATTTGATCATTGATGGCGTAAACATTCCTTGCGGGGAATATTTTCAGGCAGCGTCTGGAAGTGCACCTGGTTATTTGGATGGATCAGGAAGTGTAAAGTACAAGCCATGGGAAACAGTGAGTATTGCGCTTACAAACTATATCGGTCAAAATGCGACTATAGAATTTACTACTTCTGACTGCTCTCAATCGGGTCATTATGGGTATGCATATATTGATGCTGAATGTCTTCCGATGCCAACCTTAAGTAATGATACATTAACATGTCAGCAAACAGAAGTAACACTGCAAGGTCCTCCTGGTGCTGCAGAATATATCTGGACAGGTCCTGGTATTGTTGGTCCAAATAATACACAGAGTATTACTGTAAACCAAGGAGGTTTATATGAGGTAGAAGTAATCCCGGTTCAGGGTCCACAATGTTCTTACACAGTAGAAACAGAAGTGATTGATGAAATTGGTGATATTACTGTAGATTTTTTAGCTGTTCCCGATCAAGTTTGTCTTGGGGAATCAATTGATTTTCAAGATCAATCTGTTCTAACACCGAATGCTGGAAGTATTACAGATTATTACTGGTCTTTTGATGATGGAACTATTTTAAATACTAATGATCCTACATATAGTTATTCGAACCCAGGGACTTATGATGTTACGTATGGTGTGTATACAAGTGGAGAATGCACCGATACAATTACAAAGACAGTTGTAGTTTCCCCAATTCCAGTTGCTGAATATACAATAGCTGCAGTTTGTCTAAATGAGGAGTCTGAATTTCTTAATAATTCCAGTGTTGATAATATGGATGGAAATTTGATTGCTTCGTATGAATGGACTTTTGGAGATGGGACGACTTCCACAGATCAAAATCCAGTGATTACTTATGGG
>CBFHXS010000082.1:0-11984 GCA_965659845.1 Brumimicrobium sp.
TTGGAACGGGCAATGTTGGCCATCATTTAGTTCATGGGCTAAATGATTCAAAAGTCAACATACAGGGAGTTTGGAGCCGCACAACGCAAAATGCTCAAAATATAGCACGGTCGATTCATTGTCCTCTCATTTCTTCAATTGAATCTATTGACAAGTCTAAAGTTGATTTAGCAATCATATCAGTCGTTGATGATGCAATATCCGCTATTCTTTCTAAGCTGGATCCAAATATTCCTGTAGCCTATACATCTGGTAGTGTTAGATTAGACCAGCTACCAAAAAGAAAAAAAATAGGAGTCTTTTACCCTTTGCAAACCTTTTCTGTAGGAAAACAAATAGACCTTAAAAACATTCCTTTTCTCATAGAAGCTTCCGACCCTTCATTCGAAAAGGAACTTCTTAGTCTTGCACAAAAATTGAGTGCTAACGTGAGTTATGCTGATTCCAATGATCGCTATCAGCTGCACATCGCCGCTGTAATGGTTAATAATTTCACAAATCATATTTTCAGCTTGGCCCAAGAACACTTAGTCAGAAGTGATATTGATTTTGAATTATTAAAACCTTTACTTAAAGAAACAGTCTTTAAATTAGATGAATTAGATCCTTCCGAGGCTCAGACTGGACCAGCTAAACGAGGAGATATTGAGGTTATCGAAAAGCATCTTTCTTCCTTATCAGGCAGAACAAAAGAAATATACAGTTTGTTAAGCGACTCAATCCTTGAAAAATATAAATAAAATGAGCTATAAAGAAAAACTTGCACATGTAACGACCTTCATCTTTGATGTTGATGGAGTATTAACCGATGGAAATGTAATCCTTTATAGAGATGAAGTGGTGAGAATCTTAAATTCGAGAGATGCATATGCTTTGCAATATGCTGCTAAGATCGATTACCAAATTTATATCATTACAGGCGGAAATTCTGTTGCAGTAAAGGACAGGTTATTGAGTTTAGGTGTAAACGAAGTTTTTCTTCAGTCTAAAAACAAAAAAGAGGTATATCAAAAAATTGTAGAACAGAAAAAACTACAAAACTCAGAAATACTATACATGGGTGACGACATACCAGACTATGAAGTTATGGAGCTCGCTGGAGTTTCTGCTTGTCCTCAAGATGCTGCTGTAGAGATCAAAGACATTTCTGATTATCAATCACCTTTTGTGGGTGGCAGACATTGTGTCCGAGATGTTATCGAACAAACATTACGAGTTCAGGGCAAGTGGTTTGGTGAAAAAGCTTTGGAGTGGTAAATTAATTACTTAGACTTTGCTACGAAATAATAATCACTTCCTGTAGAATATGCTGATTCAAATTCCCGTTTTGAAAGTTCATTTTTTGCACCAATAAATCTATCTAGTGTATAGATTTGGTAATTCTTTTTAGTAAGAAATTCAAAGAAATCTGCTGGATCGGCTTTATAAAATTCGCTAGCCCCATTACCAAATTCAAAAATCAAAAGCGGATGATAATCTGATAAAATGCGCTGAGCTCCTTTTAAGACATCAAACTCTCCACCTTCAACATCTATCTTTATAAAGTCAACATCAAGACCTTTTGGAATAACACCATCTAACGTTCTTTTATCTACTTTAATCTTTTCAATTTCGGGAGATTTTGTCTTGTAAGAACGCTCCTTAATTCCACTGTATGCAGGAGCATTCTTCACAAAGTTAAAATACGTATCGCCTTCTTCATCTGAAAGAGCATAAGGAAAAATCTGAGCTCTATCTTTATACGATTCTTGTAAATTCTTAAAAAACGAAGGTATTGGCTCAAAGCCAAAGTGCTTTCCTTGAGGAGAAGCTTGAAGCAAAGTATCTAGGATTTCCCCTTTATGACAGCCAACATCTATACAATTCGCATTTGAACCTAACTCTTCTAAAATGATTCTTTGCGTCAACCTATCATATTTTAGGTTTCTTGTTATATCCAGATGAAGAAAATTAAATAGCTTCCTTACTTTGTCTTTCGCTCCCATAAATTATCTCACTCCCTTACCTTTTTACTATTCTTCGAATGGTTCTGTGCTCACCATCGATAAGATGTAACAAATATACTCCATTCTGGAAATTAGAGATATCAAACACATTTTGAACCTCCCATCTACCTATTAGTTGGCCCGAAACAGAATAAATTTCAACATCTAACTTCTTATCTCCTCCGATAATAAAAAGTTTTTGACTTGTTGGGTTTGGATAAACCTCTATCTTTTGAAGCATGGATTCTTCAGTGACATTTACTAAGTCTTCGTTTAAATCTGCATCTATAGTTACCTCATCGTTTGGACCAATCTTGGCAATCATGGCTGCAGTACCAACAGACTGATTTACCCTGTCATCTCCACATGTTCCCGCGAAAGCAGCGCCTTCATCATTTGTGACAATCAAATCATTTATAATATCTGGATTCTCACCCGAATACCCTTGTGAAAAGCCATTAAAAAATAAAGCAGTATGATATTTGAATACAAATGCGTCATAACCTCCAGAATAAACATTCAAATCACTTGAATTGGAATATAAAGCTAAGTACAAATCATCATCATTTACAATACAAATATCAGTCAATACATCATCTCCGTTGTAGTCATTTGTTGCTGTTGCGATCTCATTTCCTTGATCGTCTGTTTTCAATACCCACCAGTCACTTTGATTTTGTCCATCTTGAATAATTTCTCCTCCACAGTAAATTTCATTATTATAAACCTGTATGTCATTAATTTTTGTTGATGCTATGCCTCCATAAAAAGTCCTCCAATTTTCCGTACCGTCAATATGGAAAGACATTAGCAGGCTATTGGATTTCGTTCCGTCCCAAGAGTAACCACCAATAATGAAAGTTGTATCATTCAGAATGTCTACAGCAAAAGCAACATCGTCCTCTCCTGATTCAATAACATTTGTCCATAGTGTGTCTCCAGAAGCATCAACTCTGGCTATATACATATCTTTTTGATTCGAAGATTCACCTTCTGTTTCTCCTACCATTATAAGACCACCATCATCTAACAAGCAAGCATCCCATAACTGTTCCCAGTTTAATGTTCCGAAATTTTTCTCTTCCTGCAAATTACCAGCTTCATCTGTGGCCAAAAAGTAAAAATTGTACCTTCCGTCTGATGTAGTATTTGTTGTACCCACAATCGTATAACCTATTCCCGGTCGATGAAAAACTCTTCTTCCCCAATCACTGCCGTCTCCACCGTAAGATTTCGTCCATAAATGATTTCCGATACTATCTGTTAGCATTAAATAGACCTGACCCGAATTCACTGAAAAAGCTCCTGAACCTCCAGTTATCGCAAAACTCGAGTCGGGTAATTGTGTCATCCCCTCTGCTTTATCAAACGCAGAGCCAGAATACGTTTTGTAGAAACTTACTTGCGCTTGAATATTCAAACCTACAGTTAACAAAACAAGAAGAAGTAGTCTATTTAAATATTCCATGAGATTCTTATTAGTACACTTTTTCCATATTGAGAGCCCGACAAAACACCTACAATGTCCTCTGAACCCAAACTAATAGAAAGTTTATCTCCGGTATACCCAGCGTAGATACCCCCTCGAAAATTACCATAACCACCAAAAGAAACTTGGGCTCCCAAAGCCAGCTTCAGTGATGGGCTCCAATGAATGCCCGCATAAGCTAAAGGTCGATAAACGCTATTCGTATATATACGAACACCATAGAATGCTTGTATCTGCTTATCGGTGTATTTCTCAACCAGTTTCCCCGCCTGAATAAAACCAGGCAACATTCTCCATCCGGAGGCTGAGCTTCGAACCACATTTAATGAGTCTTCCAAAACTGATCCTTCATTATCTTGAATACTGATAATGTCAGTTATGGAATATCCATTGAATTGCATAACTGACTCAAAGCTCAACTCTTCAACCGAATTTAAATAGTATGCTCCTAAATTCTGTCCGGTGATACTAAAAAAACCTGTCGCTCCAGAGTTCAAGGTATATGGAATTCTAAAATCAAAATTTAAAGCTGCTCCAACCCCCTGAAAAAAAGCTGGAGAACTAGCTTGACGCACCTCTCCTTTTACTGCCAAATTCACAGTGTCACCTTCCATTGATGTGTATAGGGTTCCTCTATCTGTAGAAAAAGAAACGTCGTTAGTTGGAAGGATAGCACTAAGAACCACTCTTGATTTAGTTTTATTCTCATACAAACCAAAGCCAATCGTGTAAAAGGATTGTAGGCGTCCAAATGAATTAGAGAAATTGACTGTCCTACCCTTATAATAGTCATTCCCAAAAAAAGCTAAGCCATATAAACCAGTTGCATACTGTGCAGAAAAATGTGTCTCAAAACCTGCATCAATCATCCAGCTTAAATGCTCCCACTTTTTAAGCAAAGCTTGATTAGAAAAATACTGTGCTCGAATTCCAATATCTCCACCTAGACGATTTATTTCATCGTGTTCCTCTAAAGACGTTAGTTTCTCTTGATCCGAAATATTACCGCCAAAAAGCAATTTACTAGAAACATCATTTTGAAGTCCAGATGCAAAATAAAAGGCGCTACTCTGAAAAGAAATCCTTCTTGACTGATCAGTAGTATCGAGTCCCAATGGAAGAAGTTCTTGACCGAAAGTCTGCCTAGCGCAGAACAAAACTAATATTACAAAAAACGATTTCATCATAAATTCGTTTTCATTTGAAAGTTAGCCCTCAGCAAAAAATCTATCGCAGCGTTCGCATAAACTACATTATTACTGTTCATTGTGCTATTGAGGACTACCTCTATCTCAATATAAGCAGCGTTTTGAAAAGTAGATACATCTTCGGGAGTTACTTCAAATTTTGTTTCTTGAGCTTGATTAACATGATTATTCGTTAAAGTATTTAAATTAGCAGGCACTATTCCTGAGCTCTGGTTGATTGTTGCAAGTTCATTATACTGTTCGTCTAGCACCTTAAGGTTAACAACACCGCCATAAGGGAAGGTATTATTCGAAGTAAGAACGAATTCACCCTTCTCAATATCTAAGAGCCTATCTCTATCCTCTAAACTAAAGGCAAACGTATCTCTCAACGTTAAGTCATTAGCACCCAGAACCAGAGGGAACCCGGCAACAATTTTAGCACCAATCCTACTTTCTGGAAACAACTCATCATTACCGCCAGAAGTATTTCCAAGCGGATTTAGTTCAATTTTATAACCAAGCTCGTATTCATCTCCTAGATTTTCTATAAAAGGTATAATATTGGTAGAGGATTGATCGAAAGTCAGCACTTTCTCTGAAGGAGTTAGAGTACTCCAGTCCCATTGCGCAGGATTTACATTCAACATTTGACCGAAATATGGATGATTTAATTCAATCTCTTCATCTTCAAAGTTTGTACTGGTCATTTTAGTTATTTCGGCTTGAGCTGCAGCCTTAATACCATTGAAGAGTATAATATCAAAATTTACATTCTCTACATTTATCGCCCCTCCCGCTAAAACACGCAAAGCATCTAGATTAAGATTAGTAGTGTCTGAGAACACTTGTTGCCCAAAATAACCTCTCCCATATTCCACATTAAGATTTTCAAACTTTACTACAAATTCAAAAACATCTTGACTCGATACATTTACAGACGAACCACTAGGGTCTGTGGTAACTGTCATCTTGGACTGCAGAATATTATAAGACAGCCCATTTTCTCCTGTCATATCAATACTATAACCCGATAGGTCAAGCTCAAATGATTTAATACTTGGATTTCCTGACGTCCCACCTTCAACATATTCTGTTTGTGAAAAAAGGACATTATCTTTTGTTACTCCTGGTAATTCAATCAAAAAAATGCCTCCTTCACTTATGGGATTAACTATTGTAACTTTAGCGGTTCCGCTCGACAACCTTACCTCATTAAGCGCAGCTCCTTCCAACGTAAATATATTTTCTTGTACATCATCGATAAATGTAGTACCTGGAGCAAGATTGAGGTTAGATACAGCAATTGAGAATGATTGTTCTATCGTTGTATCAGGAATATCGAGAATATCAGTAATGTCAAAATCAATTAAGTTGCGTTCTAAAACAACTTGAATCGATTGATCATTATTAACCGATAATGTCGAGTCATTTACAAAATCTAAAATCCTTAGTGTATCCTTGGCAATAGGAGCGACCCATTTCGTTGACCAAGAAGTCTTTTCCTTTCTACAAGAATAGCTCGCAAAAAGTATCGTAGCGCACAATATATAGCAAATCGATTTCATATATTTTATCGTCACGAATATAACGATATTTCGGCGCATCTGGTTGGAGGAACCCTTCTAAATTCTCGATTTGAAATGTTGCTCATAAAAAATTATGACTTGATCTATTCTTAAAATCAAGTTACAATGTTACTTTTGGTACTGGATCACGTTATTCAATTAAACTATGGATTTATTAGCCCAGATTATTATTGCACTTCTTCCCGCCGCTGCAGCAGTAGCAGTTGTATACATTATGCTGAAGAAAAGTGGAGAGAAGGAAGTTGCAAGCCTGTCACTTCAAATTAAAAAAGAACGACAAAAGTTCTTTTTAGAACCAAGGGTTGAAGCTCATCAACGTATCGTTCTTTTTCTAGAGCGAATTAACCCACACAATTTAGTAATGCGATTGCACAATCCTCAATTATCAGCTGTTGCATTTCAAGGAGAGCTGCTGAAGAATATCCGAAATGAATATGACCACAATGTGGCACAACAAATTTTTATATCACCCCAAAGCTGGGAGATGGTTAAGAAGAGTAAAGAAGAAACTATTAAAATCATAAATATTGCTGCGAAACAAATGGATGAAAAAGCTTCCTCAACAGAACTGAGTAGCAAAGTGTTTGAAATTATCTCCGAAATTGAAGATCTACCGACAGACATTACTATCAAACAATTGAAAGGAGAACTTCAGCGATTATTCTAAAGAGTTGTTAAATATCGATTGAGCGCTATAGTTTCTTATATTTTTGCTATATTATTGTATAAATGTTCAAAAAATGAAGAAGCTTCTTACAATTTCCATATTATTTTTTTTCGGCATCTTTTCATACAGTCAAGAGAAACCTGAACTAATTCAGTTTTCTGGAGTTCTTGTATCCAGTGATAGTTTAGATCAAGTTTCATATGCCTCTGTAGTTGACAAAACCACTGGAAAAGGAACAATGTCTGACTATTATGGTTACTTTAGTTTCGTTACACGTCCAGGAGATACCATTCTCTTCAATGCTTTTGGATATAAAACAAGTTCCTATATCGTTCCGGATTCTCTTAACGATGCGCGATACAGTATAATTCATGTAATGACCCCAGACACTCTTTTACTGCCACAAGTAGATGTCTACCCATGGCCATCCCGAGAGGAATTCGCTCGAGCGTTTGTTGAAATGGAGCCTTATGATGATGCGCTACGAAGAGCCCAAAGACAATTATCTGGTGAAAGCTTAGCATTTGCAGCAGCAAAGGTACCAACTGACGGTTCGCTTTCTTACAATTGGCAGACACAGCAACGTCAAACGCAACTTTACACTCAGGGACAGACACCAATGAATAATCTACTGAATCCAGCTGCTTGGAGTAAGTTTATAGAGTCATGGAGAAATGGTGACTTTCAAAAGCAGTAACTAACTTCATTTCGACTCATAAAGTATGAAAACAAGGAAAAGAATAGTATTCCTTAACTGGACATCTTATACCTTCTGAAGAAAGCATCCCAATTCCAGATAAAGTTCTTCATCACTTCATCCATCCTTTTGAGAAACAAGGGATTTGGACAATCCAACCTTTTAAAATAGTCGTCCTGACAATCATTCAAATTGTATTTGTGAAAAATACTCTTTGACATGCTGTACAAAACACTCTTTGAAGGATGATTAACTCTCGACATAAAACTAGAGTAATTATTGAAGTACTCCATAAACTTACTTTCTTCCATCTCGAAGGTATCAGCAAACTTCTTGAATATTAACTTTTCAAGTGACTTAACTTGCTCCGGTTGAAAGCTTTCCTGAAGATACTTCACATTTGAAACAATAACAATCATCGTGAAGTGACCATCTGTAGCTTTAACCAAATCAGGCTTAACAACAAAAGCAGGATCTTCCTCAATTAAAGCTGCTACTTCTGAGAAACCTTTATCAACAACATCTAAAACTCCATTTACGAATACATTTGACAATTGGTCATCTGAAAGTTTTTTCTTGAAAATTGTACTGAGCATATTCATTCATCCTAATATTCATTACAAAGGTAGAAAGCTTTAAGCGTCAATTCCAAAGAGGTAAAACCGCGTTTTCAACAATATTATTAACAATCAGTATATAAATTGTTAATAGTCCTCGCAAAAACACGTTGAATCTTAATAGTCAGCGCTATAAAAACAAATAATTTATATAAGGTGAAATTTACGCTCAATTCCTATAATATCCGATCATCCGAGAGAAAAGCCTTTTGCCGAAAAAATAAATGGATTACTGAAGTTTACTGATTCAAAAACAATTTATGCGTTAAATTTGTCATTTACATCTATTCATGGAATAATTGATATGAAAACTAGACAAATTATAATTCTCATTGTATTTCTTGGGCTTCTTGCTCTGATCTACGTCCCTATCTTGAATAAAAAAGAGGTTAGTGAAGACGATACAAAAAACTTAGAGCAAAATTATTTACCCATCTACGAAGCTCAGAATCGTCCCCAGATTGAGCAATTAGAGTCTTACGGAAAGATACTCGGGGTATCTCAGTTTGATGTCACTATGAAAGTGCAAGGCGAAATTGACAGAGATAATCGACTTCTTAAAGCAGGCATGACTTTTAGGAAGAATGAAATACTCGTAAAAATCGACAGGACAGAAGCACTTTACAACCTCCTCTCTAGAAGAAGCCAATTCATCAATTTAGTTGCTGGAGTTATACCAGAAATCAGTATTGACTTACCCGCGGAGGAACAAAAATGGAAAAGTTACCTTTCCAAGATCAGTCCAACAACATCCTTACCAGAACTTCCTATCATTCGAAATGAAAGAGAAAAGCTTCTCATTAACGGTAAAAATATAACAGCTGAATATTATGGTATTAAATCAGCCGAATCGCAAATCGAAGAATATTTTTACGTTGCTCCTTTTAATGGAGTTATTGTCGAAAGTTTCGTGGAGCCTGGATCTATGATTAGCCCTGGTGCAAAACTTTTTACAATTGTTAAAAATGATCATTATGAAGTTATGGCTCCTATCAACATTGAAGATGTGGAAAGTTACAGTAGCGCTCAAAAAGTATACTTTACTTCTGCATCCGGAGATACTCTAGGAAAAGGTAATTTACTGAGAATATCACCGAGTATCAACACACAAACTCAATCTGTAGATGCTTATTTTTCGTTACAAGGAAGTGACCAACCGATTATGGGCTCATTTGTAAATGTCAACATCATTTCTAAGATAAAAGAAGAAAGCGTTGTACTTCCTGAAATCGCTAGTCAAAATGGAGTTGTTCAAGTTTTGAAAGACAGCACGATCATAAAGAAAAAAGTAAATATTCTTGGAACAAAAACAGACTCAATTTTTGTAGAAGGAATTTCAAACGGAGAAATGGTAATCTTGTTGCCTGTTGAAAACCCTAGTGACTCTGCAAAATACGTTGGTATAAAAAGAAATTAGATCATGCGTAAAATTGTACAGTTTTTTATCGAGCGACCAATATGGACTAATGCTGCCATTGCTTTGGTGGTAATGTTTGGAATTTGGTCAGTCTCAAATTTAAATCGATCTTTTTTCCCCGAACTTGATCCGAATAGAATCGTAATTTCTGTCTTCTACCCAGGTGCTTCACCAGCTGAGATGGAAGAAGGTGTTAGCATAAAAATCGAGCAATCGATTAAAGGCCTGAAAGGCATTGAACATATAGATGTTACTTCACAAGAGAACTCAGCACAAATAACAATTCTCGCTTTTCAAGATACTGACATGGAAGAGTTATTGAGTGATGTAGAGAATTCAGTCAACAGTATTAACAGCTTTCCGCAAGGCGCTGAAAAACCTATAATCACTCGACTCAAAACCAATAGTATGTCCAGCAATGTGGCATTTGTAGGCATCACAGCGAGGAACCCAAGTAAGGTTAACAAAACTGACCTCACCAAAATGGCGAATAGAGTTGAGCGCGACCTACTCAACACAAAAGTTATTACTCAGATCGAAAAACAAGGGTTTCCTGACAACGAGCTCGTAGTTAACATACGAGAGAATGATCTGCTTCGCTATCAACTTTCGATGGACGAGATAGCAAATGCCATCAACACCAAAAACAATGACATAACTGCGGGAGTTATTCGCGGTGCTAATCAAGAAATGAATATCCGCTACAACAACAGAACTACGGTTCCATCGAAAATTGAGGATATTATCATTAGAACGACCCCTTCAGGTGAGAAGATAAGGGTTAAGAATGTAGCCGATGTAAAACTTGATTATGCAGAAGGGTCACAAGAAGCAAGATTCAATGGGAAACCATCTATATCGCTTCAGATTCAAAAAACAGCAGATGAAGATATTGCAGCCATTTCTAACGCGATCAAAGATTACAAAAAGAAATTCAATGAAGAATACGAGGACTACTCTTTTGAAATATACTTTGAATTCAACTCAATGCTATCAGATAGAATAAGCCTTTTGAGTGAAAACGGAGTATTCGGTTTAGCTTTGGTTCTGCTTGCCTTAGGGTTATTTCTAAATGTAAAGTTATCAGCTTGGGTTGCTTTCGGTATACCATTTTCTTTTTTAGGTATGTTCATTCTTGGCATGTGGTATGGCATGACAATAAACATGATCTC
Organism: Brumimicrobium sp.; assembly: GCA_965659845.1. Lineage (GTDB taxonomy): Bacteria > Bacteroidota > Bacteroidia > Flavobacteriales_D > Crocinitomicaceae > Brumimicrobium. The sequence goes on from CBFHXS010000082.1 coordinate 10,821, forward strand.
GTTATTTGGAATGATACTAGTTGTAGGAATTTTAGTAGATGACGGAATTGTAATCGCTGAAAATATTTACGCTCACTTTGAAAAAGGGAAGCCTGCTGCCAAAGCCGCTCTAGATGGAACTATGGAAGTACTTCCTTCCGTTTTTACTTCCGTTCTCACGACTATACTCGCTTTTTCTGTATTGCTTTTTGTGGAAGGTCTGGAAATGATGAGAGAAATGGCTTTTGTAGTCATCGCATGTCTGGCATTCTCTCTATTTGAAGCCTTTTTCGTTCTGCCCTCTCACCTATCCAGCAAAAAGATTTTATCAGAAACAAAAGAACCAAAATTAAACACTTTAGTTGGTTTACTCATTATGGTGTTAGGTCTAGCCGTAATCTTCTTAGGAAGTAGATTAGTAACGATGGATTTTGGAATAATGGGAGCTCTTTTCCCATTTGCTCTGATCATTGTAGGCGCAGTTGTAATATACGCTGGTTTTTCCGGATCTCCTACAGAACTTAATGTACGTCGTGGAGCTGAATGGTTCATAAGAAAGTTTAGAGATGTAATCTTTGTTGATTTCCTTAATTTTTTTACTTCGGAAAAAAAATTATTGAAATCTCGGATCTTAAGACCAAGAAGATTCATGGTATTTATCCCTTTAATATTTACCGTAACTACAATAGGGATGCTCGCATCAGGCAGAATAGGAGCAACATTCTTCCCGGATATACCACCTGATTTCTTTAATATAGAGGTGGCTTATTCTCCCGGTGATACTAAAATCAAAACTAGATCTTTCATTAATCAGGCAACTCAAGTATTGATCGAGGAAAACCTCAAAATAGCTGAAAAAACTGGTGACACAATGCTATCCTATTATACAAGTACGATAGGAGCGAGTATGAATCTGGGACAGTTCGGTAATCACGTCGGAATGATAAATGTATATTATGATGCGATTGACGAGGTTCCTGTGGATACATTAATTAATCGAGTGATTAGACGACTAAGTGAATCGAATGAAGGTAAGTTAGCTAATGATTTCTTCGTAGGTGGTTTCAATCGATTTGGAGCTGATGTCGAATTCGGTATGTCCTCTGATAATGCTAAAGAGCTCAACGAAGCCAAAGAAGCTTTTAAAACAGAGCTAACTAACATGGAGGGTATTCAAAACGTTAA
>CBFHXS010000083.1:0-10478 GCA_965659845.1 Brumimicrobium sp.
CATATGCCGATCAAACTAAAGGTTCTAGGAAGAGATAGAAGATTTCTGATGACCTTGGATTCAAACTCTAAATCAGTAAGAAACGGAACAGAAGTAACCCTTCATAAAGCTGATTTCATGATCAACGTTATCAAATTTCAAGAAAACAACTTCTTGGATACGATAAGGAATAAAATGATGTGGGGTATAGACCAACGAAATGAAGAATTTAACAATAAAAGCTAAACTTTCCCGTTAAGATTTGTTAGATGCAAAAGCTCTTCAAATACATATTGTTTTTTTCGATACTTCTCATGTCAGAGGATTCTCGTTCCCAAACTGAAAACTTTAGATCTAGGTCTTCCTTTGGCTTTATGGTTGGAGGGTCATATTACATAGGTGATTTGAATCAATTCGCTCATTTTAGACGTACGAATTTATCAGCTGGAGCAGTTTACAGGTACTACTTAAATTCTAGGCTCGCCATGCGGGCAGGTATTAGATATGGAATGGTAGAAGGCTATGACAGCGACACCGATAATAATTTTCAGCAAAATAGAAATTTATCTTTTCAATCAGATATCTATGAGGTGACTGGTGGGATTGAGTTTAACTACAAAAACTATAAACTCGGGAATTCTGATTTTTTCTTCTCTCCCTACATGTTTATCGATATTGGTGTATTTAGAATGAACCCTCAAACAGAATACAACGGAGAACTCATAGACCTTCAACCTATTGGAACGGAAGGCCAAGGAAGCTCATTATCTTCCGAAAACCCCTACAACCTAACCCAAATAGTAGTTCCTCTAGGTGTTGGCTTTAAAATTAACCTTGGTAAAAGAGCTGCGCTTTCTTTAGAGTATGGTATACGTAAAACCTTCACCGATTATCTTGACGATGTCGGAGAAGGAAATTATGTTGATCCAAATGATCTAGCACAAGAAAATGGAGATATCGCAGCAAGACTTTCAGACCGTTCTTTGAGCAGTAGTCCTATGTTCGGTAGTAGAGGAAATAGTTCAACTAAAGATTGGTATTCAATGTTTGGAGCCATGTTGACATTCTCCCTTGGTAATCCTGATAAGTGTTTTTATCATTCTAGATAAGATTTTTTTGGCTTCTTTGAAGCGAAGTAGATAATTACAAAAACAAGAATTGGGGCTTTAAACCTAACTAGCACGTTAAATAGTCCAGACGTGAAACCTACAAAAAAGCCGAAAACTAAGGCAAACAAAATTGCAAACACAAGAAACTCTTGCTTGTGTATATAAGAGATGTGATTCGTAAACTTTCCTGAAAAGAAAAAGAACTTTAATGCTAGTATAATCAAAAGTGTACTTTCTAAACCACTAATAATAAGAAATGCGCTATTCGCTTCCCATAAAAATGGTCTAAAGAAAGCAGTAATAATAGCGATTGGCGTCGCCTTCAGTAATCCCCAGGCAGAGTAATCCTCTATTCCTAAATCATAGCGATAGCCTGTGTACAGTTTATTTTGCGCAAAGTCTTTCTGAATAACAACAACTTCATTCAAAATCTCATTATTATCAACCAATCCTGGTCCTAATGACCCCTGAGAATAAATACTTAATGAAAGTAAAATAACACCGGCTATCACCAGTCGGTAAACGTTTATCAAAATAAGATTATCACTTATAATTTTACCCCAGCGAACTAATAACGCAGAAAGTAATGGCAGCGCAATGGCGATAAGCATAAATGATCTCGTATGAAATAAAATAAAAGAGAAAAACGCCAAGCCTATTAATTGATTGAACGTTATTCTTTTACGCATGAAAAACACTGGGAACAAATAAGAAAAAACATAATAAAATGAACCCAAAACAAACGTATCCTTAGAAATTCCAGAACACCAAAAAGCAACTGTAGGAATAAACATAGTAGACACAACCACGATCCATTTCGGGCAGAATTGTAATCCTTTTAATGTTGTAAACAGTCTCCATGATGCTAAAGCACTAAATGTTGCACATAATATGGTCATGGCGGCAAAACTGTTAAAGGTGATAATAGAAAATATAGACATCACCTTACTTATGAAAAAGCTTTCAGGCTCTCTATATATCCATGATGGAGGATATCCTGTAGTCTCGGAGAATCTTTCACTTATTGTTTGACTTGTAGGTGTTGTCATCAGCTCAAGAAAATAGTCCAATGGCCTTTCCCAAAATAGGTTACTTAGATGATAGGCCCCATCATGATATGCTAGTGTGTCTCCTCCCTCGGTTAATATAACCGAGTATGCAAGGGCAAATAATAAACCAAAGAGCACTCGAAAACTCAGATTGGGAAGAAACCACTTATAATGTTTAATGTGAGGTTTCGATAGGTAATACCAGAATGAGAGACCGAAGATAATAACCAACCAGCCAAAACCAATCAACAAATCAAAAGTCCCAAATAGTTCTGGCTTCACTTTTACAAAGGTTTACAAGCTTTAAATAAATCGCTCATCTGACTCCATCACTGTTCCACATTTATCACAAGTTCTATTCTCTATTGATGAATAAAACTCTTTAAATCGCGGAAGAAAGTCGCTTTCAATGTTGTTGAGCTTAAATTTAAAAGACTTCAAGGGAGTATTACAGTTATCACAAAACCACATAAGACCATCCATAAGATCCGTTCCTTTTCTAACTCTTTCAATAACTAAACCTACAGTATTCTCACCACGAATTGGGGAATGAGGTACTTTAGCCGGTAATAGAAACATTTCACCCTCTTTTATAGGAACATCTTTAGACGCTCCGTTCTCTTGGATTTTGACTAAAATATCTCCCTCTAATTGAAAAAACAGTTCTTCCGATTCGTTGTAATGATAGTCTTTTCTGGCATTCGGTCCACCTACAATCATAACAATATAGTCACCAGCCTCTTTATACAAATTTTTATTTCCAACCGGTGGCTTTAATATATCCCGATTTTCCTCTATCCATTTAAACAAATTAAAAGGCGCTTTCATTTTATTTTTTTCTCTAATGTAAAAAAATAGTCGCGAACATTTTAACTTTCGCGACTAAAAAGAATTGACTCAAAGTCTATTATACATCTGAAATATCAACCATTCATGATTTCACCTAATTCCTGCTGCAACGACTTATCTTGCCTAACCATCTGGTAAACCTCCTGATACCTTTTCACAGACATACCCTTCGCTTTGATCATCGTAGTAATTTTTACTTTAAAATCATCTTGTATCTCAGTAAAAGATTGCCTTAAGGTCTGAAGTATCTCTTTCTCTTCAGCCGTGGCAGAAACCTCCGCATCCAAATGCTCTTTTTTATTTGTCAAGGCTTGATAGCGCTTAACACTTAGACCTTCGTCTTTTATAGTTTGTACCATCTCTTGTTGAGCTTCCTTATTCTTTATTTGTACCTGCTGGTAAATATTCGCAAAAGTTTGCAATTCTTTCGAAGACAAATCGTCTTTCAGACCAGTAACCTCTGTTTCTATTGCCTGTTCTTTCTGAGATATCCCATTGCTAAAAATAAGAAAAGTGAAAAAACTTAATACCCAAAATTTCTTTAAATACATCATACTAGTTAATTTGATTTCCATCAAAGTAGTGTTCTAATAATTCTGTACAATGCGAATTTTCTTAAGTTCTGTTAAAACTGAAAAAAATACGCTTTAAAATAGTTCAATTAAGAAACAACCCTTTTGTTTTTATTTGCGTCTTATTGGTACAAAGTTTATTCGATTTATTGAAGGGGTTCAATAGTTTTCGAAAAATACTTGCAGATTAGACTCAGAAAAAACTTCTACCTCGGTGAATCTACAGGACAATCCTAAGTTTTTTTTGAGTCTTTTTTTTCTTCACTCTGTCAAAATATATTTAGTCCTTTTTATTTGTCAAAAAGCGTTACATTTATCTTTACTTAAAATAAAACGAGATGAAAAAAGTAACGGTCATTCTTGCCTTAATAGGCTTCTATTTTGTAGGCATAACTCAACAACAAATTGAAAATGGGGATTTTGAAGCTTGGGAAAACCAAGGAAGTGCAGAAGAAGAACCAGTAAATTGGAGTTCTCTCAAAACTGCTGATGCCTTAGCCTCAACTGCACCTTCTGTATTGTCTCCTGACACAGGTAGAAACGGAGGACTATGTGCTAAGCTAGAAGTCAAGGAAGTTCCTTTAATCGGAATTAAAGCGAATGGAATAATGACAAATGGTCGAGTGCATGCTGATTTTAATCCAGAAAATGGATATGTTTTTACTGATCCAAACGATGCACAATGGCATACAAGTTTCACGAGCTCTCCAGACAGTATTGTGGGTTGGTACAAGTATGAGCCTCAAAATGGAGACAAAGGTAAAATTGAAATTGTACTCCATGTAAATCAAGGAAATCTGCCGTTTAATGGTACTGAGAATAATATCGTTGCAAGAGCGAAAGAAGAATTTACGAGTCAAACAACAAACTGGACAAGATTTTCTAGAGCTTTCAATTATTATAACCAGCAAACACCCGAGTTTATTCTTACTACGATCGCCTCTGGTGATAGCACGATTTCTGAGACCGGCAGTATTCTCTGGATAGATGATTTAAGCTTGGTTTATAACAATACAAATAGTATTACAGTAGAAACTAACGAAATCACATCGATAAACGCATCAGACGAACTAATTCATTTCTATAGTAAACAAGGACTAGAGGAGCAAACATACATTGTTCGATCACTAACAGGACAAGTAATTCAACATGGAAAATGTGAAGAAAATGTATCTTTCTCACAGCCTTCTGGAATATACTTGATAACGGTAAAGAATGGCGGTAATCAGTTTACTAAGAAACTATACATTCACTAATACAAACTGAATCTTGTTTCGTACTACCATTTTATTTCTGTTCCTTTCATTTCAGATGTTAGGACAAGAAGGAACGCTTGTAGGAAAGGTCTCCGAAGAAAACGGAGAACCTTTAATTGGTGCGTCAGTTATTTATAAAGGCGATATAACCCGCGGAGCAACTACTGATCTTGAAGGAAATTATAAATTGCAGTTACCAGTAGGATCAGTTCAACTTATTTGTCGTTTTACGGATAAAATCACAGATACTTTTTCTGTAGAAATAATTGAAAACGAATTTGTCGAATATAATATCACACTTAAAAGTTATGGCGACATAACTGAACTCGAAGAAGTCGAGATCAGAGTTGGGAAATTTGATAAAAGACCAGAAGATATAACCGTATCACTGGAAATAATCAAACCAGGTCTAATCGAAGATAAAAACACAAGAAGCGTAGAAACTATACTTGATCAAACCCCTGGACTAAACATCATCGATGGTGAACCTCAAATTAGAGGAGGGAGCGGATTCACTTTTGGCGTAGGCAGTAAAGTTGCAGTTATTGTTGATGACATGCCTTTACTTTCAGGCGATGCAGGAAGGCCCGAGTGGAGTTTCATCCCTGTAGAGAATATCAAACAGATAGAAGTTGTTAAAGGTGCTGGATCTGTATTAGCTGGAAGTTCAGCGTTATCTGGAGCAATTCATATTCGCACAAAGTATCCTTCAACAACACCGCAAACTAAGGTCAATTTATACTCAGGGTTCTATAGCTTCCCAAGAGATACAGGACAAATTTGGCAGGAACGTCGCTCCGTTATTTCGGGGATGAACTTTCTCCATTCGAGGAAAATCAAGAACTGGGATGTTGTTGTGGGCGGTAACTTGAATTATGATGAGGGCTACATCGGTCCTCCGAGACAAGATGCTTTTATCGAACAAAGTTATCCGGATACGGTATCCAACTTTAGTAACGAACAAATGAGATCTAGACGAGCAAGGGTAAATTTTAATGTCCGCCACCGATCTAAAAAATATAGAGGATTATCTTATGGTGTGAATGGAAACGGAATGATCAGTGAATCACCAATGATGTTTGCTTGGCTAAACGATACTACAGGCTTATTTCAAGGCTATCCAGGCGCTGTTTTTCTTCAAAAACAAACTATTGCTAACATAGACCCTTTTATAGACTTCAAACAAGCAACAGGAGCTTCTCATAAATTAAGAGGGCGTGTTCTTTATACTGATAACAATATCACTGCTAATCAGTCGAACAATTCTTTATTGTACTATGGTGACTATCAATTTAATCGTTCATATGAAAGTTTAGCCAACCTTGAATTTATTGGAGGTATATCTGGTTCATATACTGACTCTTATGCTGAACTTTATGCAGGTTCCGGAACACCAGAAAATACTTTGCTTAACATCTCTGGATATGGACAAGTTGAAAAAAAGATGTGGAATATCGTTAATCTCTCGGTGGGAGGAAGAATGGAATACTTCGCATTAAATGATACAGTAACGGCTATTAAACCGATATTCAGGGCTGGCGGTAATATTAAATTACACCAAGAAACATATCTTAGAATGTCCTATGGTCAAGGTTATAGATTCCCTACCATAACCGAAAGATTCATTCAAACAGGCATAGGTAATTTCGGAGTATTTCCTAATCCTGAATTACAACCTGAAACTTCTTCAAATAGTGAGGTTGGGATTAAACAAGGAGTAAAATTTGGTTCTATTTATGGCTATTTAGACATAGCGGGATTTTGGCAAGAATATGATAATACGATAGAGTATCTTTTTGGATTTTGGGACCCAAGTTCACCAACTGGAGCAGGTTTTAAATTTTTGAATACGGGTCGTTCAAGAGTTATTGGTATAGATGTGTCTTTCTCTGGAAAAGTTCAATTCAATAAAAAAAATGAACTGACATTTATTACTGGTTATAATTACATTTTACCCAAAACACTTAATCCCGATTTGATTTACGCCTACGACTCAAATCCCGTTCAAGCGCAAGGATATAGTTTTAATAATACTTCTTTAAATCCAGATAACAACATCCTTAAATATCGCTTTCTACATAATGTAAAGGGGGATGTTTCCTACTCCTTCAATGATGTTTTATCCATCGGAGGTACTGTTAAGTACTTTAGCAGAATGGAGAACTTAGACCTTGTTATAGAGAAGTTTGAAGAAACTACTGAAATTATCAATACTATTCAAAATATTCAATTCATGGATTATTTTGAAGAGAACAACAATGGTACATGGATTATAGATGCTAGGATCAACTTTACAATTAAAGACCGGCACAAAATTGCAGTGATCGCTGCTAATCTTTTGAATAATATGTATTCGTTAAGACCTTTAAAAATGGAAGCGCCTCGTTCCATTATGTTTCAGTACTCATTGACTATTAATCATAAAGAGGCTATTCAACGATCTTCAAAGAATAAATAATTGCTCTTAGACGATTGATATCAAAGCTGACTGACATCGTTGGAGGAGCATCTATATAACCACTGATGGCAACGATAGTTTCTCGCTTCGGATGCTTGAAATGAAAACTCCAAAACTTACCTCCTGAAGGCTCCATAGCTCCAGTGAATTTGAATAAACCTCTGAATTGATACCCTTCTACTCCATTGATTTTGAAACGTTCATATTCAGGAACAACTGCTGGATGATCCTGTGTTCCCATATAAACACCAGGTACTTCATGCTTTGCATGATACTTAAGAATCGTATCTCTTAATTTCATTAAGTAGGAAGGCTTCATTTGGGAAGAGTCTTTATAAGGATATTGCCAAATCATTACACCACTCTGAATAAAGTTTGCTTTTTGGCTGTTAATTGCATCTCCCACTTTCATTTCCATTTGGCGTGATCGATCGGGCAAAAGAATAATACCATATTGATTATCTACTGATTCATATCTAAACTTTCCAGGTAAATTAAGAGTTATGCCAAATTTCTTTGACAATCGCTTATTAACCGACTTACTTTTCTTAGCGTTGTGACGATAAAACTCTCGCTTCCACTCTTGTGTATCATACAATCTAAATAGACTGAATAACTCTTCTTTTAGAAAAGCATACAACTCATTAATGTTATTCGCATATACATCAGTATACATTTGCGTCTCAGCAAAGTAATTTTTACGAACTACCATTCTAGGTTTACCCTCTGGAGTCTTTTCAGATATGTTCAATCGAATTACATTTCGCAGCCTTCTAGAATTCTCTTTAAATTCCTTTGGTGTTCTTTGGTAAATTTCAAAATAAGGATGCTTTGGGTAATATGGTCGAACTTCTTTTGCAAAAATAGAGTCAAACAAATGAGCAATCTCCTTCGTATAAAATCCGTTTTCCGCAACAACCATTAGTCTTCCTGGCTTACCGACATATTGCGATACGGATTTTCCGTCTACGATCCTAACCCTCTTGTAATCTGCATCATCTGATACTTCTTGACCAACACTGTTAGCGTCAACACCATTATTTTCTGAATCTTTACATGAAAACAAGAGCGTTAACAAGAATAAAATAGATACTGAGGCTAAAACTTTTTGCATATACTTTTTTCTAAAATTAAGCAAAAATCGTGCTGCAATTAGAATTGATTGAGCAAGAAGTGCATACGGTTTATTTTATACGAATTTTTTGACCCACTTTAAGATCTGAAGAATCGATTCCTGGATTTAACTTCCGAAGCTCTGAAACAGTTGTATTGTGAGCTCGAGCTATATCCCAAAGATTATCTCCATTTCGGATCACATAGAGTGTTCCCTTTGTTGGGGTTTTGAACTTTTGCGCTGGTTTGGATGCTTTTTTCTTCGGCTCTACTTTCTTCTTCGGAGGTGGAGCTGAGGTGTATATTGTAAGACGTTGGCCTATGCTGAGGCGAGTAGAACTCAGATTATTCCAGTTCATAATATTTCGTACCGTAGTTCCATAACGGCCTGCTATAAAACCTAAATTCTGACCGCTCCTTACGTAATGAATAATCGTATTTTGTTCCTCCTCTTCTTCCTCTACAATTGACTCATAAATCAACGAATCAAGTGCATAAATACTATCTTCCATAGCAATCCATTCAGCTACATATTCTTGAGGGATTCTTATGCATTGAGCTGGCGTTGTTTTAGGAATATAAGTCGTTTTGTAAATAGGGTTTAAAGCCTGTATACTTTCTTCTTCCCAACCTATTAGAGAGTCTATAACTTTCATATGCAAACCGTCTCTAAGGCAAACAGTATCTAATTGATAATCATAAATCTTTGCTTCCCTTGGTCGAATATTATGTTCTGCATGATAAGTCATCATATAAGACATTGCAATAAAGTTTGGAACATACATTTTCGTTTCACCTGGCAGAAATGGTCTTATTTCCCAATACGTCATTTTACCTCCTGATCTCCGAATAGCTTTATTAACATTTCCGGGTCCCGCATTATAAGCCGCAAGTGCCATATTCCAATCGTCATACATTTCATGCAATCTTTTCAAGTATCTGCATGCAGCCTCGGTTGCAAGCTCAGGATCCATTCGCTCATCAATGTAAGAATTTTGGTTCAAGCCGTACATTTTTCCCGTTCGATACATAAACTGCCATAGTCCCATTGCTCCTGCTCTGGATCTAATCTGAGGTCTCAAACCACTTTCTATCACTGACAGATACTTCAATTCAATTGGCATATTATTTTGAGCCAATTTCTCCTCAAACATTGTAAAATAAAGCTTCGACCTTCCTAGGGTAACGCTTGTAAAACTGCGCCTCTTTCTTGTAAAATAGTCAATCACTTTCAAGACATCCTCATTGCAGTCCAATTGAAAAGGACTCATTTCATTCATCTCACTCAACCGCTGGCAATAAACTGAGTCTGGAAAAGAAGGCACTTCAGAATCATCGTATCCAAGAGCCTCTATGATTGAGTCGGTTTGTTTATCAGTTGAAGAGTAATCTGCATAATATTGGTTCAATGACTCTTCCATTACGCGAATAAAACGCTCATGCTGAAGTGTATCTAGAGAGTCACTTAAACTAGACTGTGCATTGGAATTAATAGATGCAACAATAAAAATGAATGAAAAGTAAAGTTTGATATTACGCATATTTAACAGAAGTCCATTAAGAATGCTGATGCATCTATGAGTTCTTTTTCCTCGAAGTGCTTTCCAATCAACTGAAGTCCGTAAGGCATACCATTTGGATGTTGACCAATCGGTAAAGATATTGCAGGATTACCAGATAAGTTCGCCTGAACAGTGAATATATCCTGCAAATACATTTGAATATTATCCTTTACTGCATTGATCTCAAAGGCAGTCGACGGTGTTGTTGGTAAAAGAATGAGGTCATTTTGACCTAGAATCTCATTCGTTCTATCTTGAATTAATCTTCTAACTTTTTGAGCCTTTGTGTAATAAGCATCATAATAACCGTGGGACAGAACAAATGTACCTGTCATTATTCTTCGTTTCACTTCTGCTCCAAACCCTTCAGATCTTGACTTAACATAAGTCTCTTCAACTCCTTCGGCCTCTTCAGACCTATATCCGTAATGAACGCCATCAAATCTTGCTAGGTTCGACGAAGCTTCTGCAGTAGAAAGAACATAATAAGTCGGAACCATATAGTCTAAATATGGAAAAGATACTGGGATC
>CBFHXS010000083.1:10577-11897 GCA_965659845.1 Brumimicrobium sp.
TTCGACGAAGCTTCTGCAGTAGAAAGAACATAATAAGTCGGAACCATATAGTCTAAATATGGAAAAGATACTGGGATTAATTCATGACCATCAGCTCTCAAACAATTCACTAATTGCTCTATTCTAGATTTTATCTCTGGGTCGATACCCTCAGAGTCTAATGTTTCTTTTATGTAAGCGATCTTTAGCTTTCCAGGTAAATTCTCAGGTTTCAGAGAAGGGACTGGTTTCGAAGAAGCAGTTCCATCAAACTCATCTTTTCCAGCCATTACCTCAGTAACAAGTGCGATATCTTCAATATCATTTGCGATTGGTCCAATTTGATCAAAAGAAGATGCATAAGCGATCAAACCGTAACGACTCACTCTACCGTACGTAGGCTTGAGACCGATAGTTCCTGTGAATGATGCAGGCTGTCGTATAGAACCTCCTGTATCACTCCCTAGAGCAACAGTACACAAATTAGCCGCCACTGCTGAAGCGCTTCCTCCAGAAGAACCTCCCGGTACAAAGTCTTCGTTCAACGCATTACGAACAGGACCATATGCTGAATTTTCATTGGAACTACCCATTGCAAATTCATCACAATTTAGTCGTCCAATGATTACCGCATCCTCCGCTAACAATCTTTCAATAACAGTAGCTGAATAAATAGATTCAAATCCATCGAGTATTTTAGAACTTGCAGAAACCTTATGGTCTTTATAACAGATATTATCTTTTATACCGATAATCATACCTGCTAGTTTCCCAGCATTTCCATCCTTAAGTTTTTGATCTACCTCTTGCGCTTTTGAACGTGCAGATTCATCAAAGACTTCAAGAAATGCATTAAGATCCTTACGTTCCTTAATATTTCCTAAATATTTATCGAGAATATCTTCTACGGATAGACCCTTTTCGAGGGCCATCTTTACGTCAGCAAATGTCTTGTACATGAATCAGGGATTTTGTCCTATTTCTTGTCGTTATTCTTTTCAGAATTATCGTTGTTAGCGTCTTCCCCTTTGGTAGCATCCTTGAACTCCTTCATTCCTTTTCCAAGTCCTTTCATTAGTTCAGGAATCTTACGTCCTCCAAAGAGTAATAAGATAACTACAACTATCAAAACGATCTGCCAGGGACCAAACATTCCTAAAATCATCGCTATTCAAATTAAATTTCAAACAAAGTTACGTAATATTCACTTAACGCCAACCGAATGTATTTAAAGAATCACAAAATATCGACGAAGACAACTTTCAAGCTGATAATATGAGAATAAATATACTGGTATTCTATTTCATTCTTAAGTTTGTAAATCATGAAAGTTGGAATTAT
>CBFHXS010000084.1:0-11798 GCA_965659845.1 Brumimicrobium sp.
CCAACCAAACACCCAGCCTTTTTCTATTGCGTCAACTACGTATTTAGAGTCTGAATACACGGTTATTGGATGCTTACTTGTTTTTAATGCCTCTAACGCAACAATTACAGCAAGTAGCTCCATGCGATTGTTAGTTGTGCGTCTAAATCCCTGAGAAAGTTCCTTCTCTTTACCTTGAAAGCGTAAAATAGTTCCATAGCCACCATTTCCTGGGTTACCCTTCGCTGCACCGTCTGTATATATTTGAATCGCCATAGAACAAAATTAGTAGAATTTAAATTTTTTAAGAAACCAGGGAAACTTTTATAAACAAAATAGTTTCCATAGTGTTTTAAGTTTATATATTTGCAAAATTAAATGGAAAGCAAACAGATAGAAATAATACAGAAATCGGCTGATATGTTCCTGAAACATGGCATTAAATCAGTCACGATGGACGACTTGGCCAAGGGTTTAGGTGTTTCTAAAAAAACGATCTATAAATATTTTGATGATAAAGATGATTTGATCACCAAGATCGTATTAGCTAAAACGACAAAAGACAGATTAGTTTGTCAAAGTGCCAGAGATGAATCTCAAAATGCGATCGACGCACTATTTAAGATTAGTGAGTTTGTTTCCAATATGCTAAGTAATGTTCACTCCTCAGTTTTTTTCGACCTTCAAAAGTATCATCATGATGCTTGGAATGTGATGGAAGAACACAAACACTTTTTTGTTAAATCTCAGATTAAACAAAATGTTGAGCGAGGTCAAAATGAAGGCCTCTATACAAACTCCTTAAAACCCGAAGTTGTTGCCTCTATTTATGTTGCAACCATGGACGGATTATTCGATGGTAGAACATTCGATATGGATACACTTAGATTTGGAGAGGTGTTTAACGAGATATTAGGATTTCAAATTCGAGGAATGGCAAGTGAAAAAGGTAGACAATATTTAAAAACTAGAAATAAATAAATGCATTTATGAAACATTTAATTGTAACACTAGGATTACTTTGCGCTGCATCAATGCAAGCACAAGAGTTTTCTTTGTTTGAGGCACAGGAGTACGCTCTTGAAAATGCTGAGCAGGTCGGAAAGTCACGTTTAGACCTAGAGTCTGCTGAAAAGCAAGTTGTTGAAACAAGAGCAATGGGGTTACCACAGATTAGTTCTGAAATGAATTTTCAAAACTTCCTGAATATCCCAGTTCAGGTTCTTGACGCTTCCGCATTTAACCCACAGGCCGAAGAGGGAGAGCTGGCAAGTTTTAGATTTGGTACAGACTACAGTGCTAATGCTGGAATAACCTTAAATCAATTGATTTTTGATGGTTCATACATTGTGGGACTTCAGGTTTCAAGATTTTATACTGAATTTGTAGCCTCTAGTATCGAAAAGTCTAAACAAGATGTTCTTGCAGATGTTACTGAAGCCTACGAAATGGTTTTAATCAGCGCCAGGAATAAGGATTTCGTTGACACTTTGGTATCAGTAACCGAAGACCTTTTCGATAAACAGAATGACCTTTTTGAGCTTGGATTAATTACACAAGAACAGTTAGACCAAACAGAATACTCGTTGTTAACAGTGAAAGCAAATGAAATTGCAGCACAAGTGGCTTTTGAAAATGCTCAAACGATGCTCAAAATGACCATGGCTTATCCCTTGGAACAGGATATCTCATTATCTGAAGATCTAGATCAACTGTTGTTAGATCAAATGAGTGATTTATCTGGTTCAATTGAAAACAACTTGCAATTGGATCTGTTGCGCAAACAAAAGCGACTTTCGGAATATGACTTAAAAAACAAAAAAATGTCCAACTTGCCAAGTTTAGGAGGTTTTTTTAATCACCAATACAATGCTTTTCGAAATGAGTTTAACTTTTTTGATACGGACCAAGATTGGTTTTCTCAAACAGTATGGGGGTTAAGACTGAGCATACCGATTTTTTCAAGTGGGGAAAGATGGGCAAAAATGCAGAAGGCTAAAATAGCCATTAAACAAGATGAACTTTCTATTCAACAGTTGGAAAGAGGATTGCAAGCGCAAGAAATTCAATTGAAGAATAATTTAAAGCAAGCTAGAACGAATCTAGACCTTAAAAAACAGAATGTAGAATTAGCACGAAAAATTTATAATAACTCATTAACTAAGGCAGAAATAGGAAAGGAAAACAGCATCATGGTTACTCAGAAATATAACCAGTTGGTCGGTGCTCAAACCGAATATGTTAATGCAATGTTGAATGTTTTCAATACAAAGATTCAAATGGATGAATTGTACAATAATTTAATTAGTGAATAAATCGAGACATGAGAAATAGAATTAAAAATACCTTATTTGTTGCACTAGGTGCTGGAATATTTGTTGCTTGTACGCCTCAAACGAAGTTAGATAAGCTCAAAGAGAAGAGAAAAGAACTCAAAGCTGAGGTTGCCGTGATAGATGAGCAGATTAAGGGAATGGACACTAAGAAAGAGATTATTCTGCCGCTCGTTCGTGCTCAAAAGGCGAGGGTTGGATCTTTCATTCACCAGGTTAATGTACAGGGTGAGGTAAGTTCAGACAGAACAGTAATGATAAATGCTGAAGCAAATGGAATAATCGAGTCGATTAAGGTAAGTGAGGGTCAAAAAGTAAATAAGGGTCAGGTATTAGCGGAAATCGATACGGAAATTCTTTCGTCCAACATTGACGAGATTAAAACAAGGCTAGAATTTGCTGAGTACAACTTTGAAAAGCAAAAAGAGTTAAATGATCGTGGTATAGGAACAGAATTTGAATTGGAGCAAGCGTCAAACCAATTGAAAACGCTGAAATCTCAGTTGAGTACCTTAAATACACAGAGGTCAAAAGCGATAGTTAAGGCTCCGTTCTCTGGGGTAGTAGACGAGATTTTGACAAATGAAGGGGAAATGACTGGAATGCAATCGCCACTTTTAAGGTTGGTAAATAACGAAGAGGTTGAAGTGACTGCTGATATCTCTGAACACTATTATACGAAAATTAAAGAAGGTACAAATGCTAAGGCATACTTCCCTACTTTAAAAGATACTATAGACCTTGAAATCAGTTCGCTTGGCAACTTTATTCATCCAACGAATAGAACGTTCCGAGTGAAAGCAAAAATTAATGATAATGAAAGATTATTGCCGAACATGTTGGCGGATCTTTACATTACTGATCTTAGATTGGATTCTACATTAGTTGTTCCAGCGAAAGGTTTATTGAAGTCTCAAAAGAATGAGGATTACATATTTGTTCTAGAGAAGAAAGGTGACAATTATAAAACAAAACAGCTCTTTGTAGAAATTATTAGTCGTTATAAAGGAGAAGCGGCAATCAAAATAATTGGTGGTACAGTATCTGAAGGCGACATGATAGTTGTTGAAGGAGGTAGAGGAATAACAGACGAGGATATCGTTAACACACTTTAAAATAAGACAATGTCAGATAATAGTAACACAAAGATTTTTGGGCTTTCGAATTGGTCGGTAAAGAACTCGAAGACAGTCTTTCTGATTATTGCAATTCTCTTCCTAGGAGGTATTGCTTCTTATCAGTCGATGCCAAAAGAGAACTTCCCGGAATTGCAAATTCCTGAGATCTATGTTGGAATAGCAAAGCCTGGATCCTCTCCTTCTTATATGTCAGATAAGATTGCGGAAGCTATTGAAAAGGAAGTTTCTTCCATTAAAATGGTTGATGAAATCAATGCAACTTCACAGCACGGATACACTACCATCAGAATTAAGTTCGATTTTGATATTGATGTAAACGAAGCATTGACTAAGGTTAAGGATGCTGTCGATCAAGCGCGTTCAGAATCAGATTTCCCTGAGCTCCCTGTTGAGCCAAATATTTTTGAGGTGAATCCTAGTGATTTTCCTATCATGAATATCAATTTAAGTGGTGCAGGCCCAAAAGTATTAAAGGAAATAGGTGAAGACCTTAAAGAAACAATTGAAGATCTCCCAGAGATTAATGAAGTAAATATTAGAGGGGTTCAAGAGGAAGAAATGCGTGTTGATGTGGATCGCCTCAAAGCTGAAGCTGTTAGAGTTTCAATAACGGACATAGAAAATGCTATTAAGGCAGAGCACAATACTATTTCAGGTGGTGAAATCTTGATGGATGGTTTAAGAAAAACCATAATGATTGATGGCGAATTTGAAAATGCTGAAGAGTTAGGTGATATTATAGTTAAGCAAGAGGACTATATGCCTGTTAAGCTTAAGGACATTGCAGAGGTTTATTTTGGGGATGGTGATACAACATCTTTCGCTCGTGAATTCGGGGAGCCAGTTGTAATGCTTGATATTATTAAGCAAGGTGGTAAAAACTTATTAGTTGCTGCTGACAAGATTGATAACATTGTAAATAATGCCAAGGAAAATAACGTTATTCCTTCCAGTGTTTCTGTTTCGATCACGAATGACCAGTCTACTCAAACGCGAGATATGGTCGCTAACCTTGAAAATTCAATTATTTTCGGAATCATTCTAGTGACGTTAGTGCTTCTATTCTTTTTAGGAGCAAGAAACGCGATTTTTGTAGGTATTGCCATTCCATTGTCAATGTTGATGTCGTTTTTGATTCTTGACTCAATGGGCGTTACATTGAATGTAATGGTTCTCTTCTCACTAGTTCTTGCACTTGGAATGCTGGTGGATAATGGTATTGTGGTAGTCGAGAATATTTATCGATTGATGGATGAAGAGGGCATGCCTCCAGTCAAAGCAGCCATAGTGGGAGTGAGTGAGGTTGCATGGCCAATTATTGCTTCAACCGCGACAACATTAGCTGCGTTTGTTCCTCTAGCGCTATGGCCAGGAATCTTTGGTGAATTCATGAAATACTTGCCTATAACGTTGATGATCGTACTGGGATCTTCATTATTCGTTGCTTTAGTAATTAACCCAACGTTGACTGCACTTTATATGAAGGTACAAGGTGATACTGCACCTAAAAAGGGAAGGTCGATCTTGTATGCTTTAGTATTTATTGTAATTGGAGTTTTATTCGTTGTGATGGGCGTCGTTACTTTTGGTAATGTTTTAGCATTGATAGGACTAATTTCACTTGCAAATATTTTCTTATTCACTCCAGGTACAGAGTATTTCCAAAAGAAATTATTGCCAATCCTTGAGCGAGTTTATAAGCGATTTTTAACGTATGCTTTGCATGGAAAAAGACCAGTTTACTTTATAATTGGTACGATATTCATGTTAATCATGTCATTTGTTTTGGTTGGTATCTTTCAACCAAAAGTGGAGTTTTTCCCAGCAAACCAACCAAAATACGTGAATATTTTTGTCACTCACCCGATAGGAACTGATATTAAAGAAACTAATAGATCAACTCTAATTCTCGAGGATAAGGTAAATCAAATATTGAAGCCTTACCTAGAGGACACAGTTGGTCAGTCGAAAGATGAGTGGATCATTCAGTCCATCATTTCGCAAGTTGGTAAAGGTACAGGTGATCCTTCTCAAGGACCAGGTATGGGAGATAGCCCGCACAAGGCAAGGATTACAGTCAACTTTGCTGAATTTGAGTATAGAGACTCTGTGAATACAACCAGTTATTTACTCCGTAAACTTCAAGAAGAATTGAAGGGCACTTTACCAGCGGATGTACAGGTATCAATTCAGAAAAACTCCGAAGGTCCTCCGCAGCAGCCTCCGGTTAATATTGAATTAACTAATCTAGGAAATCCTGATTATAAAGGTCTTATTCTAACCGCAACAGAGATCAAAACATTTCTGGATAGACAAAAGGTTCAGGGTGTAGATGAGTTAAAGCTTAACGTTGAGGCGACTCGACCTGAAATTCCAATTGAAGTTGATAGAAATCAAGCAAGAAGATTGAATGCATCTACGAGTCAGATAGGAATGGCCATTCGTAAAGCACTTCTAGGTCAGGATGTAGCTACATATACGAAGAACGAAGAGAATTATGATATGGTAATTCGATTCAAGCAACAAGATCGTTATAATTTAGATGCATTGCTAGATCAAAAACTGATGTTTAGAAACAACAAAGGTCAATTGCTGAACATTCCAATACGTAGTGTGATCAAGGATCCAGAGGAGAATATTTCTTACACGGGTGTAGTTCGAAAAGATCAAACACCAATGGTTGTCATAACTTCTGATGTGTCTGAAGGATACAATGCCAATGAGGTTGTTGCAGAACTGAAAGAGAAAATGTTAGATTTTTCAGCATCAGGAGGAGTTCCGGAAAACGTGAATTATAATTTCACGGGTCAGCAAGAAGAGCAAGCAAAAGAAATGGCTTTCTTGAGTCGTGCCCTGTTAATAGCAGTGTTCTTGATTCTTTTGATCATTGTAACACAGTTTAATTCCTATTCAACACCTTCTATCATTTTATTTGCGGTAGTACTATCGTTGATTGGTGTTTTCTTAGGCTTGATCCTAAGTGGTCAGACATTCGTGATCATCATGACAATGATTGGGATTATATCTCTTGCTGGTGTAGTAGTGAATAATGCGATTGTATTGATTGATTATACGAATTTGATACGTCAGGATAAGCGTAAAGAATTAGACTTAAAAGAAGACGAACAGCTTTCTGATGAAGAAGTGCTGAACGCGACTATTCGAGGTGGAGAAGTTCGTCTACGACCAGTATTATTAACTGCGATTACAACAGTTCTTGGACTAATTCCATTGGCAGTTGGCCTGAACATTGATTTTATTGGTTTGATCACAGAATACGATGCGAATATTTTCATTGGTGGAGATAACAACATGTTCTTCTCTCCAATGGCATGGACGATTATCTATGGATTGACATTCGCAACTTTCCTGACGCTTGTAATCATTCCAGCGATGTATTTGTCGTTATGGAGATTGAAAGTTTGGGTATACAGGAAAGCCGGATGGACATTAAAATCCAAGGTGTAAGGTTTTATCAGTTTTATGATTACGATTAGAGCGGCTCGTTGAGTCGCTCTTTTTTTGTTAAATGGATTTCATCATTTTTTCAAAAGATTCCCAAAGTTGATTTGAAGATTTGTCCCATGAAAATTCCTTGGCACGTTCCAATCCTTTTTGTTTCAAGTTTTCCTGAAGAGATTTATCATTAAGCAAAAGAAGTAAGTTCTTATAGATATCATCAACATCAAAAGGATCACAGAAAAACGCTGCATCTCCACCTATTTCAGGTAGCGAAGTTTTATTTCCTGCAAGAACGGGAGTTCCAGACTGCATTGCTTCCAGGAGTGGAATCCCAAACCCTTCAAAGTAACTTACGAAAGTAAAAATGTCGGCAGCCGCCATGATTGAAGCGAGTTTTTCAAGGGGCAGATGACCAGTAAATGAAACATAAGGTTTTAATGATTCATCAATTTTTACTTGTTGAGAATTCCACATCGGTTCTCCAACAATTAATAGCTGATAAGGTAGATTGGTCTCCTTTTTGAGTCGTTCAAACGCTTTTAATAGTCGAGTAAGATTCTTGCGTTTATGGATAGCTCCAACGAAAAGCAGGTATGGTTTCTCATCGGTAAATTCCTTTTGAACACTTTTCTTTTCACGTTCCGAGATCGGTTTGAACACATCAGAAACACCGTTGTAACTTACGTCAATTTTATGAGGATCTATATTGTAGGTATTTATAATATCCTGCTTAGAGTATTCTGACACAGTACAAATACGACTTGCCTTGTTAGCAAACTTCGGAAAATACTTTTTCAAATAGTTCAATGCACCTTTAGGAATATCTTCTGGATGGTGTTCAAAATTTAAGTCGTGAATGACTGCCAGTTGAGGAGTTTCTGTCTTAAGAGACAAATATCCATCAGGCGATATAAAACCATCACACTTATACTTTCTCAGTGCACGTGTGACAGAATAGTCAAACCAAATTTTAAAAAGTAAAGGATGTCTTGCCGGTGGCTGAAGAACGATCGGTTTTATATTTTCAGCAAAAATGAATTTCTTATCAAAAGCACGATCAAAAAAGAAAACAAATTCGTGTTCCGGGTGATGAACAACGATTCTTGAGATGGTTTCATACGTATACCATCCAAAACCCTCCATTTTATTCTGAAGCAAGAATCGAGTATTGACGGCTATTCGCATATGAACTGCCTAAATTAAATAAAAATGAACGGATAGCCCTTTACAATAAGTATTTGTGTCCGTCAGATTTACGTAAAGTAACTTTTGACTATATTTTTTTCGATAGACTGTCTAATTCAGGTCTGCTCAGAATAGGTTTTTCTAAAATGAAAAAGCGCATCACTCGAGTCTGAATAATGCGCTGATATCATGTGTCTTATTAATTATGCTTAAGTAAGTATTAACCTTGATTGCATAATTGAGATAACAATTCTTCTTTGACAGATTCTAAATCATTCCAATCACCACCTGGAGTTGTCCCCCTATTACCCCCACCTTTTACTGTGTTTTGGTTTTTTACCGCTTTTGCTTCAAACTTCTTTAAATTTTTCATAACTCTTAGTTTTTAAATTCAACTCTAACTTATTAATAATCAATTTTTTTATAGTGATTCAATTGCTGAAATGTCGTTTTGAGTTTCTGAAATTATTATGATCGATTCTAAGTGAATCTTCGTTTTTGAGCTTAATTATTGGCTTGACAGACTATAATACTAGATTATTCAATTTTACCATAGTAGTGCGAAACTACTTTTTGTGCAGGCTTGAATTGAGGAGTATATCTGTTATTCTTTATTCCACCAAGTTCAGATTCAGACCGGAACTGATACTTCCAGAAAAATCCACCTTTGATCCAGGACTTTTCCCAGAACACAGCTAAAAAGGCATCATAGGCATCGGCTTGAAGTTCTGGGTTGGTGGATAATTCATCAACTTGATATTTGTAATAACCTGATGTTGAATAATCCAGACTTCGAAATCCATATTCTGTGAATAGAATTTGACGGTCACACGAATCACTGAACTGTTTTAACTGAAAAGATAGTTTTTCAAATCCATGCTTCAATTCTTCAGGCTGAGGATGCTTTGCTTCTGTTATTGGGAAGTACGCGTCGATACCAATATAGTCAAGCTTATCCCAAAACGAAACCTTCTCATAATTATCCCAATTCGCTGCATAGGTAACTTTACCGTTGTAAATAGTGCGCACTGAATCAATCAAGCGCTCCCAGAATGAGGCTCTTTCTCTAACCGCTAAACGGTACTCAGTTCCAATACAAAAAACTTCGACATCAAAAGAGTCTGCAATTTTCGCAAAATTCATGACATAATCATAGTATGAACTTTCCCACATTTCCCATTCCTTATCCGTGTCACATTTGAATTCTCCAGGCCATCCTTCGCCGGAAATCCAAACGTGAGGTTTCAGCATAATTTTGATTCCTCTTTTTCTAGCGAGTTCAATTGTTTTGATAACTCCTTTCGGCTTCTCTCCCCACCACTGAAAGGGATAATCGTATTTCACTTCTGAAGAATTTTCGCGAGTATAACCGTATGGGATTATTCCAATCCACTCAACATTCATGGATTCAAGCCCGTGAAATGAAGAGTCGTTTAATGCCTTAACCGGCATTTCTAAATCGGCCCCATTCATTTTGACATTGGCATTAAGTTCGATTTTTTTGTTTGATGTAGATGAGTTTTTTACTTCTTTATCACGGCAGCTTATGAATGTGATAAGTATTAAGCTAAATAAAAAGGAAGGAATTGATTTCATGGATAAAATTGTCTGAAGGACTAAATTAGAACAATTGATACGATATGATGAGTTTTACACCTCAAATAAAACCAAATGACCCTTTCATACGTTTATAAAAGAAAAGACATGTATAAGTTATTCTCTTTAATCTTTACGGTATCAATTATTTTAAGCTGCAGCGCAAACACTCTCGATTCACAGGAGAAATCCCAAACTTTAGAGTCTACAAATGTTAAAACAAATGCAGTTGCGTATTTTGCAAGCGGTTGTTTTTGGTGTGTAGAAGCCATTTTCGAATCCGTAGAAGGTGTTGGAGATGTTGTATCAGGCTATAGCGGAGGAAAACAAAGTACTGCGAAATATGGGGAAGTTAGTGCGGGACGAACGGATCACGCAGAAGCTGTCGCTGTACATTATGATTCAACAAAGGTAGATTACCCGACGCTATTGAAGGTGTTTTTCGGTTCGCATGATCCAACCACTCTTAATCAACAAGGGCCAGATCGAGGCACACAATACAGAAGCGCTATATTCTATAGAAATGACACGGAAAAAGAATTAGCTTTGAAATACATGAAGGAACTTCTCGCAAAAGGAGAGTACTCTGAAATAACTACTGAAGTTTCTATGCTAAAAGGGTTTTATAAAGCAGAAGCATACCATCAGAACTATGAAAGAAATAATCCAAACAACTCATACGTGAGAAGTGTATCTATTCCTCGATTGAATAAGTTCAAAAGAAAATTTCCTGAATTATTGAAAGAAGGCCATTAGATCACCCTCTATCGCACCAATGTAAACAATCCGTAATGAGTGAGTTAAAGCCTCTGTTATTCGTGGGTTAAGTCAATGTGATGAAATTTTGTTTAAAACCAAATAAAAAACATTGACCTTTGTAAAAGATTATATACCTTTGCCCCGAATTTTGAACAGAACTATTCTTTTATAAAGTGAGAATAATGTTGAATACAACGCTTAAGGCATTCATATGGAGTTTGGTCCTATTGGTTTCCACTCCTGTATTATCAAGTAGTAGCGAAGACGGCGAAAAGGTTGATGTAAACGAGATGATCATGCATCACATCAAAGACGCTCATGAATGGCATATTCTCACGCTAGAAGGGGAAGATGGTCATGAGGAGCACATATCCGTTCCTTTGCCTATTATTTTAATAGACGGCGGACTCAAGATCTTTCTTTCGTCTGAACTTTATCACGGTAATCACATTGAGTTTACTAACGAAAAAGGTGAGCATGAACATTACATTGCAAGTGAAGAACTTGGATATGGAATTTACCACGAAAAGATTTACAAATTAAATGAAGCGGGTCTTCTCGATTTTCATGATGGGCATCCAACAAATGCAAAGCCATTAGACTTTTCAATAACAAAAAATGTTTTTGCATTACTTTTTTCTGCGATAGTGTTGTTTATCATTCTAAAGGCCGCTGTTAATACATACAAGAAAGACGAAAAAGAAGGTTTAGCCCCACCTCGTGGATTAGCTAAATTTGTTGAGCCTTTTGTGGTTTACATTCGTGATGATATTGCGAGAGAGAATATAGGTGAAGCTAAGTACAAGAGGTTTATGCCTTTCTTGTTGACTGTATTTTTCTTTATCTGGATCAATAACTTACTAGGTTTAATTCCGCTTTTCCCGGGAGGCGCTAACTTAACAGGTAACATCAGCTTTACACTAGTATTAGCATCATTCACATTGATTTTGACATTAATCTCTGGTAACAAACATTATTGGCAGCATATTTTTGCAACACCTGGTGTTCCAAAAGCATTGTTACCCATAATGATCCCAGTAGAGTTTATTGGAATATTTACAAAGCCATTTGCACTGATGATTCGTCTGTTTGCGAATATCACTGCGGGTCACATTATTATTTTGTCATTGGTGGGTATAATATTTACCTTCCAAAGTGCTGCATGGGGATTCCTATCAGTGCCAATGGCGTTATTTATTAATGTATTAGAGTTGTTAGTTGCCTTTTTACAGGCGTTTATTTTTACGATGTTGTCAGCGTTGTTCATTGGAGCAGCGGTGTCTGAACATCATTAATGTGTAATCTTTATAAAAACAAATAGTTATGACTGGATTAGCTGCTGTAG
>CBFHXS010000085.1:0-11679 GCA_965659845.1 Brumimicrobium sp.
TGGTTAGGGTGTTTGTGTCCGTTCCATGATCGAAAAACTAATTACAAACTAAGCATGTAGAAAGCTGATCGTTTCATTGTTTGGACGAGGGTTCGAACCCCTCCAGCTCCACAAAACAAGCAATCTTTGATTGCGTAGCTTTTGTGAGAATCCCGAACCATCGGGACTCCACAATCCTAAACTAAGACTCTCCAATCAATTGGGGAGTTTTTTTATTCCTTAAACAGGTGTGAGAAGTACATACCAAGCGATGTTAATAGTTGGATAGTTCTTCTCAACCAGGCAAAACAAGCAATCTTTGATTGCGTAGCTTTTGTGAGAGCCCACGATTCATCAGGGCTCCATCAAAGACAATTCATTAAAGGTTAACGTAAAAACTAAACTTAAACCAGATTCGATTTCTCTGAGGAGATGTAACTATAGGGTCCAAGCGGTAATCAATAGACGTTTCAAACTTATTCTTATTTTCGAAATACCATCCTACTCCTCCAACAAATCGATTTTCTACTCCAAATTCACTGGCTAAATATTCAGCAATGATTTCATTGGAAGCGATTAAATAATTCTCACCAGGATCTAGTTGCTGTCCATTCAAAGGAATATCCGAAGACGCCCTATATCTAATTCGCCAACTAACACCTTCCTCGAAGAAGGTTTGATCCGTTCTTACTCTATGACCTAGTCGATCATTTCGGAAACTCGAAAGCCAACCGATTTGCTGAATTGTTCTATGCGAATTTTGTCCATTATTTCCTACTCTATACTGATATCCTATCGCTCCTTTAGTTCGTAACGTCAAATTACGCGCTATAAAGAACTGAAAGTCCGTTCGATCATATTCGTAACGAAACTCATTATTTGAAAATGCATCATTTGAAAATAAAATATGCTGTGACTCTATCTTAGCAGTTAACTTCCAAGATTCGCCGAGCTTTTTAGAAATTGCAGCTTCTGGAAAAAAACCTGAGTAGGTCCGCTGAGATAAGCTTGCAAAACTTACCATAAATGAAAAGCTAATGAGTAAAATCGTCCTCATTAATAATTTAAGTTTTCCGTTGAGCGAATAACAATTTCACGCGTTGAGAGTAAAGTCCCTTGTCTAGAGAATGTCCCCTCATACATCTTCCAAACACCTTCTATTTTCCCTTCAAACTCTATCTCGTAATTCAGCTCTACATATTCCATAGCACTCTCATTTATGAAATCGATTAAAGCGTTTTCACCAAAAGTATCTGTGAATTGGAATTGAATTTTAACGATCTTTACGTTATCATATTTCGCTTTTAACTCTTGCTGTATTTCCTCGAGTACAGTCTTAACAATATCCTTCTTCTTTTTCAAGATTTCAACATCCTCAATATTCCCAATGGAATCAAATTCAATACTGTACAATTGATGATCGTGGACAAACTTTATCTCGAAACTTTTCTTTCCCGATGTGTTTTCAGCGAACCATTTAGGGTTTTTCTTATCAATTTCCACCTTATCTATCCACTCGAGAGCTTTTAAAGGAACTTCCGAGGGCTTCACACGCATCTCATATTCAGCTTTCTGCGAAAAAATACAGACGTGAACAAAGACGAATAATATAGTAACTAATATTCTCATTTCTCTTATTGCAAATATATGAATTCGTCTACAGTTAAAAATTACTTTTGCACTGCGATAATTCAATAATTGAGTAATCCATACGTTTGAAAGGAAATAAGTACATTCGCAGATGAGATAAAAGGTTTTGAAAAAACTCAGTATATTCTACATAAAATCCTTCATTGGTCCCTTCGCTGCGACGTTTTTCATTTCGATGTTCATGCTCGTGATGCAGTTTCTATGGAAGTATATAGACGATCTGATGGGCAAAGGATTGGATACGAGTATCATCATAGAACTTCTCTTTTATGTTTCTGCGAGTCTTCTACCATTAGCACTACCATTAGCGATACTTTTATCTTCTCTCATCGTTATGGGAAACTTAGGAGAAACCAATGAACTAACAGCCTTAAAAGCCAGCGGGCTCTCTATTTATAGAATACTTAGACCCTTAACTATTATTGTAATTTTCATAGCCTTAGGAACATTCTACTTTTCGAATTACATCATTCCTAGAGCGAATTATAAATGGCATTCTATCATTTGGGATATACAGGAAAAGAAAATGACGAGCTTTTTAACTCCTGGCTCTTATACTCAAGAAATTGATGGTTTTAGCATCAAAATTGGAACGGGTAGTAACAATTCATTTAAAGACATTATTATTCACGACAGAAGAGAAAGAGATGTTTTAAAAACTATTGTGGCGGACTCTGGAGAATTTTACCGAGCAACAAACGGAGATGTTTTATTCTTTAAACTTTTTAAAGGCAATGTAATTGAGGAATTAAAAAAATCTCCTAACTACCTTAATGAAGACGGTAAATTCAATAAAAGGACATTCCCTAGCAGAAAATCTGAGTTCAATGCCGCCACGTATAAAATGGATATCTCTGGATTTGATCTGAAAAGATCAAGAGAGGATTTGTTTAAAGATGATCATGAGATGTTGAATGTATTTCAAATTGAAGAAACTGTTGATTCATTAAAGCAAAACTATAAGGAATTATCCAAATCACTTACATTTAGCACACTCTCGAAACACGAGTTTTTTCAGTCTTTAAACTATTCTAGACAGCTTCAAAGCGACAGCATTACAAAAATAATTGATTCAATCAATCCGTTACTTACTCAAAAGAAAAAAGATAGTTTACTCGGCCTAGAACAGAATACAATCGTTCAGGACACTAGCGATCAAATTAGTATAATTCATACTTCAAATATGTCTAAAGATGATAGTATCAAAGCATATATTCATCTAAAGTCTCAGTTAAGAACAAAAATCAATTCTCTGGAAGGTCAAATAAACATTGAAGAGTCGAGGTATAAATCATTACGGAAATTTGAAGTTGAATTTCATCGTAAATTCGCCTTATCTTTCAGCATAATAATATTGTTCTTTATTGGAGCACCGCTAGGCGCTATAGTCAAAAAAGGAGGTTTTGGAGCACCTGTTGTTATTGCAGCTTTGTTGTTCATGATTTACTTTGTCTTAATCAGTATAGGTGACAGTATGGTAAAAAGTGAGATTCTATCACCATTTATTGGAATGTGGGGTCCAAGCATGATACTGGCACCATTCGCAGTTTTCTTAATGATCAGTGCTGCGAATGATAAAAGCGTTGTAGAGCTACCAAAGATATTTAAACGGAAGAAAAGAACGCAAAAATGATGAAGATCTTGCACTTCTCAAACAAGCCAGCCTTCCCTATGAGAGATGGAGGTTGTGTTGCTATCAGCAGCACATTGAAATCTTTACTTTTAGCGCAAAATACAGAAGTTCATCATCTTACAATCAGTACTATCAAGCATCCATTTAACGAAAGTAAATACCCAGCCTCTTGGGTAAAACGGATGAAAATATCCAATGTAAAGATCAATACTCGAACTGACCTTCTCGGAGCAGCATTTTATATGCTCAAAAACAAATCATACAACATTGCCCGATTCAAGGATAAAAGGCTGAAGAAGAAAATAATTGAATTACTAGATCAGAATGTTTATGATACAGTAATTTTTGAAAGCATATATACTATACCCTATCTCGATTTATTTCTAAATAAAGGATGCAAAGTAATTCTTAGAGCGCACAACGTTGAACACGAAATTTGGAAACAATTAAGTCAACAGGCATCTTTTTTTCTAAAGAAATGGTATTTCAAGAAATTAAGTGATCAGCTGAGAAACTTCGAATTAAATGAATTGAAAAAATTAGATGGAATTATTGCTATTTCTGAAGAAGATGCAAAGTTTTTCCACCAGTTCACTCCTAAAGTTAACGTAACAGCTATTCCAACAGCAGTAAAAACAGACTTTGATCTACCCAATTATGAATTGAATGACTTTTATTTTTTAGGTGCTATGGACTGGAGACCAAATAAAGAAGGGGTTCAATGGCTTTTGGACAAGGTGGTTATGCAAGGATTAAAGTTCGTACGATTACATTTAGCTGGTAAAGCGCTTAAGAAAGGAGAAATTACACATCCATCAGTTGTTTGCCATGGAGAAATAGAGAATGCGAAAGATTTTATAGATCAACATGGTATATGTTTAATCCCTATGCTCTCTGGTAGTGGAATAAAGATCAAGTTACTCGAAAATATGGCAATGGGAAAACCTATTATCTCTACTACAGAAGGGGTTCGTGGTGTGCCTGTAGAAAATGGAAAACATGTTATCATTGCTGATGAACCGAAGGAATACAGGTCTGCCATGTATGAATTATCACTTAGTAAAGAATTGAGAAAGAAGCTCGGTTCAAATGCAAAACAATTTGTTATTCATAATTTTGGTGAAGACAAAGTAACTAGAAGACTCATTGCATTCATCAAAGAAACATAAAGAACTTGTAGTGATCACATCACGTTTTCCTTTTCCTCTGGAAAAAGGTGATAAGTTGCGCGCATATTACCAAATTAAAGAACTGAGCAAGCACTACAATGTACATTTAATATCCACTACAGAGCACAACATAAGTTATGAAGACCGAAAAGAATTATCTCAATTTTGTAAAAGTATTCATTCATACAAAATTGGAAAATTTGAAAAATGGTTTGGTGCTGGATTAACTCTATTTGGTGAAAGCCCTATACAAATTGGCTATTTCTATCATCGTCGAATTCATAGAAAGATCAAAAAGCTACTGGAGCAGATTGAACCGGATCATATTTACTGTCAATTGATAAGGTCTGCAGAATATGTTAAAAACTACCATGACTGTCCCAAAACGATTGACTACATGGATGCCCTCTCAAAGGGAGTAGAAAGACGATCTGAGAAAGCCAAAGGCCTCGTTAGATTGATTTTTGAAAAGGAATTTAAAAGACTCCTGAAATATGAGAATGCAATCTTTAATTACTTTGAATATCACACAATTATTTCTGAACAAGATAAAAACTATATTTTTCACAAAGAAAGGGATAAAATCAGAGTCATAGCAAATGGTGTCGATGAATCATTTCTGCATTATTCAACAGATTCAGCTGAGCAACGAGACATATTATTTACAGGAAATATGTCCTACCCTCCGAACATAACTGCCTCAAATTATATCGTAAAGGAAGTCTTACCATTATTAGAAGTAACTGGAACAGTTACAATAGCCGGAGCAAATCCTTCAAAAGAAGTAGAAGCATTAAAAACTGATCATGTTATTATTACCGGATTTGTTGAGGATATAAAAGAATATTATGGTTCACACAAGATCTTTGTTGCACCTATGTTCTTAGGTACGGGTTTACAAAATAAGCTATTGGAAGCAATGGCTATCGGAATTCCGTGTATTACGACAACGCTCGCTAATAATGCATTACAGGCAAAACCAGACCATGAAATACTGATTGCTGATGATTCAGAGGAGTTTGCGCATCAAATTCAAAAACTTTTGAAAAATGAACTATTACGTCAGGAAATCGCTAGAAATGCGAAAATATTTATAAAAGAAAATTATAATTGGTACAACGTATCGAAAGAACTTATTGAACTCATCGGTGTTTAACTTTATAAGATATTAAGATTGTCGT
Source organism: Brumimicrobium sp. (assembly GCA_965659845.1). Taxonomy (GTDB): domain Bacteria; phylum Bacteroidota; class Bacteroidia; order Flavobacteriales_D; family Crocinitomicaceae; genus Brumimicrobium. The sequence goes on from CBFHXS010000085.1 coordinate 5,613, forward strand.
ACCTTTGCACCAGAATTACACAATATGCGGGAAAAGCTGAATACCATAGAAGAAGCAATAGAGGATATCAAGAACGGTAAAATAGTTATCGTTGTAGATGATGAAGATAGAGAAAACGAAGGTGACTTTGTGACTGCTGCTCAAAATGTTACGCCCGAAGTAATCAACTTTATGGCTACACATGGTAGAGGACTTATTTGTGCTCCTCTTGTAGAAGATAGATGTGATGAGTTAGGTCTCGAATTAATGGTTCAGTCCAATTCAGCTGCTTATGAAACTCCATTTACGGTATCAATCGATTTAATCGGACACGGTTGTACAACAGGGATTTCCGCAGAAGATAGATATAAAACTGTCAAAGCTTTAGTTGATCCCTATACCAAGCCTGAAGAGCTAGGAAAACCAGGACACATATTTCCTTTGCGCGCTAAAAGAGGCGGCGTATTAAGAAGAGCTGGTCATACAGAAGCGTCGATTGACCTTGCGAGACTGGCTGGTTTTGATCCGGCAGGAGTTATTGTAGAAATATTAAATGAAGACGGAACGATGGCTCGTTTACCGCAATTAATTGATATTGCGGAAAGATTTGACCTTAAGCTAATAACCATTGAAGATTTAATCAAATATAGGCTTCAAAAAGAAACTTTAGTAGAACGTGAAGTTAAAATTAAACTTCCTACTGAATTCGGTGATTTTGAAATGGTCGCTTACAAAGACAAAAACTCAGGTGAAGAACACCTTGCTCTATACAAAGGAGAATGGACTGAGAATTCACATGTGCTAACACGTGTTCATAGCTCCTGTATGACAGGAGATATATTTGGTTCATGTAGATGCGATTGCGGCCCTCAACTTCATGAAGCAATGCGCATGATTCAAAAAGAAGGTACTGGTGTAATTGTATATATGAATCAGGAAGGTCGCGGAATCGGTATGATGAACAAGCTAAAAGCTTATAAACTTCAAGAGGAAGGCTACGATACTGTTCAAGCTAACGAGAAACTAGGCTTTAAAGGAGATCATAGAGATTATGGTATAGGTGCACAAATTTTAAGAGATTTGGGTGTCCGTAAAATGCGTTTAATGTCTAACAATCCTACAAAGAGAACAGGGTTAATAGGATATGGACTTGAAGTTGTAGACAACGTAGCTCTCGAAATCAAGAGTAACAAACACAACAAATTCTATCTCGAAACCAAAAGAGATAAAATGGGGCATACACTGCGTGTTGATGATAAAGATTAACTATTCTCGATCCTTGTTACTTAGTTCATCTCTTTTTTCATGGATCTTTTTTGACCAACCTCTTCCAACAATCAACAGCAGAATTAAAACTGCTACAAATATGATTGCTGATGTTGAGTTCCATAAACTTTCATTCTTATCATCACCTGACTGAGTAACATTTTGAGGTGTTTGTGACCAAGAATGGAGAAACATAAAACTGGCTAAAACAACGGACAGTATCTTTTTCTTCATGTCTTTAATATATGAAAGTATAGTTAGAAATCAAAATCAGTTAAGGATTTTGAAAATATGTATTCATTCCTTGAGAAAATGCCCGTTCAATTCGACCCGATTCATTTTCAAACAATAAATAGACATCAATATCGAGCTCTTCATGCTCTTCAATAAACTCTAGCGTTAAATCGATACCCATGGTCATGAAAGCAGTTGCATAAGCGTCTGCAAGAGCTGCACTCTCATTAATAACTGTTACACTTAATAAGTTATGCTGAACAGGCTGTCCTGTTTTCGGGTTTATTGTATGGCTATACTTCTCACCATTCTTCACATAAAATTTTCGATAGCTTCCCGAAGTTGCCAAGGCGTTATTATTAATTTCTATTAAGTTCTCTATCCTACGTTTTGAAACGCCATCATTATCTTCTGTCGGTTGATCGATACCAATAACCCAATCTGTATTGCGATCGTTTACACCTTTGGCTTTTATCTCCCCTCCCACTTCGATGAAATAGTTTTTTTGGCCACGTTCCTCAAGAATCTTTGCTAATTCGTCTACCGACTGACCCTGGGCAATTGCATTAAAATCTAATTTCGCTCTAATATCAGTTTTAACAAGTTCGTTTTCCGCACTTAATTTGAAGGCAGACGAATCCGTAAACCCTATAAAATTTAATATGCTATCAATCTTCTGTTGAGAAGGCTTATCATCTAAGTTATTGAAAAAACCCCAAGCTTTCACTAAAGGGAAAACAGTTGGATCAAAAGAACCATCTGTCAATTCTGCCACCTCACGGCTCAATCTGTAAGCCGTATTAAAATATTTAGTTTCATTTAGATCAAGATGCGTGATTCTGTTATCGTTTAATTCAGAAATCAATGAATTGTCCTTATAAGTGGATAACTCGAGATCAAAAGACTTGAAGAACTCAGAAACCTCTTCTGGAGATACAACTAAACTATCATCACTTGTCTTAATAACGAATGTAGTTCCTTGTGCATTTCCTTGAATTGATCTAGCATTAAGATACCAAGCGCTCTTTGAGGATGAAGATATGTCTTTATGATGATTAGCTGAAACATCTTTTTTTGATACATCCTCACTAGAATTAATAGTACATGAGGAGAAAACTAAAAAAGAAACGAGAATTTTAAAAGTGTTGTACAAGGTTTGCATCTTCCGTTGCTCTAATCCATGCATCTTCTGAAATAGCGCTATCATTTTTACTGTATGTAATTCCATTTTTTGTTTGAATTCTAATGTAAACTTCACCAAAACCTTCAGAAACCACTATACGACGAGTAATAATTTTATATGGTATTCCGTCCTTATCTCTTCTTATATAAGTCTCTTGTGTTACACCTTCTGGAAAATCATCTCCTAAAGTGTTCGCCATTTTAGCCTTATGAGAAGTTTGTTTCACCTCAATATTATCAAGTAATTCTTGCGACTTTAATTTATCATCTTTAAGTGCTTCTTGACGTTTGTTTTCACCTGCATTGATTGAAGCCTCTACCCCTTTAACCTTCTCTACATTCTCATCAATAGATTCTGATTTTTCTGATACAATTAGTTCTTCCTTAACCTTCAGGCGCTCAATTTCATCAGATGTTTGTTCTATCTTTTGTCCTTTTGAATTAGACTTCGACTTCACCTCACGCTCGTATTGAGCTGATTTTTCTTTGACAATTTCATTAGAAGCCACTTGATCTTCGCGATGTTCATCTAACTGCTCATATCCTTTTTCAGCAATGAAATCAGAGTGTTCAATATTCTTTTGCATCTCTTCCGTTTCTTGCTTATCTCTTCCAATTGCTACCTTTTCCTGATTCTCTTTTACTATTTTCAGTTTCTCAACCGCCTCCATTCTTTGGACATCATTTCCTTCCTGCGATTTTTGATATTGTTCTTCCCTTCTTGTCAAATCGGCATCAGCATTTAACTGCTCTTCATAAAGTTCACTTGTTTCATCTCTATTTTTATCTCGAATTTTTCCTTCAAGCATTTTAATATCCTCTTTCAATTGGTCTTGAATCACTTGTTTCTCTTCCTCTGATTCCTGACTTCTTAACTCCGCCAAAAGAGCTTCACTCTGCATTTGTTGTACTCTTTCATACTCAAGATCATTTTCCGCAAACACTCGATTCTCTTTACTTTGCTGTAATACATCAATCTCAACCTCATTTTCTTTTCTCATTTCAGCTGCACGTAAAATCTCGCGTTCCTGATCATTTTGAATCTCAACAAGCTGGTCACGAGTGCTTAAAACACCTACTCGCTCTTTTACTGTCTCTGCTTTCGCACGATCATCTTTAGATTTTTGAATTATCTTAAGGGATTCAATAACCTCACTATGATCATCGTATTTTGATTGATGATGTTCGCTGTAATCATCAAGTACATAGGTAACTTTTTCGTTCTCTCTTAATATTTCAGCACGATCAAAATTATTCTCTTGAAAAGACAATTGCTCAAAAGAAAACATTTGATCATCCATCTTAACAATAGTATTGTCTTTATTATCTTGCTCTACCCTTATAAGCTCGCTACGCATATCATAAATGGTTGTTATTTCGTTAGTATATTCATCTTGATTGGATTTATCAACAATCCTGCGATCTAGCTCCTGCCCCTCATTCTTATCTATAATTTTTTTAATTTTCTCTTGTTTGAGATTTTCACGTTGATCTTCGGCTTTATCAAGCAGTGTCATTCCGTCGATGATAGATATATTCTCTTTTTCACCTAGATACTCAAGCTCTTCCTTCGTTTTAATCGTTCCATTCTGAATCGCTTTTATCTCATCAAGCTTATCCTTAGGATACTGGTCATAGCTTCTTAAAGACAAAGCTCTTTTATAAAGGGAAGTTGCCTTTTCATAGTTCTCTTCACCAAAGTATTCATCAGCCTTAGAAAGAATCTTTTGGTAACGTAGTTCATCCCCTTGATCAACTTTTATTTTAGCACTCTCCACACTTTCTCTAATTCGGCGGATAGCATATTGATCATTAGGTTTGGCCTGTAAAGCACTTTCATACTTCTTTTTAGCTTCAATGAATTCTTTCTGATCGTAAAGCTCATCCGCTTCAGAAATAAACTTATTATATTCTGAATTTGATTTTTCGGCATTCTCTTTTTCGGTCTTTAAGTTGTCTAATATCTGTTTTGATTCTTGTATTTTGTCAATAGAATATTGATCTCCTGGCCTCTCTTTAAGCGCTTTTTCATAATTAACTATTGCTTCATTGTATTCCTCATTTGCGAAGGACTTATCAGCAACGTCTATGAAATCATTATACTTTCTGTTCAAGGCTAAGTTTTCGGCTGCCTTCAATGCATCTTTAGCCTTTCCGATTTGTGTTTTAGGATAACTCTCATTGCTCTTCACAGTTAATGCTTCATTGTAAAGGTCAATACTTTCTTCGTATGATTCATTGTCAAACGCTTCATCCGCTTTTTGGACAAGATCGCTATACTTCTTCTCCTTTGCATTCTGAGCTGAAATCTGATCTAAAAGCGCCTGATACTCTTTAATTTTTTTCTTTGGGAAATCTTCTGCCGGTTTAAGTTTTAGAGCTTCTTTCAAATGATCAATTGCGTCATCGTAATTAAAATTTCCGGCAGCAACTTCAGCAAGTTCGAGCTTGTTCTGATACTCTTGATTTATCTTTTCCTCTTCATTTAAGGATTCGAGTTCCTCTTTTTTCTTTCTAAGTAAATCATCAATTTCAATAATTTTATCCTGAGGTAAAGCAGCTTTAGGCCTCATTGACTGTGCCTCCTCGTATAACTTTTTAGCCTCTTCAAGTTCTTCATTTTGAAGAGCCGATTCTCCTTTCTCGAGTAAAGAATTATATTTCTCCTCTTCACTTCTTAAATCAGACAGGGCGTCTTGAGCTTCATCCCTAAGACGAGTAGCTTCCTTATCCATTGGAATTGCTAATAACGCATCTTCAAAAGACTTAATTGCACTAGCGTAATCTTTCTGACTAAGAGCCTCCTGGCCCTTTTTCATTGCAGCATCATATTCTTCTTGAGTCTCAGCCGATTTTTCAAGATTCGCTATTTTATCCTCCAATTCACCAATCTTATTCTCAATATCCGCAGATGATTTTACAGTAAGTGCCTCTCTGTATTTGTCAATTGCATTTTCAAACTCCTCATTCGACTCAAGAGACTCAGCATCAGCAACTAATTTATTGAACCGTTCCTCTAGCTCCTTTTCAGACTCCAACTCAGCTAACTTCTCATTGATAGCTTCAATATTTGAACGAATATCGGAATCATCTTGAATCGTAAGTGCTTCCTCATATTTAACTTTTGCATCGCTCCATTTTTCCTGGGCAAACATCTGATCTCCCTCTAATTTTAATTTCTCAAATCTAGCTTGTTGATCTTGATTCTTATTCCATTCCTCTAAACTCAATTTTGCTTCCTCTAATAAGTCCCGAACATCATCCCGAGAATCATCTAAAGCAAGAGCCTCATCATATTTATCAACTACAAGCTTCCACTCATTATCTTTCTTAAGACCTTCAGCTTGATCCAATAATATCTGAATCTGATTATTTACTTGCTCTTGCTGTTCAGATTCTTTAATCT